>NZ_JACOPC010000004.1:0-505330 GCF_014288035.1 Hungatella sp. L36 | reverse complement strand
ACCTCCATCGCCAGGATCTGAAAAGAATACTGGTCCGCCAGTTCTGTCAGCATCTCCTTACATTGAATATCGATTCCATCTGTTAATACCTTCTTCCGATATTTGGTACACCAGATAAGGTGGTACTGTAAAGAATATACATATCCACGACCATATGTTAATTTTGTTTTCTCTGATATTTCATATACTTTTTCCATAAATCAATTGTACCATATGTGCATAAATTGTACAATAAAATTTTCGAATGTATGTTCTGTTTTTGTATAGAAAAATGTCTGACTATTTCAAGTACTATTTAAGATGATTTACTATGTTACAGTCAGGAAACTGACAATGGATTTTTTTAAAGCCGTGCTGACAGACACATATATTTACATGCTGCAAAAGCGAATCCGGAACAAACCCTGCCGGTTAACTCACGATTTAAATCACGAAAATGCACCGGCAAAATTTTCAAACGCCAGAACATATGATATCCGCTGTCACCCTGGATACAGTTTTTCTTAGTTTTTATTAACGCCCTCTATAACCGGTCATACCCGACGCTGTCGGCATCCACCCCAAGCTTTTTAATCTCATGATCCAGGTGGCGCTTATATGCTTCCACGAACCGGAGCATCCCATCGAGTTGTTCCTCAGTCACCTGATCGAACACCACTTTATCCCGATCCTCGAACTCCTGATGCAGTTCCTCATGAATCTCAAAGACCTGTTCGCCCTGTTTTGTAAGTCTAAAGTAGATTTCCTTCCGGTTCTCCGGTTTCTGGTAGCTCTCAACGACTCCCTTTTCCATAAGTTTCTTTGTAATTTTGCTGATTGCACTTCTGGTCATATAGAAAGCCTCAGCAAGCTTTGTCACATTAGAGTCCGTATTTTTCCCAATATATTCGATGCAGTGCACTTCCGAAGGCTTATACCCCTTCAGCAGTCTTTTCATCTTATACTCATCCAGAAAAATCCTCTTATTAAACAAATCCCAGAACCCGCCAAAAACCTGTTCTTCCTTACTCATGCCCCAGCCTCCCATTTTCCACGTGCTGCTTTATATAAAATACTTTATCAAATCTTCTATATCCCACTGCCCCTATCCTTTACTTCCCACCGCCTCCGCATTTTTTCCAGCGCAGCCGGTGCCAGCGGACCTTTCACAGCCTGGCCGCCTTCTCTTTTCCCCAACTGCCTGCGCAAAGTCCGCGTCCCCCCGTCCAGCCCTAATTCTGACTAATTACCGGCACAAACACCCGGTTACTCACCGGGTCCATTTTCCCCAGCTCTGCTTCCACGTTTTTTACCGCTTCCTCGCAGAACTGATCCTGGCTGCACACCAGCACCTTGCCGCGTTTATCCGGCTTCTCATACGTTCCATCCGGTTTCAGTATATGAGCCTTCACATTGTCCTCCAGCTGAACCTTTAAGACATGCATAACCTGTTCCTTTAAGGATTCCTCCTCCACAGGGAACATGATCTCCACACGCTTATCCAGGTTTCTCGGCATCCAGTCGGCGCTGCCCATATAGATCTCCGGACTTCCGTCATTTTCAAAATAGAAGACACGGGCGTGTTCCAGGAAATTACCGACAATGGAGTGTACCTCGATGTTCTCGCTCAAATTAGGAATGCCGGCCTTTAAGCAGCAGATTCCGCGGATCACCATCTCAATTTTTACGCCAGCACAGGAGGCCTCGTATAGCGCGGCCGCAATCTCCTTGTCGCAGAGAGAGTTCATCTTTGCCATAATATGTGCCGGTTTCTTCTTTAAGGCGTTCTGCGTTTCACGGCGAATCATCTTTAAGAACCGGTTTCTCAGCCAGATAGGCGCTACCACCAGTTTATTCCAGTGCAGCGGCTCGGAGTAACCGGACAGCATGTTAAAGACCGCCGTGGCGTCCTCGCCGATCTGCGGGTTGCACGTCATGAGCCCAAGGTCCGTATAGAGCTTTGCTGTGGAATCGTTGTAGTTGCCGGTTCCCAGATGCACATAGCGGCGGATTCCGTCTTCCTCCCGGCGCACCACCAGGGTGATCTTGCTGTGGGTCTTTAAACCCACCAGTCCGTATATAACGTGACAGCCCGCTTTCTCCAGCTTCTTTGCCCAGTTAATATTATTCTCCTCATCGAAACGGGCCTTTAGCTCCACCAGAACGGAGACCTGTTTCCCGTTGTCGGCCGCTTCAGCGAGGGCCGCGATAATCGGGGAATTGCCGCTGACGCGGTAGAGGGTCTGCTTGATGGCGAGCACATCCGGATCCTTAGCCGCGCTCTTTACGAAGTTTACCACCGGACCGAAGGTCTCGTATGGATGGTGCAGCAGAATGTCGCCCTTTCGGATATTCGTAAATATGTCATCCTCGTTCATCAGAGCCGGAACCCGCTGCGGAACGTACTTCGGAGCCTTTAAATGCTCGAAGCCCTCAAGTCCGTACATCTTCATCAGGAACGTCAGATCGAGCGGCCCTCCGATCTCATAGATGTCGCCCGAGCTGATGGAAAGCTCTCTCTTTAATATCTTCAGCAGGCTCTTGTCCATCTTCTCGTCGATTTCCAGACGGATGGCCTCGCCCCACTGGCGCTTCTTTAACTGCTTCTGGATCTCCTCCAGTAAATCAACCGCCTCTTCCTCGTCGATGGTCAAATCCGCGTTCCTCATGATACGGAAGGGACTGTAGGCGACCACATTATAGTTTAAGAACATGGAACCGATGTTGCGTTCGATGATCTCCTCCAGAAGGATCACGGAACGGCCGGATTTCCTGTCGGCTGGGATCTCCACGATTCTCGGCAGTACGCTGGGTACCTGAACCATGGCGAACTCTAAGTCCTCTTCTCCGCTCTTCTTCTGAAGAAGCGCCGCGATGTTTAACGTCTTGTTCCGGATTAACGGAAACGGGCGGGACGAGTCCACAGCCATCGGGGTCAGAACGGGATATACATTTTCCCGGAAATACTCATCTACGTAGGCGCCCTGTTCCGCGTTTAAGTCCGCATGGGTCGTGACCACACACAGGCCATTCTGCTTTAACGCAGGGAGTATTGAGCGGTTGTAGGTGGAATACTGCATGGCTACCATCTCGTGCGTCTTTACGCCGATCTTTTCCAGCTGCTCTGAGGGCTTTAAACCGGCGATATCCGGCTTCGTATATTTTGCGTGGACCATGTCCTTTAAGGAGGCGACACGGACCATGAAAAATTCGTCCAGGTTTGACGAGGTAATGCTTAAGAATTTCAGCCGTTCAAACAGAGGCAGGTTCTTATCCCTGGCCTCACTCAGCACGCGGTAGTTAAATTCCAGCCAGCTCAGTTCACGGTTTACATAATTATCAGGATTGTAGAATCTTTCATCAATATCTGCCATCAGGACAACCTCCTCTTCTGTTTTAATACAGGCCGGATTCCGAAAATTTCCTCGAAGAAATCCGCTTTCTGGGCAAATGCCACCGCCTCCAGGGTAATATCCCCTCCATAGGTCGTGGTCACCAGCAGCTGGCCTTCCTTAACACTCAGACGGCAATCGTGAAGCTTCTGCTTATGGCTCCGGTCCATGGCATTGGCCAGCCGCAGAATCGCCGTCAGCTTGGCGATCAGTATGGTCACGTCGTTATGGGTCAGCTCACCCTTTGTATCACGAAACAGGTCTTCATTAAATGTGACCTCATTGTAATCGAAATCAATGCTGTTATAGCGCACCACATTGGCGATGATCTCACGCTCCATATGGGATAAACCGATGATCTCCGTCGACATGATGATATTATACCCCGACTCTCCCGTGTACTTCATACCTATGAATTTGCCGCAGGAGTGGATGATGGCGGAGATCTGCAGCAGGAGACGCTCTCTCTTTCCCATGCCGTGGTACCGCTTCATGCTGTCAAATATATCGAGAACGTGTTTCTCCATATCCGCCGTGTGGGAAGCGTGACATTTGTAGCGCTTCGCCATGTTACGGGACGCCGCAAGGATATCCTCGGTGAAATCGTGGGTGAATTTTACCGCCCTGGTCTCCTCCGCATATTCCGCGGCAATGCCGTCGCAGAGACGGATTCCGGGTATCCAGAACATCTCGGCCCCGGTCAGCTCTAAGACTCTCCGGTAAATAATGGCCGCCGGCATTAAGAGGGCCGCGTACTCGCTGTTCACCCCGAAACGCTCTTCGATCTGGTAGAGAGGCATATCCACCAGCTTCTCATAGAATGCCTTGAAATCTTCTGCGGTCACCCGGTCCACAGGTTTCCCCGTTCCGCTTCCTCTGGATAAATAGAGGATACATTCCCCAATGCCGATTAAATTCTTGATCTCTCGGTCCTTTAAATACATCTTTTTAAAAGTCACAAGCTCATTATCCACCAGTTCCTCGATGAGAGTATTCTCCATCCGGATGTCAGCCTGGATATTGGACATCATCTCCCGTATCCTTAAGACGCCCAGGAGAAGGTTCTGGGTGGAGATCAGTGCATCCTTATCGAACAGGGATATCTGCATGCTGCCGAAGCCCACGTCCACAATGGCTGTACCTTTCTGAATTGTCTTGTTAAATTCCGCGTCCTTGGAGGCAATGGCCTTATAGCTGATAAACCGCTGTTCCGAGTTGCTGATGATCTGTACTTCAATCCCTGTCCGAACCCGGATCTGATCCAGTACGATCTGGTTGTTGCGGGCCTCGCGCATGGCGCTGGTGGCATAGGCGCGGTACTCTGAAATCTTGTAGGCCTCCATAATCTCCGCAAACTGCTGTAAGACGCCGCACATCTCCTCCACCAGTTCATAGCTGATCTTTCCATTATTATAGGTATCTTTTCCAAGGGCGATGACGTGGCGCACATGGTCTACCCGGCGGATTCCGTATTTGGGCGAAACCTCATAGATACCGAGTTCCAGTTCAAATGAACCCACGTCGATGGCTGCGAATAGTTTAATTGCCATACTTGTCCTCCTTACCGCCCAGTACGGGCAACATCCTTTCCATTATACTCTCCTTTTGTCAGGACATGTGTCAAATTTGCGTAAAATCTTCCCGGGTGCCCATCAGGTGTGTGATGAACTGGCTGGCCGTCCTTCCGGACAGTCCTCCGTGGCTTAGCTCCCACTTGTTGGCCTCCGCGTAGAGCTCCTCCAAAGGCATATTTACATGATACCGCTCCGCCAGCTCCCTTACAATGTTCTGGAACTGCTTCTTATCCGGAGAGCCAAAGTATATGGTCACGCCGAATCTGGCTACCAGTGACAGCTTCTCCTGTACGGTGTCGTTATTATGTAATTCATCATCCAGCTCCCTCTTATCACTGAACTTCTCACGGATCAGATGGCGCCGGTTGGAGGTCGCATAAATCAGCACATTCCCCGGCTTCTTTCCGAGACCGCCTTCGATGATGGCCTTTAAATACTTGTATTCCAGCTCGGAATCCTCAAAGGACAAATCATCCATGTAGATGATGAACTTGTAGTTCCTGTCCTTCACCTGCTCCTGTACCTCGGACAGGCTCTTGAACTGGTGCTTGTATACCTCGATGATGCGCAGCCCCTGCTCGTAGTACTCATTTAAAATAGCCTTGATGCTGGAGGATTTCCCCGTTCCGCTGTCGCCGAACAGAAGCACATTGTTGGCCGCTCTTCCCTGGATAAATGCCTCCGTATTCTCGATCAGCTTCTTCTTCTGAAGCTCGTAGCCGATGATATCGTCCAGATAAATGTGCTCCACATTGGTGATGGGATTAATATGGACCTCGTGATCGATCTCCTCGATTCGAAACGCCTTGTTAAGCCCGAACTTGCCGACGCCGAACCGGCGGTAAAACTCCGTCACGGCTTTTCCGAAGGCGGCTACATCCTCAGACCGCTCCAGCTCCACCGCCAGCGCCACGATCTGGTCCCGGATTCTCTTGTTGAACACGCGGCTGTTGCCATTGGCCGCGTGGTAGTCTGAAAGTGCGGACCAGACACCGCCGCCCGTCGGACCATCCCCGCCGTCCAGTGTTTGGATATCGTAATCAAACAGCTCCTTGATCACGTTGAAATCATGGGCAGCCAGTTCATTCAGAGAGCCTTCGATATGGCCCACAATTTCACATGAAGTACTGTATACATTTTCGTTGTTTGCAAGGCAGAATGCTAAAAAACAATGCCAGAGATTCCCCTCAAAGCCGTAAGTCACCGCCATGTCGATCAATTGGCTGGCACAGGCATAGGAATCCGGCATTGTTCTCGGCTTGTCGTCCGGCCCGACGGCCAGAAGTGTGGAAACGTGATCAAACAGTTCCCGGTGCTGCAGATTTCGGTAGATAATGAGTTCCTGCGATTTCATAAGTTCCTCCCTATTTTTTCGAAATGGCCAGGCAGCCTACAGCCGCCTGACCGTTCTTCGTCCCTTAATAATTGCCTAAAATTCTCATGTTAGACGCTTCTTCTTCAATTCCCTTTAACGCATTCTGAATCTGCGCATCGCCCAGGTTTCCCTCGATATCGACGAAGAACCGGTATTCCCAGTTCCTTCCGGCAATGGGCCTGGATTCGATCATGCGCATGTTCACATGATTATAGATAAAATTGCTCAGCATATTGTACAGGGAACCGCTCGTGTGGGGAAGCTCGAAGCTGATGCTCACCTTCGACGCATCCTCCCGGTATATGGGATCCCTGGACAGGATGATGAACCGGGTCGTATTATTTTTGTTATGATTGATGGATGGCTCCAGCACCTTTAAACCGTACAGCCTTCCGGCTGTCTCGCTGGCCACCGCCGCCTGATTCTTCTTCCCGTCATTCAAGACCTTCTTTGCAGACGCCGCGGTGTTCTCCACACTGTACTGCGCCCAGTCCCGATGGGAGTTTAAGTATCGGGAGGACTGCATCAGCGCCTGGGGATGGGAAAATACGGTGGTAATATCCGAAAGCTCCGCCTCCGGAAGTCCCAAAAGCGCATGGCTGACCGGGATGAAATTCTCCGCCACAATGTAATTATGGTATTTGATCAGCAGGTCGTAATTATCGCTGACCGCCCCCGCCGAGGAATTCTCGATGGGCAGGACCGCGTAATCGGCCCGGCCGGCCTCGACCTCCTTCATGGCATCTTCCCAGAACTGCACGTGATAGGCGTCCACATCACTGCCAAAATACTGCAGTGTGGCTTCATGGCTGTATGCACCTTCCACTCCCTGGTACACCACGCGGATTCCCTTCAGAGGAAGCTCCTTCACGGCCTTGAAATCCATCCTGGCTGTCAGTCCGTGTTCCGCCATCAGCTTATACTGATACCGGCGGCTGATCGTCATCATCTGGCTGAACAGTTCCTCCACGGCCTGCTTCTGGAAGCTGTCGTCTGTCATGGCCTTCACGGAGTCCAGCTTCTGTCTCTCCCGCTCTCCGTCGTAGACCGGTTTGCCGTTTTCAATCTTATATTCCGCCACGTCGCCGCATAGGCGCATGCGTTCCTCGAACAGGGTCACAATCTCCCTGTCGACCTGATCCAGTTGTTTTCTGATTTCCTGTAAATCGAATGTACTCATAAATTCTGTCCTTCTGCCAGCTGAAGCCTAAGCATGGCCTTTATCTGTTCTTCCGTGTAAGCCCCCGGGAACTTCTTCACTTCCGGAGGAAGTTCCTTTGTGTGGAACGGCTCTCCAAAGGTGATGGTCACATGGGACGGTTTGATCTTCGGAAAATGCTGTTCAAAGACTTCTGCGGTCCCTGTCAGGGCCACTGGCACCACATAGCAGCCGCTCTTTTCCGCAATCTTTAAGCTTCCCTCTTTGAACGTCAGCATATCCAGCGGGTCGTCGTTCTTATTTCTCGTTCCCTCCGGGAAAATCCATACGGAGACGCCGCGTTTCACCTGTTCAATTCCTGCAAGGATGGTCTTTAAACCTTCCTTTAAATTCACGCGGTCGAGAAAGAGGCAGTTGACCAGCTTCATCCAGGATGAAAGAAGCGGAATCTTCTCCATCTCCTTCTTGGCCACAAAACCGGTCAGGGACGGAACCGTCACATATCCCACCAGGATATCGAAATAGCTGCGGTGGTTCCCCACGTAAAGTACCGCCTGGTCAGTCGGGACATTCTCTCTTCCCTTTACCGTGATCTTCACTCCCGCCATCCAGAGGATCAGCCGGAATACACACTGGATCACGGCCAGACTCTGCACATCGCGCAGGCGGCGGTTTTTCTTACCAATCAGAAATTCCACCAGCATCAGCGGAATACTTAAAATTAAAAACAGAATGACAGTTGCTGCTACAAATATAAAACGTATCATTGGTCTTCCCCTCCATTTTTACTATTATATAAAATGAAGAGTGTAATTACAAGACTTACCCGCCTTTCTTTTTCGTAATTTGCTCAAATAAAAGCCCTGTGGCGAACCACAGCGGAGCAAAATCGAGCCGTATGAGGCCGTCGATATTCGTACTCCGTCCCGTATAGTCCCAGGGACACATTCCCCGTGACCGAAGCCACGCTCCTGAGGCGTATTCGGCCACAAAAATCAGGACCATGTAAAGCATACCGTGGCGGACCGCCAGATCCGACTTTTTTACGCTCAGTGATTTCCCCGGATTGAGCCAGTCGTCGATCCATTTGCCGATCGGTCCCAGAAGCGCTCCGCATCCGTAGATAGGGAACATCAAAAGGGACGTCCTCCCCATCAGCCTCCAGTCGTGCCTCATGATCGATTCCGCTGACGTAAAAAGGACCTCCAGGCACCAGCCTGTAATTCCGCATTTGCAAAAATTGACCGGGAGCTGTTTTAGCTGCAGCGCCGTGCTGCTGATTGTAAATTTTTTGAATGTTGTTGTGTTTAGTGTTGTCGTCTTCATAAGTACCAGTATGTACCCAAAGCGGTAATTTTATGAACAAAAAATGAGGTATAAAAAATATGGAAGCTTTTCAAATAAAGTATTCTTGTTTATCCGCTCTGCATATGATACAATGTAATTGCCAAAGAATGCAAATTCTTTCCATATATTTTAGTATGGACACCTGTATAAGGAGCGTACAGCGGTGTTTCTGGCATCGATAAAAACTTTACAGTGACATCAGTAAATGAAGGAAGCCTGGCTGTCCTGAATGCCGGATAGGTGAAAGGCCTATATGTTGGTAAAGCAACGCAACAAACCAGAATTATTCCTGACAAAGAGTTATGGAACATTCCATGACTCTTTGCTTATCTACGAAAGAAAAGCATGATATCAGAGCAAATCTTAGCTATATTACAAAGGCATATCCAAACATACGACGAAAAATGCAGCAACGATTATTTGATTGTTTTCACAACTGGGAAAAGGCATAATCCCGATTTTTGTGAAATAACATTCAACTTTTATAATTACTGGCATCTATTGGGCTGCGAAACAGCCTCTGAAGATGCCTTTTTAACGTACAAAAATTGTAAAAATTATCAGGATGTGTCAAAGGATATTAACCTTTTGTATGGATTATCCACATTTTACAGAAAAGAACGTACATTTGAACAGGTTTTTGACTTTGTTAAAAAAGCAAAATCAGTAAGACTTGGCTATACAACAATCGGACCCGAACAATATCAACTTACAATGGCAATTGGAAATAGCATCGGGATTATCGGATATGATTTTCCAAAAAGTAATGCCAGAAGATTTATGATTCCGAAAACCTGCCAGGAAAAATCACTTAGGATGGTAACAAATGAAAGCAAGAAAATTTTGTTCATACTCAGTAAAGAATCCGGCCATAAAATCTATGACCGGATTGAATATGAGATAACGAAAGATCTGTCGAAAGAATTCATGAACGGGTTACCAGAAATAATAATAAAATTATAGCAGATCGCCTACGGCACCATTTCACCATTGTGACGAAAGCTTTCGTTTTAAAGAAGCGGCGACAACAGTCTGCTGCACTGCTCCTTCACCCGGATCCACAAGTCTCTCGACGCATAGCCCTCTCTGGTTATCTCTTTGCAAAGCTTTAAATCCTCAATAAAGATATTTTCCAGTTCTTTCGTGGTCTCCTCATCGTAAATGACGGCATTGACCTCAAAATTCAGCTCAAAGCTTCTGATGTCCATGTTTGCCGTGCCATAGGAGCAGACGCGCCCGTCTGTCATCACGCCCTTGGCATGGAGGAAGCCGTTCTCATACGTATAGCACCTGGCTCCCGCTGACAGAAGATCACCCACATAGGAGTAGGTCGCCCAGTATACAAACGGATGGTCCGGCTTGCACGGGATCATCAGGCGGACATCCACTCCGGACCTGGCGGCAATAGAAAGCGCGGATAAGACGGCATCATCCGGAACAAAATACGGCGTCTGGATATAGATATGGTCGCGCGCCTTTGCGAACAACCGGATATAATTGTCCCGGATCTGCCTGCTGACAGCGTCCGGACCGCTGGCAATGATCTGAATCCCCAGCGGATGAATACCTGGATCCACCTGATCCAGCCGGAATAAATCGGCGCCGGTCTCAAAATACCTCATATCCTTAAACAGGTTTTCTCCTGCCGCGTAATTCCAGTCCAGCGCGAAACGAATCTGAAGACTCAGCACAGAACCGCCCGTCAGCTTTAAGTGCGTATCCCTCCAATAGCCGAACTTGGGGTCTCTGGAAATATACTCGCGCCCGATGTTAAATCCGCCCACGTAGCCAACCTTGTTGTCAATAACCACGATTTTCCGGTGGTTGCGGTAATTCATTCGAAGCTGGAGCCGTCCCAGGATGGGCGGAAAGAAAATCCCTACCTTCACACCGCACTGCTTCAGTTCCTCCCATTTCTTCTTCGGCATGAAACGGCCGCCCATACCGTCACAGAGAATACGGACCTCCACTCCGGCTCTGGCCCGTTCGGCCAGGATCGGGCTGATGGAATCGAACAGCTCGTCGTCCTTGATAATATAGTACTGAAGGTGGATAAAACGGTCGGCTTTTCTCAGTTCATTGCGCAGATCCGTATATTTTGCCTCGCCATCCGTAAAAATGCGGACAGTATTGTCGATGGTCAAAACCGCTCCTGAGGTCTCTAAATTGTACAGCACCAGGTCCTCATAGTCACGGGACAGATGAGACTCCAGGCTGGTATCGTGCGTCTTTAAAAACTCCTCCTGGCCGCGCACGGTAAAATAGACGCGGTCCTCCACTTCCTTGACGCGGAACATCTTGCTTTTCCCCATGTCCTGCCCCAGAAGGAGGTAAAACACGAAGCCAAAAATCGGTATGAAATACAGGACCATCAGCCAGGTCCAGACAGATTTCGGATCACGTCTTTGGAAAAATACTATTATGATTGAAAAAATCAGATTGATGTAAATTAAATGCTCCATGATCCACGACCAGACGGCTGTGACCGCCATCCATGCTGTCTCCATATGAAGTCCTCCTTTTTCCCCTTCCTTATTCTTCCTCAGTCTTCCCCGAAATAATCCATATCAATCGTATAGACCAGACGTTCCATCTCCTCAAATGTCGTAATTCCAGCCAGAACCATTTTCACCGCCTCTTCTTTCAGAGTCGTCATCCCATGGCTGCGAATTGCGTACGCTTTCAACTCGTCTTCTTTTCTGCCCTCTGAGATCATGCGCTTCATCTCCGCATCCACGCTTAAAATCTCATGGATGGCAATGCGGCCCTTGTATCCTGTCTCATTGCAGAGATAACAGCCCTTTCCCCGGCGCAGACGTACGTGTTCACCAGGAGCCGCAGGCTTTCCGTACAGAATCTTCAGTTCTTCGGGACGCGCCTCATACTCTTCCTGACAGTAGGGACAAACCTTTCTCATAAGTCTCTGGGATACGATTCCGGCTATGGAGGCCGCGGCCAGATACGCGGGAATTCCCATATCCATCAGCCTCGTAACTGATGATGCGGCATCATTGGTATGAAGTGTGGAAAATACCAGATGACCTGTGATAGCGGCGCGTGCTGAAATCTCAGCAGTCTCCGGGTCTCTTGTCTCTCCGATCATGATGATATCGGGATCCTGACGAAGAATGGAGCGCAGTCCTGTCTGGAAGTTCAGCCCCGCTCTGTCATTGACCTGTATCTGATTAATCTTCGGCAGATTGCGTTCCACCGGATCCTCTATTGTAACAATATTCACAAGGCGGCTGCTTAAATACTGAAGAACCGAATATAATGTCGTTGTCTTACCGCTTCCGGTCGGTCCGGTAAAGTAAATGATCCCGTGCGGGATACGCAGAAGCTGTTTCATCTTCCGGTAGTTATCACCGGACATGCCAAATGCGGCGCTGCGGTCAATCGGCGTATTTGTCGTCAGGAACCGAAGCACACCCTTTTCGCCGTAAAGGGTAGGTACGAAGGATACTCTCACGTTCATCTCCCTGCCATCCAGTGTGACTTTGAAGTGACCGTCCTGCGATTTCCTTTTCTCGGCAATATCCATCTTCGCCAGAATCTTGGTGCGCGCCACAATGCCCTGATGAATGGCAGGAGAAAGCGTCATGTATGGAATCAGCATTCCGTCGCGCCTCATGCGGACAACCGTCTCATTTTCGTAGGGCTCGATATGAATATCACTGGCATTTGTATTGTAGCCCTTCAAAAGCAGGCTGTTTAACAGACGGACGATCGGCGCCTGATCCTCATCGGAGCTTACCATCAGGTTTTCCGCAAAGGTTCTGGAAAATACGGCGTGTTCGCTGGCCAGTCTCGCCGCCGCTCTGGCGTCAATCCCTGAGTAATTCAGCTCGATCGCGTGGCGGATCTGCGTCCGTTCCGCCAGAATCAGCAGGATTCTCATATTGGTCACCAGACGGATGTCCTCCAGCGCATATAAATCCAGAGGATCCGCTGTCGCCACGGTTAAACAGCTTCCTTCCATGGAAACTGCCATAATATTATATTTTATGGCCAGCTGTTTCGGAATTTTCTCCACTGCACGCTCATCGATATGAAAGAACTCCAGATCAATGACTTCGAGTCCCATACTGCGTCCCAGCACTTCCATAAGCTCCCGGTCCGTTATATACCCAAGTTCCGTCAGGACTTCGGCCAGACGCCGGTCATTTGTCTCCGCTTTCAATTGCTTCAGACCTTCATTCAGTTGTTCCTTCGTGATGGCGCCCTGTTCTACCAGCACTTCTCCAATGTGTATTCCCTTCATTTCTCCAACCTCAAACTTCCAACCTCGAACTGTATTTTCAATCAATTCCCATGACGCAGACTCATTGCCTGCTGGAATATCCCGGATCTGTGTAGTAAATATAGAGGGTATTTCCGGCTGTGCCGGCTCCGCCTTCCAGATCACGGCGGATTATATCTTTGCCGTTCAGCTCTAAATTAACTAATTTTACCACAGAGTCTGCGGAATATAAAGCCGTATTCGTTCGATTCTTCCACGTAATCCGGTACTTTAAAACTGGTGCATTTCCTTCTGACGATACAGGCAGAATCTCGCAGAAGACCTTTCTCTTCCGGTAAAATTCCTCTTCGCATATCGCTTCTCCGTCGCAGTAGATCCGGCCATTCCTTGAAAACAGTATTTCATGGCCGTATTCATCACCGGTCAATTCTTCTCTGCTGATCACCAGACTCTCCGCACAGGAAATCCTGTCCTCCAGATAATCGACAACCACCTGAGTCGTTCTCCTTAAGTCGTCGGCGGAGGCGCTCGTTTCAAACATGTTTCCCGTGTAGGTATACATCCGGATCAGGAAGCTCATGAGAATAAATGCGATTGCCAGGGACGCGATCAATTCCGTCAGCGTCATTCCCCGGTCACCGCGCAGACGGCCATTCCATTTTCCACTCACGCTGCACCTCACTCCCTGAATTTCGGCACCGGCCCTACCACCTTCAGGGTGACAGGCGAGGTCTCTCCCTTACCGGTCCATGACACCCCATATTCCATGATCACTGCATCCATGGAAATTGTATGATTGTTTATTTTGAATCTGAGTTTTGTCTCTTTCGTTCTGATCGGTTCCTTTTCCAGTTCCACGCATTCCAGTGCAGCCATATACTGTTTTCTCATCACGGTTCCCCTGCCCAGGGAAGAATGTGCCATTCCCAGGCACTTCAAGAATATCGTGACCGCAATCAATAGAATGGTCCATGCCGCCAGAGACTCGATCAGAGTAAAACCAGCGTTTGATTTGCAGGGGTTTTCTGTATTATTGTGTCTTGCCATGTTACTGTGTTTTTCCATATTACTGCGCCTTGCCGTTTTACCACATTTCACGATTTGCCTCCCATTCGCGGTTATTCCACTTATGCCATCCCGTTAATTTATAAGCTGTGGTTCTCCCCGTTCATACCCGAGGACGATCCATGGCTCTTCCTCCGATTCCGGATCGTTCTGGAGATAAACTGTCATGATCTCGGTGCTGCTGCCTTTCTTCGCAGTAGCGGTCAACATAAGACAGTTCTCTTCCGGCATGTAGTATCCGGTCATCGTACAGCTTCCCATGGTGGCATCTAATTGGAACTTGATGGCGGAGATGGGAATCATGTTGATGATGTCTGAATCGTTGCCGCTGTCTTTTAGAGGCGGCTGGGGAGAAGTGGTGCCTGTTTCTGTGTTGATTTTGGAATCTGATTTATTGGCCGAATCCGTGTTGGATTGCGCGTTTAGTTCTGCTTTTGGTTCTGTGCCAAATGCTCCATTTGATTCGTTTCCAGGCTCTGCTCTGAATTCTCCATCTGGTTCATCTTCCAGTTCCGCGCCTGACTTCTCATCCGGTTCGTCTCCCAGCGCTGCATCTAACTCCTCATCCGGTTCGTCTCCCAGCTCCGCATCTAACTCCTCATCCGGTTCGTCTCCCAGCTCCACATCTGCCCCGCCACCCATAAATCCCGAAATTTCATCTAAAATGGCATCCCGCAGCTCTCCGGAACCGTTGCCTGTAAAGTCTGCAGCCGCAGTCTGTACGATGGAACGTGCCGTTAAATACGCCTGCCTGTCATTGTACTCCCTAAGACTCTGCCGATAATACGCCGAAGTGGCAAACAGAATCCCGGTCACCAGAATCATCAGTATCATGACCATAACTACGACCCAGCCGAGTACGTACCCTTCTTCCCCGTTTTTGCGCCCTGCCATTTAACCACCTCATTTCAGTTTTCTGTCTTTCAGGGCTCACTGATGATTTTCATATCGCTGTATTCACCACTGTTTTTTACTTCCTCACTGTTTTTCACTTCCTCACTGCTTTTCAACTCCAGCATTAAGCAAGTCACCGTCATAGACAGCGTTTCACCTTTGACGCTGCTATCCGTCATTTCTTCCGTTCCATCGGCCTTATCCTCTATGCTGTTTCTGGAATATGAAGTCACAGAGATCCAGTCTCTGCCGTATGCCCAGTCAAGCAGCCGGTATAAATCTTCCATTGCTCCTGATGCCTCTACATGGACAGTCGCCTTATGGATGTTATATCCTGTTTCCGCCGCATCCTTTGTTTCCAGAACCGAAACATCTTCAACCTTAATGGTCTCGGGTACAATTTCAAAGGAGGTCAGATACTCTGCAAGTTCCGGAATCAGCATGGAATTGGTGCGGTACGGCAGATAATCCTCCGTATTTTCACCGATCACGCCCTGTTCTCTGCCAATCTCCTGCTCCAGGACAGATTTTCCGGTCAGATCGTTCTCGGACTCGCGTTCCTGAAGCTGTATAATTTTCAGTTCCGCCTCTGTCCTTACCCGTTTCATATCGGATGGAATTTTCACCAGATAGTAGACTCCCGTTAAAAGCAGAAGAACTACCGCAATATAAACCAGTACCTTTTCTCTCTGCGTCAGTTTTCTCATGGTTCCCTCCTTATTCCGGCATTTTTAATACACACTCCAGTTGAAAATAATACCAGCCATCCTTTTTCTTTGTCACCGGATTGACATTGGTAAATCCGGAATACTTTACCTTCGAGAACAGTCCGCTCTCTTCCAGTCTGTGCGCATAAGCTGATATTTCCTCATAGTTCTGTGAATTTCCGTTAAAAATCAGCGAGCCATCCATGTATTCCGGTTCGGAAAGCTCCAGGCTTCCGCCCGCCGCGTCAAAGATGTACTTCCGCACAGCGCTGTTCATCTTCGCAGTCTTTACCGCCTCTTTCTTTACTGCAGCCTGCCCGGCCGTCAGGGTTCTCAGGGACATCAGTTTCTCTTTCAACTGTTTTTCTTCGGCCAGCGCCTCTTTTCTCCCTTTTTCAGACATGCGTTCTTCAAGAACATGTATCTCTTCCCTCATGCTTTTTACAGCAATCTCGTTATTGGCCGCAATCCCCAGGAAGATACTGATAATTGCCGCAGGTAAAAGACATGCCCCAAGAAAACGGGATCGTTCCTCTTCCCTGCGCCTTTCCTTCTGTTTCGCCGCTCCAATGAGATCCAGAGACTTACGGCCTCCCAGCAGACTGCCGGTGACATACATATACTGGCCCATGGCATAGCTGATGCCGTCTTTCGCTGTAATCAGCGCTTCATCACCGGGCACCGTCACGGTGATATCCTCATTTTTCACAATGCGGGGAATGAGGCTGTCCAGTTCTTCTTTCCCCAGCCCGCAGAGACAGACAAAATCCAGTTCAAATTCATCTTTCTGCATCTTGCAGAAATGGATAACGGACCGGATCACCTTCGCCATCTCTGCCGTACTCTCCTCAGTTCCTCTCTCATCAACCAGACGCATACGGTTCGTATACGTATAGACACCATCGATGTAAAGCGATGTCATCATATTCCGTCCATCCGCGATTGCCATAATAAATGTCTTATTCCGGAAAGACGGCAGGAAATCAACCAGATTATTCAAACCATCTACTGCGACGTCAATCGATTTCAGCTTCAAACCACATTCGGAGAACAGGCTCTGGTACTCAAGAATCACACTGCGTTTCATCGCCACACAGAGGATGGTACACCCTTTGTTATCCCTGTTTTTCCTCCTGATGATGCTGTAATCATAGACGTAGCTGCCCTTCTCTGAGGGCAGAATCAGATCGGAAATCTCCCGTCTCACCAGTTCCAGCATCTGGCTGTGAGGCATACGCGGAGCTCTCAGCACCTTCGTGATAATCTGGTTTCCGCCCATAGTCAAATAAACATGCCTGCGGTATTTACCATACCGCTTCCTGATTCCGTTCAGTACCTCCTTTACAGCTTCCTCTTCTGTCACAACGTCGTTGATTAAGGCGCCTTCCTTTAAACGGATGCTAAGGCAGTCCATAATCTCTATCTTTTTCCCTGACCTTCCAAGCACAGTCCTTATCTCATTTTCCCCTAAATAGACTGATAATCTCATATGTGCCCTCCTGTTTAAGGCCTTATCCGATACTCTGATAATACTGGTAAATGGGAACCATCACAGACAGCATCAAATAACCAATGATGACTGCCATGATAATAATCATAGTCGGCTCCAGAAGCGACAATAGCCGCTTTATCGCTGTCTCTGACCTTATTTCAAAGGATTCCGCGGTGCGTTTCAACATGGAATCCAAATTACCGGATTCCTCTCCTATGTAAATGCTGTGAATTAGTTCGGGACAGAACTCTCTGATCTGAGACAGTGAGTCGGAAAGAAGCATTCCGTTTTTCATATCCTCCATTACCTGACAGAGCCGTTTCTTCATATAGAGGCTGCCCAGCGCATCCGCAGTCAGTTCCAGTGCATTAATAAATGGAACGCCTCCGCCATACAGGAAACTGAAGGTCCTTGCAAATCTGCCAGCCATGATCGTCCTGAGAAGTGTCCCGATCCCCGGAATATGAAGCATCATTTTATCCTTCCATACCACTGCGCCAGGCCGGGTAAATACTCCGGCCAGAATCACTGCAGCCGAAATAATGACCGCGGCGATATCTGTAAAATGATTCCGAAGCCCGTGGCTTACTGCCATCAGAATCTGCGTGGAAACCGGTATTTGCTCCATGGATTCGAACAGCTCGAAAAAGCTGGGAAGGACGGCAGTAAACAGCAGGAGCACCACCGCAGTAACGGTCAGAAAGAGAAAGGCGGGATAGACCATGGCGGTCCCGATCTTCTTCCTCGTCTCATCTTCCCGTTCGAAGTACTCTGCCATTTTCCCTGACGCCTCTGCGAGGCCGCCTCCCGCTTCCCCGGCGCGCACCATGCCGATGAGAATAGGTGGAAATACACCATCCTGCATCTCCATCGCCTGAGAAAAATCCACGCCGTGCAGGATCATATGATAGAGTTTTCCATAGATCTCCCTTAAATCTTTTCTCGATTCCTTGACACTGATTAAGTTCAGCGCCTGCGCCAAAGGTATTCCGGAATTCAGCATGACTGTCAATTCACCCATAAATCGTGACAGAAGTCCATAGCCCAGTGGACGCCTTCTGACTTTTCCGCGCTCTTCTTTGACCTTCACCGGATACAGACCCATGGCCCGGATCTTCGTCCACGCCTGCTCAAAGTCCTGAGCCTGAATCTTCCCTCTCGTGCGCCTGCCGTTAATACTTTTCGCTGTATATTCGTAATCCGCCACAAAATCACCCTTTCTCTCATTCGGCAGTTCCAGCATTTTACCACGTTCAAGAATCTCTACCATTAATCTTTCGGCCTCTCATCCTCTTAAAAACCCCAGATACCAGGCCAGCAGCTTGTCTCCATACAGAAGGGAAATCACGACACCCGCCGCCAGAAATGGACCAAAAGCAAAATGCGATCCGCGCCCGGCCTTATGTGACGCCAGCAGCCAGATTGCATAGCAACCTCCAGACACCACAGCGAGAAAGGCGGCAGCAATGATCCGCGGTCCTCCAAGTATAAGGCCGCAGACAGCCATCAGTTTGATATCACCGCCGCCAAAGCTTTCCGGAACGGCAAGCGTCATGAGATACATGGGCAGGCTGACAGCCAGCCCTCCCATCGCTCTGCTTAAAAGAGTGATTCCTGGCTCCGTTACAAGAGACAGGAACGCAGGAATGAGAAGCGCGGCTGTCATCCGGTTCGGAATACGCATGGTTTTAAAATCCGTATATGCGATCGCCGCTAAAATCAGACATACCATCCATATCATGACTGCACGGAGGCCCAGTCCACCGCAGTGATACCAGGTTATACCCGCCAGAAAAAGGGCCACCGCAGCTGCGACGACCCTCCTGGGAATACTACTGCCCATATGCTCCTCTTCAGTCTTCATAGGTAACGCCCTTTCCGCCGGTGATCGTAATCTTCTTCCCATCTTCCGGGGTATACTCTATTTCCTCAACTTTGTTTCCGTCCAGCGTTATCTTAAAGCTGCTTCCGCTCTCCACGTCATTGCCAAGAAGCGCCTCCACTCTGGCTATGTATTTGGAACCGTCGCCTCTGGTATACTCGACAATCGAGGCCACAGCTATTCCATTATTCGTGCCTTCCTGTTCCAGAGCCGCAGCCTGTGCCGCAACATAGACATTCCGGGCCTGCGAAGTATATGACTTCTTTCTGGCATCACTGATAAACCCACTCATGGTCGGAATAGCAACCGCTGCCAGGATTGCAATAATGACCAGAACTGCAAGCACTTCTACCAGCGTAAATCCATTTCTGTCTTCTCTAATGTGTTTCCATCTGTTCATCTTTGGTATCCCTTTTTCATTTTCTGTCACGGACTTCCACTTCGGAATCATTCTTAATCTCTATTTGATAATCCTTCACATCGTAGATCATACCGTTTATCTTGCCTGTCGCCGGGTCATAAAAGATGCCCCGGATCTGTCCGCCTTTCGTAACACTGCCTTTCAGCATATCGTATAAAGCGTTCTCTTTACTCCCTACCTCCGGGTAAAATATCTCGTTATACATTTCGAAGTCATCGATCATTCCGTCGGCAGCAAGCCGGTCAATGACATACGACTGCATGGCTGCCTTTACCATAAACGTCTCCGCCACATACGACTTTTTCTTTGCATCATCGATAAATGCATTCAGCTCGGGAACGAGATTCGCTGCAAGAATCGCAATGATGGAGAGCACCGCAAGCGTCTCAATTAAGGTAAAGCCCGCATCATCCTTTTGCATACGTTTTCGTTTGCTTTTCACCCATCTAAATAAACTGGTTTTTTTCTTCATTATAATAGTAGTCAATCGAGGCCAGTCCACTGGTTATCTCTTCCTTATCAAGGCCCAGCGACAGACAGCATTCCTCCAGAGAGGGGTAATAGTCGCGAAGCTGTGTATTTAAGAAACTGAGCAGCATGACCGGGTCTTTAGGTACATTTGCCATTTCCGATTCTCCTGTTCTATATCAATGCAATTCATTCTAGCATATATCTCCGGTATTTTCAACGTGCAGAAATCGATTACGGTGCTGCTGACATCAATTTACGAAGAGAATTTTAAAAAGGCCTATACGAATGAAAAAAGTCGTGATACAATCGTTTTCAGCATCATAACAGGAGGAAATTCCATGAAAAAAATATTAATGCTCGGCACTGGCGGCACCATCGCCTGCAAACGCGGTGAATCCGGCTTAAAGCCTCTGATCTCTTCGGAAGAGCTTCTCTCATACGTCCCGGATGCGAAGCAGTTCTGCCAGGCGGACAGCCTTCAGATACTCAATATAGACAGCACCAATATGCAGCCAAAACACTGGCTCACCATGGCGGAGGCCATCGAGGCGCACTATGAAGAATACGACGGCTTTGTCATCTGCCACGGAACGGATACCATGGCCTACACGGCCGCCGCACTCTCCTATCTGATTCAGAATTCCCCCAAGCCCATCGTCATTACAGGCGCTCAGAAGCCGATCGATATGGAAAATACGGATGCCAGAATCAACTTGTGTGACAGCCTTCGTTTTGCCAGCGACGACCGTTCCTGCGGCGTCACCATTGTCTTCGATGGAAAAGCAATTGCGGGTACCCGTGGAAAAAAGGAACGAACTAAGAGCTATAATGCATTTTCCAGCATCAATTTTCCATATATTGCCATGATCCAGGATGGCCACGTCATCTTTTATCTGGATGAAAAAGAGCATTTAACGGACCATGTTCAGTTTTATCGCACTCTGAACCCCAATGTCGCCCTGCTGAAACTGATCCCTTCCATGGGCGCCGATGTGCTGGATTACATGGCGGGCCATTATGACGCCGTCATCATCGAGTCCTTTGGTGTAGGCGGACTTCCCTCCTATGACAGCGGGGATTTTTACAAAGCCATCGAGAAATGGATTTCTCTCGGCAAGACCGTCGTCATGACCACTCAGGTAACCAATGAGGGCAGCAACATGTCTGTCTACGAGGTCGGGCGTTCCATCAAAAAGGAATTCGGTCTCCTGGAGGCATACGATATGACGCTGGAGGCCACGGTGACAAAGCTGATGTGGATTCTGGGGCAGACGCAGGACGCGCATGAGATTCGTGATATGTTCTATCGCACAGTGAATAAAGATATTTTATGGCGGGGTTGAGATCACCCCGTGCTAAGGAAGTATGGCCGCTGAAGCGACCGCACTCCGGCGCGAGAGTCCGGCTCGCCGGACTCTTTCTTGTTCCTGTGAACAACGAGCCAAGTGTCATGCCTGCATGAGCATATGGCGGGCACACTGAAAGTCCAATACCCCACAGTAATCTGCGGGGTATTGGACTGCTATAATTTATTCGGGATATGCGATCAGCTGGTTTCCGTTTTCTGCTACATCGATCACAATTGTATTGCCGGCTCTCACCTCGTCTCCGAGGATGATCTTGGCGGCCAGTGTCTCCACATGCTTCTGGAGATACCGTTTCAGCGGACGTGCTCCGTAAATCGGATCGTAGCCCCGATCCACCACAAACTTCTTCGCAGCATCGGTCAGTTCAATCTTCAATTCCTTATCCCCGATCCGTCTGTTTAAATCCTGGATCATGAGATCGATGATCCCGGCAATATTGTCCTTGGTAAGAGGCTTAAACAGAATAATCTCATCCAGCCTGTTTAAAAATTCCGGACGGAAATGGCCTCTTAAGTCATTCATAACCATGGCCTCGGCCTCCGGCGTAATACTGCCCCTCTCATCGATGCCGTCTAAAAGGTACTGGGAACCGATGTTGGAGGTCATGATAATGATTGTATTTTTAAAGTCTACGGTTTTACCGGTTGAATCGGTAATACGTCCATCATCCAACACCTGCAAAAGAACGTTGAATACATCCGGATGCGCCTTTTCCACCTCATCAAACAGTACAACGGAATACGGTTTTCTGCGGACGGCCTCTGTCAGCTGGCCGCCTTCGTCGTATCCCACATATCCTGGCGGCGCCCCGATCAGACGGGATACGGAGTGTTTCTCCATGTATTCACTCATGTCGATCCTGACGATGTTATTCTCATCATCAAACAGTCTCTCCGCCAACGCTTTCGCAAGCTCCGTCTTACCCACGCCGGTAGGTCCTAAAAACAGGAAGGAACCAATAGGCTTTGTGGGATCCTTGATCCCCGCCTTGGAACGGATAATGGCCTCGGTCACTTTCTCAACCGCTTCGTTCTGACCAATCACTCTCTGATGAAGCTCTTCATCGAGATGAAGTGTCTTATTCCTCTCGCTCTCCGTCAGCTTTGCAACCGGAATGCCGGTCCATTTGGAGACAATCTTTGCAATCTCGTCCTCCGTCACATTTTCATGCACCAGGCTTAAATCCTGGCTCATGACACGGGCCTCCTCTTCCTCCAGCTCCTTCTGAAGCTGAGGCAGCCTTCCGTACTGCAGTTCGGCCGCACGGTTTAAATCGTATTTCTGTTTGGCGTCCTGAATCTCCCGGTTTAAATTCTCTATCTCTTCGCGCAGGGTCGATAAGTGTTCTACTGAAGATTTCTCATTCTCCCACTGGGCCTTAGAAACAGCAAATTCATCGTGCAGCTCCGCCAGTTCTTTCTGAAGCTCTGCCAGCCGGTCCTTACTCAGATGATCTGTCTCTTTCTTAAGAGCCGCTTCCTCAATCTCCATCTGCATAATCTTTCTGGACAGTTCATCCAGTTCTGCGGGCATGGAATCAAGTTCTGTCTTGATCATCGCACAGGCCTCATCGACCAGATCGATTGCCTTATCCGGAAGGAACCTGTCGCTGATATAGCGGTCCGAAAGGGTAGCCGCCGATACCAGAGCCGAGTCTGTAATCTTTACGCCGTGGTATACCTCGTACCGCTCCTTCAATCCACGAAGGATTGAAATGGTGTCCTCCACGGTCGGTTCCGCCACCATAACCGGCTGGAAACGGCGCTCCAGCGCCTGGTCCTTTTCGATGTACTGGCGGTATTCATCCAACGTCGTAGCGCCGATACAATGAAGCTCGCCCCTGGCCAGCATCGGTTTTAACATATTGCCGGCATCCATGGATCCTTCGGTCTTGCCTGCGCCTACAATCGTGTGAAGCTCATCAATAAACAGAATGATCTGTCCGTCACTCTTCTTCACCTCGTCCAGAACGGCTTTCAGCCTTTCCTCAAATTCTCCGCGGTACTTGGCCCCCGCCAGGAGAGCGCCCATATCCAGGGCAAACAGCTTCTTATCTTTTAAGCCCTCAGGCACATCACCGCGCACAATACGCTGTGCCAGACCTTCAACAACTGCGGTTTTACCAACACCGGGTTCCCCGATTAAAACCGGATTATTCTTCGTCTTTCTGGAAAGAATTCTTACTACGTTACGAATCTCACTGTCACGGCCGATAACCGGGTCCAGCTTCTGGTCTCTCGCACGCTCCACCATATCATAACCATACTTCTCCAGTGTATCGTACGTCGCCTCCGGGTTGTCACTCACAACCCGCTGATTACCGCGGACCGTTGACAATGCCTGAAGGAAATTCTCTCGCGTAATTCCATAGGAACGGAACAGCTCCTTTACCATTCTGGAAGGCTGCTTCAGCATGGCAAGAAACAGATGTTCCACGGAAACGTACTCGTCTCCCATGGCTTTCGCCTCATCCTCGGCGCTGATCAATACCTTGTTTAAATCATTGCTGATATAGAGCTGGCCTCCGCTCACCTTCGGCAGCTTTTCTATAGCCTGGGCAGCCTCATTTAAAAATTGTTCCTTCTGAACGTTCATCTTTGTGATGAGCTTTAAAATCAGGCTGTCTTCCACGGTTAGAAGGCTGTACAGCAAATGCTCCTGCTCAATCTGCTGGTTCCCGTATTCATAGGCCAGCTTCTCGCATTTCTGCACCGCCTCAAGTGACTTCTGTGTAAATTTATTAATGTTCATAATATCCTCCTTCTCATCCTATCCGGAGATACAAAGCATTTGTTTTAATTGTTCTATATGTACTATAACAGATGTTTTATGTGATGTCAAGAATTTTTTTATATGTTTGCTTTTATCTGTTTTTTTATCGGCTTTTTGTCTGCTCTTATATTTACTCTTATATTTACTCTTATATTTACTCTTATATTTACTCTTATATCTGCTCTTACATTAATCTTACGTTTTTTTCCGCCTTGTTGTTTTTTGAATTCCTATCCTTTATAATTTACTTAACAGTTAATGAAAAACCTGTTGTCTTACAGAAAAGGAGAGGAAAAGAATGAAATTATATTCTCATTATATAAAGATTAAAAATATAAAAATCAAAAGTATAAGGACCAAAAGTATAAAGATCAAAAGTATTGCCGTGCTTGCGGTCTGCTCCCTGTTCTTTAGCGTGGGGTCCGGAGCGATCACAAGCTTTGCTCATACCCCTGACGAATCTCGTTTTTTAAACGGGACCTGGGAAAAAGACGATCATGGATGGTGGTTTGCCAATAAGGGGAACCCTGACTATTTTACTTCCACCTGGGCCGAATATCAAGGATACTCCTACTATTTTGGTGCCGATGGCTATCTGGTTACCGGTTGGAATTATATAAATAACCACTGGTATCGCTTCAATCCGGAGAAAGGGAATCATGAGGGGGCCATGATGACAGGCTGGATCTATGATCCTGACTATAAAGGCTGGTTTTACACTAACCCCTCCGGAATCCTGGTCACCGGCTGGAATAAGATCGGCGGGGAGTGGTACTACTTTAATCCAGAATCCGACGGAACCTTGGGACTCATGGCTGTCAATCAGGTAATCGACAGCTATTACGTGGACTCCGATGGAAAAATGAATGAGCCGTAGACTGCTGAACGGCTGAATGGGTTGAATTGTTTTTGATAAAAAACAGGATTGGAATCAGAACGCATGACATATATTTCTTAAATGTCCTGTGTTTTGGTTTCAATCCTGTTTTATTGGGTACTTATTTGTTGGCTACTTATTTGTTGATTACTTATTTGTTGGCTACTTATTTGTTGATTACTTATTTGTTGGCTACTTATTTGTTGGCTACTTATTTACAGCATTTATCTTTCACATATTTTAATCATACGATTTCTTTCTCAGGAGACAGAAACCGCCCGTTTTTCGAGTCCGTGGAACCGGAGTGAAAAGACTGCGGCCCGGAATATCCAGTCAATAAACATTCCATACCATACACCCATTACACCCAAATGGAATATCCGCACGAAGAGATACGCGAACGCAATACGGAACACCCACATGGAAAATACTGAAACGGCCATCGTAAATTTTGCATCGAGAGAGGCCCTGAGTGTATACGGTATGGTAAACGCAAGGGGCCAGACAACCATGGCGATACTATGAGCTGTAATCATCTGCCTCGATATCGCAGATGCCTCAGACGACAGCCGGTATATTCCCACCAGCGGACCGCCAAACACAATCATCACGGTACACAAAACAATGAGTATGGCATAATTGATACCGGTCAGCTGACGTGTATACTGCTTAGCCTGCCCCGTCTCGCCGGCACCTACGCACTGGCCCACAATCGTGATCAGCCCCAGACCAATTGCATTTCCAGGCAAATATAAAAGGGTAACCAGATTTGACGCTACCGCGTAGCTGGCAATGGCAGCGGTCCCCAGTGACGAAACGAGACTCTGAAGAGCGATCTTTCCAAACTGAAACATTCCGCTCTCAAGACCGTTTGGAATACCGATCGATAATATATTCCTGATCATATGAAAGTTTGGCCGCAGTTCACTCAGCCGGTTAATCCTGATTATATTATCCGGCTTCTGAATGAGATACACCATCAGCACAGCCGCCACCATTCTGCCTGCCAGCGTTGGATATGCCACACCGGCGACGCCCATATGAAGTCCGAAGATACAGACCGCATTTCCTACCACATTGATTGTATTCATGACAATGGATATTACCATGGATATCCTGGAATTCCCCATCGAACGGAACAACGCTGCGCAGGAATTATAGACGGCAATAAAGGGATAAGAAAGAGCCGTAATTCCAAAGTAAATCACCGCGTCATTCATTACCGCTGTTTCCACTTTTCCAAACACAACCCCCAGGAGATGGCGATTTCCAATTAAAGCCGCCATTGTCACGATCAGAGACAGTATTGTTGTAACTCCAACCAGCTGGCCCGCCGCCCGGCAGGCATTTTCCGATTGTTTTTTCCCCAGATACTGAGCCGACACCACCGCTCCCCCAGTGGCAAGCGCCGCCAGAATCTGAATAATCAGAACACTGATGGAATCTACCAGGGATACCCCCGACACCGCTGCCTCACCGACTGCAGCCACCATCATGACATCGACCATTCCGACCAGTACGGCCAGTATCTGCTCCACGATCAGCGGAGCCAGTAATTTCATTAAATCTTTTCTTGTAAACATGCCTTCTGCCTCTGTGAACAGCCCATTGTTAAACACCAATGAGCTTCCTGCTTCTGCGACCTCGTAACCGACAATCTCCGCAGGCGTTTATTCGGGCAGTCCCTGCCCTATAGATACGTGGTTTTATGCTACTTGTTTTAGATGTTCCCATGCCATAGTATACCACAAAAATACACTCTTGGCTATCTTACCCATTACTCAAACGGATACCGGATTCCCCACTGTTCTCTCAAAGCATCCATGGTCTCCATCATACGAATGGTGACATGGTGGGGCATCTCAGGACATTCCAGACGCTGCTCCCGAATCGCCTTTCGGCTGGCTTCTATCTGGTACTCGTATCCCGATATCTGCTCCGGCCTCGTATAGGTTTCCTTTAACCTGCGTTTTTCATCGAATACCTTAATGGATTCGAAATTATTTATATTTTCAACTTCTATGTATCCTTTTGTACCATAAATAATCCCTCTTCTGTCTGAAAGGACATGGATCGAGCTGTTTAATACCGCCATCTTCCCGCCCGGATAGCAGAAAGTCATACTGTTCTGGGAATCTACCCCGGACTCAGTCTTGATGACAGCGGAATTGATGGAAGTAATCTCATCACCAAATACTAAGGATGCAAATGCGATGGTATAAACACCAACGTCGAGAAGCGCTCCCCCTGCCAGATTTGGATCTACCAGTCTCTGAATCTTATCGATCAGGTAACACAGACTGGCCGTCAGTGTCATTGGCTCCCCTATCACGCCGGAATCGAGCACATCTCTTAAGGTCTTTGCCATCGGCATGTAACGGACCCACATCGCCTCTGTAATAAGCAGTTTCTTTTCTTCCGCCAGAGCAATCATCTCCTTTGCCTGGGCTGCGTTCACCGCAAAAGCCTTTTCACACAGAACATGTTTTCCATGTTCCAGGCAAAGAATCGCATTCTTATAATGCTCCGAATGAGGGGTTGCTATATACACCAGCTCTATTTCCGGATCTGCTACAAGTTCCTCGTAAGAACCGTATGTGCGTTTAACGCCAAACCGCTCTCCAAAATCCTTCGCTTTCTCCAAACTTCTCGACGCCGCACCGTAAAGCTCCACTCCGGGCATCCGGTTCATCGTATCTGCCAGAGTTGCCGCAATCACTCCGGTTCCCAGTATCCCTATCTTAAGCGCTTCCATCCCTTCTCCTCCTGTTTTACGATTGTGATTTTGTCATTCAGTATAACACAACAGCACTGCGTGTACAATCACTCTTTTCCCTTTTCCCAGGCATGTGGACAGTGTAATAAGCGAATCTGTTATTTCAGGCTGGCTGCCCGTTGTATAGAGGGATTTACTTTCCACACTCTTTAAATACGTCTGTTTCTCCTCCTCACTGATAAAATGACTCTGGTATATCCCCATCTCCTCTTCCCGGGCAGTATAGCAGGAAAATATCACATACTGCTGCCAATCCCCCTGTCGGTATATCCATATGCTCCTATGGTTCTGAAAGTAAGCTTCACTCCGATACTGTTTCAAATCTGCAAACATACTTCCATCCTTCATATTATGGCCATAGATAATCTGGTTCTCGGCTTCCTCCAGACAAAATATGGTGCCACAGGGATTTTCCTCTCCACTGAATGTGTGGTTTAAGTAATAACCCGGAATTGTATTTTTTACTGTCGGATAGTTGATGTTCGTCCCCGGAATCCAAATCCAAAATACATAATCCGGATTCCGGGAAGTCATCATGCGCGTCCATTTCTCCTCCTTCTCCATATTCACTTTCGGCGCTGCCGCATCATCGGTTGTACTGCCTGCTGCCAATTCAAACTGCTCCTGCAGCTGCCTGTATTCCTCCCGTCCAGTCTCATAGCTTGTAAGCCTGATAGTCAAGCAGAAGGCAGACAGCCCAAAGCCTGTCAGGAGCATAATTG
Organism: Hungatella sp. L36; assembly: GCF_014288035.1. Taxonomy (NCBI): domain Bacteria; kingdom Bacillati; phylum Bacillota; class Clostridia; order Lachnospirales; family Lachnospiraceae; genus Hungatella; species Hungatella sp. L36. Next base: position 476,818 of record NZ_JACOPC010000004.1, on the reverse strand, counting down.
TTGTTACAAAACGTTTTACTCTGTTCATCTGCTGCCTTCTCTGTCATGCTTTCGAGAATCTGTCCGTCTTAATCTGTATACAAGTCCTGCCAGACATAAGAGCATAGCTGCCAGAACAGCACCAAGCGGATACTCATCTCCAGTCCGTTCACCGGTCGGATGGCTGGTTTCCTCCGCCGCACAGATCATGCCTCTGAATCCCGATTTATAACTGGCCGTTATTCTTCCAACCCGCCTGGTATCATCAGGTTCTTCCGGAGGAAGAGGCTGATCCGCCACCAGAATCATACTATCCCCGGTAACTCTTCCATTCAAGATTGTAAAGGTATAGGTTTCCTCGGATATAAGATATCCAGCCTTTCTTTTTGTCTCCCGGAATGTATAGATCCCATCCGACGGCATAGAGAATTCAGCTTTCCCCTCTTTGTTGGTAATAACGGTATAGGTGTTTCCTCCGGGTCCCGTAACCGTAAATTCAAAGCCTTCCAGCCCCTTTCCTGTCTCTGCGTCCGTCTTCATCAGATACATGGTATTAATTTCAGAATCATGCCGCTTCAAGTCTATCATCGTAACCTCTATCTGCTGATTCTTTCGTGGAACTGTAAATGAAATATCGGCTGCCGGAAGATAACCAGGGGGCGACTGCTTTTCGTGAAGATAATATGTCTCTCCAGCCGTCAGTTTTCCGGTAACCTCCACGGGTTCTCCAGTAGTTTCAAATTCGAATATGATCTTATCTTTTTCGAACGTAAGAACCTGCAGTACAGCTCCTTTTACGGTATTTCCTGACTCATCCTTTTTATTGATCCGTACTCTGGTCATATCATTTTTCATTTCTACCAGATCGGTGCTTCCGTCCTCACTCACGGTAAAAGGAACTTTCTCCGCATAAGCATAGCCAGCTTCCGGAGTTTCCTCGCACAGATAATACGTTTTCCCAGCTATTAATTTTGCTGTAATGTCATGAGGTCTTTCACCGGAAATCCAACGTTCCAAAACCTTGCCGTCTTCATCAAGAACAGCCATATGGTTACCCGGCAGTTCCCGGCTCCCGGTAAGTTCTTTTTTCGACAGTACCACATGGGTAGGCTTATCAACCATAATCACAATATCATGACTTCCATCTCTGCCTACCGTAAACGGCACGTCTTCCGCAAATGCATAACCATCGCGTGGTTTTACTTCATGCAGCCAGTATTCACCGCCTGCTGCCAGCTGACCGCTGATGGTCTTAAATTCCAGCTCTGTAGTAAAGACCAGCTCTTCGCCTGCTTTAAATCCGGAGAAGTCTCTCACCGCTTTAGCAGGACTTTTGTCTTTATTCAGGATCTGTAGTATAAATCCTGGCTTTTGGCGTTCCGCATCCGACGGGCTTGCATTTGCCGGAGACGGCAGAGTGAGCTTCTTCACAATAATTTCTGTTTTTTTATCTTTCATACGTACGGTAATCGTCTCAGGTTCCAATGGAACGGTGAAAACAATGCTTTCGCAGTATCCATAACCCGCCGGCGGCTTTTCTTCTGCCAGCTCATACGTCCTGCCGGCTGCCAGAATTCCCTCTGCCAGAACCGGCTTACCGGAGGCAGTATAACAGAAGACTGTTTCGCCGCTCTCTATATCTCTTACGCAGTAATAGCCGCCTGTAACGGATTCCCCAGTGTCGGCATCCAGCTTCTCCAAATATATTCTGGTCTTTCTATCCTGCATGATTATTGTTTCCGGAATCCCCGCCTCATTGACCGTAAACCGTATATCTTCCTCCCGTGAATAACCGTCAGGCGGCGTACCCTCGCGAAGAATGTACTCTTTTCCTGGTATCAGTACATCTGCCGGAATAAGAACCGGTACAGACTCCGCTTTCGTAAATCTGTAAATCTCATTTTCAGTTTCTGCATCCACCACTGCATAGATACCTCCGGAAATTTCGTCGCCAGCAGCAATATCAATTTTGGAAAAGTATAATTTTACCGGCCGGTCCTCCATGTCCACATTATCAATTTTTCCGGATTCATTTAATGTGAACCGGTATATCCCTGTAGTCTGCTCCATACCGTCCGTGTATCCCGTTGTTTCAGTCAAACGGTAATTGCCTCCTGCAGTCAGAACTTCCCTGACCGTCTCATCGTTTCTGTTATTTTCAAAGACTGCCCCTCGTGCCTCCTTTGATATTGCTCCGGCGAGTTCTCTGGTTACTGTTTCATAATCTCTGTTCACTTCCTGGATAATTGCATATTCAGTCCCATAGGGAAGACCGGGAAAAATAACATACTCGTCCCCCTTCAGGGTAATTTGTCCCATTCCCTTTATCCTGCCTTCTTTTGTTCCGGTATAATTCTGATAACCGGACAGCAGCTTACCTGACGAATCAAGGAAACGCATCTGATATGTAAAGGTATCCTGTGGATTCCTTCCCGTCCCGGAAATGTGATTTCTGACCGTTAGACTTCCTTTCGGTGCGATAGGATTTTCCAATATAGTTTCCGTGAGATTCGTTGGAGAACTGACAGTAAATACCGCTCTTGCTGACGCTCCCATCTGACCGCTTACCAGTGCAGCCAACTCCAAGTGCCCAACAGAGTGTGGTTCTGCATCATGAATCTGCCATGTCAGTATACCTTCAGTTTTTACAGGGTTCCCGGATGATCTCATAAACTCCAGGCCTTTTTCCAGTTTAGTACTGACAATCAGATCCGCTTTTTCAAGACCAGAATTTTCGTATGTGATGACGTACTTTATTACATCGCCGTTTGTGACCGGCATCTGGCCGTTACCCACAGTTCCCGTGACCTCTGCGACGGCACGTTCCTTTGTAACAGGATTTTCTATTACATGCTTAAAACTTCCATTCTCCACGGTCCATGTATCAAGCTCGTCCCGAGCCTGGTTTTCCAATTGAAGCCTGGTTCCAAGATATGTCCTGGATGGCAAAAGAAATGTCCCATTCTCATCAAACCAGATTCTCCTCGTCTCTTTTTTACTCATCTCCGTATTACCATCTGAATAGCGGGTATATTCGGTTATTTCGTACAAATGGCCTTCCTCTATTCCATCATCAGCCGTAAGTAAAATATCAGTACTGCTGATGATATCAGGCAGCACCTCCCCGGTATCCAGGTCCTTCAAAACCGTAAAGGTCTTATCCGCGGCCCTGCCAAAAACAGTGAGTGACTCAATGGTTCCGCCGGCAGAGGAACATTCCAGTACACTGAAATTATTTCTTATATTACTGATGCCGGTTCCAGCCTGATTCACTGTAAAGATAACCGGAGGCGACAAATGGATGCCGGTCGGTGCCTCCATTTCTTCCATAATATAGACATGACCGGCTGATAACTTCTTTTTAATTGTAAATCCCTCCGGCCCGGATCTATTAATTTCAATGGCTTCTCCATTTTTTACGTATTCTCCGTCTATAGCTACTGCATGATAGACAGCTATTTTGGCACCTTCCAACGCCATGCCGGTATCAAAATTGGTCTTTTTGAAATGTATTTGTGTGGGATAGTTTTCCACCGCATGGGTATACGTAACAACCTGACTGTCAGCCGTTCCATCAAAGGTAAAAAACTTCTTTCCCCCCGAGATCTGATAATAATCAGGCGGCGAGACCTCCTCAATTGTATAAGTATAAGGATTTATTGTTCCATCTGCCCGAACTTCGCCTACTGCCAGATTTTTAAGCTCTGCACGTCCATTATGACCGGTCGTAATATACCATTCCTCCTTTGTGTCTCTGTTCGTGATCAGGAATCTGGCATTTTCCAGCAGTTCTCCCGTATCGGCCGCCTTCTTAAGCAGTTCCAGGCGTCCCTGAGCCGGTTGATTCACCACACGGATTATCGTAGCCGTATCACCGCCAATCTCAATTTTTACCGGTTCCCGTTTTGCCATATATGGCGGAACCTCCTCCTCAACAATATAGTAAGTACCATCTGGTATCTTACTGATTTGATGGGGTCTTATATCTCCGACCCGAAAGCCTTCCGGAATATTTCCCAAAAACCACTCTTCTTCTGTAAATCTTCCATCGGCACCCGAAATCCAACGTTCTATCAGATTTCTCTCATCATGAATAAAGCTTCCATCTGTTCCTGGCCGATAGAGGGCCATTTTTACCCCTTCCACGGCATATTCATTGGTTCCGTCAGAAATCACTTTCAATATGGATACATACTTTTCCACATTCTCCAGGCTGAATCGCTGTACACTCCCATTCTCCTCCAGTACAACAGCCTTGGGCTTTGTACGTTCAAAGCCTTCTGGGACCTCAGCCTCAATCAGAACGTAATTACCCACTTTTCGGCCATCTTTTATATCCGTAAACGGCAGATAATCGATTCTGTGAACCCCTTCCAGTGTATCGTAGCTCTTCAGCCCTGCTGCCAGCTCCCGGTAGTTGAACTGATATTCGAAATTCAGGGGAAGCTGTCCGTCTTCATCCAGAGAGCCGTTATGGACGTTTCGATATATGGTGATTCTGATCATCTTACCGTCATCCGTTCTCCACAACTGTACCGCGCTGTCTGTGACGTCCATCTTTATGGAAGAAATTCTCTCTGCGGATTTTTTACCTGCTTTTGTATGCCATGTCAGCCATACAAAATTATCTCCCAACTTCCGGTATGTATTTTCAAAATCCAGTATAAAACTGGATTGATTCACTGCAAGTCCGAAAAAGGCCTTCATGCGGTCCAGCCATTTAGGACTTATCTCATAGTCTTCTGTATAAGCTTTGAGATCGTCCGTCATCCATTCATCTATTAGCTGGTCTTTTACATATTGTGGCTCTCCTCCATTCATCTTAATATTTCCATCTTCATCCGTCTCGGCTCTGTAGAGTGCCAGACCTGCGGAATATTCCATTGGCAGCGGTATCATATTTCCATTCCCATCCATGCAGTATTTAAAGACTTCAAGCTTGGTATGGTCGTCTTTCATATGGAATGTCTGAACTTCTCCTGTTTTCTTGACCTCCAACTCCATGGAATGACGGACATAACCACTGGAAGCTTCTATTTCTTCCAGAATATAGTCACCTGCCGGAATCCCTTCAAAATATTTCGGCTTTCCATCTGTAATCCAGTCTGCTGTCACTATGACTGGTGAATTATCTTCCGAGTTTTCTACAGTCCACTTTGCAGGTGTATTTTCTGTTTTCTCCAGGTAGTAGCCAGAGGGATAAGTGACAGTATCTGTCGTATACTTCCTCCGGGCCTTATAAAGAGCCAGATGGGCCCCTGAAATCTGACCATAGCTGTAAGCGCCCTTTGGTTCCGTTGTCTTCAATATCCCCTGATAATCGCTGATTACATCTATGCGGTACTGATCCGCAGCATCCGTTTTCACGATCTCGATCTTTATTTTTTCATCTTCCAGCTCCGCATTCTGCACCTGTTTTGTTTCTTTCACTGTGATACCAACTGGAAATCCCTTTACATACCCAGCCGGAGGCTCCACCTCCTCCATAATATAAGTTCCCGGAATCACGCGTTTCAGCATGTCTGCCCGCCCTGTCGTAAGATCGACATTAAACGGATCGTTGGGATATTCATCTCCTGACATCCACGTGTTTTCCATAATCCACGCTTCCCCCTGACGATGAAACAATTTCTTATCATCTGCCGGATCTTCCTTTTCGCCTACATTTCGTAAATCCCATTGGTTATTAATCCGGTAAGCGTTCCGGTTAAACGCAGGCAAAAGATCATAGTACCGATACCTCACATAATCGTGGTCAATATCATACACAGGCTCTCCTTTTTTATATACCTGGTCTGATCTCTGATAATAATCCGGAAGGCCATGGCTTCCAACTACCGGATTTACAGACTTTTTAAGCATGGTTCCATCGTAAGTTCCAATCGTATACTCCGCCTCTGTATCTGCGTGAATCGACGCAATCCGGTATGTCTTTATTTTTTCCTGTGCGATAACAGCGCCATTTACCGTCTTGGATACGTTGACTGGCCAGACCAGAATCCGTTCATACTTCTTTCCCCTCTGGTCCGTCCCCACCTCCGTAGTATAGGCCATTCCTGTTGCAGGGTCGATCTTTGCATCTCTGTTTCCATCTGAATCCACATGGTAAAGTTTAGTCCCTTCCTGTAGCTTAAAACATTTATCCAGGGACGAATAGACTGCATGTTCCAAATCTCCACCGGTGAGTTCAAAGACAGGATGGCCGTTTTTTATAGCATAAACGGATTTCTGATTACGCACCTGAATACGGTTTCCATCACGGTCATAGCCATACACATTTCCGTCTCTTCCCAGTTCTGTAACCCTTAGGCCGCCCAATGAATAGTAAAGAATATCCGTATCCTTCCGCTCAACCGTTCGGTAAGTCCAGGTACCGTGACCGGTACTTCCACTAAGGCTTCCTTCAATATCAACTAAATTGACAAACTCCACGGTGTTTCCTGCATATCCTTCCAAAAGCTTTATACTCTGCACATTGTTATTGCGGTCCCGCAACACCTCTACGCCGTCGTAGCCGTAATCACCGCTGTCTCCATTTGATTTGACCTCGACCGCATCATACAAAGCCATCTTCGCCCCCGAAACGTAACGGTTTGTATCATCTGCAGTGTCCAATGGGCGTGTTATCAGGCCGTAACCAGCAAATATGCCATCTATACAGACTGGTTCTACCGCGTCTCCTGCCAGTTTACGGCTCTCTAAGTATTCTGCGGTTCCCTTATACCAGGCATAGTTCAAATAGCTTCCCTCTTTATAAGCAAACTCCAGATTCTCCTGACCATATTTGGCCTTTAGCTCCGTTTCACTTCCGTCAACTCGTGTTTGGGTACGGTAAGTAACGGTCCTGTCCCGGTCCTTTAACTTGGATATCTCAAGCCGTATCGGTGTATTTCCCACATAAACCCGCGCAGTATCTTTTGCCCCCTCCGGCCTCAGTACGGTACCATCCTCATAGACTGCCGCGACAACCCGGCCGTCCTGGTTTCCATTAAGATAGTAGGAAATCTTATCGGAATAAATTTCTATGGCGACCGGCTTCGTTCTGACATAGCCGGACGGCGGCCTCATTTCACACAAAACGTAGGTCCCCGCTCCCAATGGCTGGGGAGTGATCAGATAGCCTGTATTCTGATCCTGCCAGGATTTTTCTGACGGGTTCTCTTCCTCCGCCTGAAGACCATCCCGCGTCGTCGTATACGCTTCAAATCCCCCTGTTCTGCGCCCGTTTGCATTCGTCATGATAATCTGCTCCGACTCTCTGCATACAGGGGTTCCCGCCTCCACAATTCCAGTCCACAGGCCGCCGATTCCCGGAAGTGCTCTGGCCGCCTTTGTAATCTCTTTCGCACCCATCGCCTCTAAGAATTCTCTGGACCCCTTTATCAGGGTATCCGTCTTATAAAACTTTACCCGACCATCTGTTTTCTCTCCATCTTCACGTTCTGCCGCATACACTGTAAAAACTGCCCCATCATGGAGAATATTTTCCCCAGTCTCCGAATCCAATTTTTCTATGCGCAGGCGGCTTCTGTAAAAGGTATTTCGAAATTTCCGGTATCCATATCCCACCCCGGAGGCTGAACCATCCGGGTTCTGTATGGTATCATGTTCTTCACTTACAGGTTCTGTTATGGTCCATGGTACCAGCATGGAGGCATATTTACCATCATAGGCCGTCTGCATACCTTCCATAGCAGATACGTGATCCTGGTATTGCGCTTCATACTCTCCAGAATAAGAAACGGCATCATACGTCTGCTTATTTTCAGAAACAGAACCATAACGGTAGATCCGTTCTATGCCGTCACGTTCGTATTCCGTTCCATTAGGCGCAGTTACCCCATGATTAACATCATCAGCCAGGTAGTGGCTGTTCGGATTTCCTCCGTCTTCTTCCGGAAAAACAATTGTATGATAGTAATCTTTCAGCGGATCATATTCACTCTGAGTAATCTCAAAATGCGGTGTTTTGTAAGGATCTCCCAATGCAGTTCCTGCTATTTTATTGAGATCAAGTCCATACTTATAAATCTCATAATCCCCCAGATATCCATGAGCCTTGATTACATAATCCTTTACGTTTTCATCAATTTCTCCCGGCCACTCCTCATTAAAACGGATAAAATATTTCGCTGTCAGGTCTGCCGCAGACAGATTCGTGTTGTAATTATAGTAACGGCTCAGTCTTTCCGGAGTTATGCCATCCCCTGTTTTTTCGTCTTCATAGACAGCCGGTAACTCAATTTCCTTTGGCGCATCAATTGCATAATGTTTGTTGAGGAAATCTCCCAGTTCCTTATCCATGGGCTGCTGTTCCACTGTTACATAGGTTCCGTAAGGAAGGTATTCCGATATGCCATAACAGTATCCGAAAGCGGCCTCCTCCTTATCCGCACTCAGGGTTGTTTTGTCTTTATCCCTGCCTCCATCTGATTCACTGTCCCACTCAATAGCATAAATCTCATCCAGGTCATAATGAAAGAATGGTTTTAAATAATTTTCGGCCTTTATTACAGCCGCTTTCAGAGCAGTATCATATACCTCATCCTGATAGCCTTCATGGCCGGCTGCAATTTCCGTTTCACCTGTGAAGTTTTCTCTCACCAGTTTTTCTACTTCTCTGTCCAGATACCATTGAATAGCAAATTGCCTAACTGAATCAGATCGGTCACTGTTTTCTTTTGCAATTACAGAAGTATTGGCTTTATTTTGGATTTCCGTATTATTATGCTCTGCCGGATAAATACACTCTGAACCGGCAGTTCCAAACAGAAGGCGTCTGATGAATGCGAAGGGCTTAAAAGAAGTACGCTCCTGTTTTGCTTTGTCCCACTTATCCTGATTTGCAACCCTTACCGCATCAAAAAACTTCTCATAATTAAGTCTTCTGGTCTCCTTCTCATTTCCATTGGCATCCGTTTCATGAGACAGAGTGGTCTCCAGTATTGCAGTATATCCCGTCTCCTGATTTTCATTGATCAAACCATCCGTAAAACCATAAAGTTCCTGGTTGGCGATTGCGTCTCTATTGGATCTTCTGGAATGTAAATCCGTACGATGCAGTACCTTCGTATAGATTTTTTGTACTCTTGCCGGATATGCCGCCCGATACGCAGCAGCATCAACAGTATTCCCGTTTCGATCAAGCCATTCAATCTCTCCATCTTCCGTTCGATACAATTGCTCCAGATTGGATCTTAAATAGATCTTGAAACGGAAATTAGGCCTGAACGATACGTTATCCTTCGTCCCACCCCCGTTCTGTGTAAAATAGTCCTCATGGCCGGAATCAGCAAATGTATTGTCCTCATACCTGGCTCCTTCTTCAACAAGAATATCTTTCACAACCTTTATCTTCTGCATAATAGGACGTTCCATCACATCGGCAGGTTCTGTTCTTGTATTTCCATCCTGCCACGGCTGATCGATGGTCGGCGGTGTAAGTGTTACATTTTGAATATAGGAATCCGCCTCCCGCTGCAAGGGCTGGCAGGCAAAGAAGCTCTGGTCGATGTACGCCTGCTTGATCGAATACTTCCCACTCCCGTCATCAGATACTTTAAGCCTGACAGTATCCGTCTCTTTAAAAGCATCGGATGGAAGCGTAACCACATAGATTTCTTTTGCGGTATCATATGTAGAAGTAAGCCTGATCTTCTTTTCAACCGTCTTAAAGCCCTCCTGCTCCACATAATCCACGATAGTCTCTTCGGAGTATTTAAAATTTCCCGCGTCATCGATCTGCTGCTCACCTGGCGCATATATCCAGTATGATGGTGTCCGGGCGGTCACCATGGCAAATGATTCAGGGAGTTTTGACGGGTAAGACACATTCAGTCCATCAATATTTTGCTCTTTTAATGTCGCCCGCTCCAAAAAACCATTCTTCATACGATAGGACAGTACTGCCGGATTGGAGGCCGGTTCATCGTACGGAACATATACAAAATATCCATTGCCACTGTCTTTTTTTACATAAAGACAGTCTTTCTCCGGATTATAAACAGCATCATCCCGGCTGTCATCGTAAATCTTCCATTCATAACGCATAATAGCATAGAGCTCTCCACCTGTCTGCTCCATATCAGAGATCCTCAGACTGTTAAAATACTGCAGGCTATGCGCTTTCATAGCTTCCGTAATAGAGAGGATCCATTCTGTATCCGTAGTTCCGCTTAATTTTACGCGCACCCATGGAGCATCTGCCTCCGGTTCTTTATATCCAAGGTTGTCGAGTTCCATATTATAGAGTGCTTGAAAGTCTTTCGGAGATCCTCCTGAAAAGAGTTCTGTCACTGCAGGTGTTCCCATAGTATGATAATTCATCGGTTTAACACCAATTGTCTTTTCTTCCCGAGCTGACACGGCATTAACACGGTAACTCTGCCCTTCAGGAAAGGTTACAACATCTCCCCGGACGGCAGCCACTTTCTGTCCCGACTGGTAGACAAAGGTACCTGCCGCCGCCATAACCGGTTTTAATACAGTCCTGTAAACAGGCACCGTAATTTTTTCCGGCACTTTCTCACTGGTGGATAGTTCGAACACCGCTCCTTCCGGAAATTTAATCCCGTGCAGCGTAATATCATGATCCGCCTGATAAGCAGTCACATCAAAATAGTTTCCATTTCCCACCATATCGAGAGTGATTTTTCCAATAGCAACGTCAGCCTCTTGATACTCTCCTTCATAGTTATCTCTGCCATTTGTAATACTATTTGTTTTTCCATTGACGGAGAGCTCATATCCTTCTGATCTGGCCAGTTCCTTTACATAGTATGTGGTTCCATTCTCTTCCACAATTAAAGGCCGCCCTATCCAGCAGTTTCCATTATTCTTATCATTATCCGATACCGGGTATGCAGCATAGCTTCCTTTCAAGCCTTCAATACCGGACTGATTGGAAGAGAATTTCCAGTATCCCGATCCATCACCTGCCACGGAATCTGTCAGATGTATAAAATTGCCTTTTGAATCAAAACCAACATAATTTTCAATATCTTTGACCTTATCCGCATCTGCTCGGTTCCGACAGAGGTTCTGAGGCCCCGGGAATGCTTCCGGCCTTTTTTCAATCTTCCCAGATTTATAATTCCATATCATCCCCGGAGCTTCTGTGAAAGCCATAAAGGAAGCATCACCATTTCGGTCTGTCGACGCCACTGCAACTAAATCATCTTTTTGGTATACGGTACCGGTGCAGCCATCAGGGTGATTAATATCTTTAAGGGCATACAGGCCGTATACCGCGCCCTCCAGGGTACCATCTCCCATCGAATCACCATATGCATAATAATCTTTGTTTTCCCCAGCCTGCAAATAAAGATCACGTTTGTTGATATGTATCTCACCTTCAGTCCGGTGATCATAGACAATAAATGTATGGTCTGTAATCCCTTTATCGCCCGGTACATGCGTCTCCACCTCGGAGGGTTCAAAATTTACGCGTTTCATGACTTCCTCATCGTCAATGAGTAAAGATCTATTATTTATGTTTCGCTCAATCAGAGTTCTTGGCACTTCGAATAGTGCCTTCAGTTTAGTCAAAAGGCCGGTCCTTTTCTTTGCATTGGAGGCGGTGGCATTGGAAGCTGCGGTATTGGATGGTGTGGCGTTAGAAGGGGTGGCGTCAGATGATGTGGCGTCAGATGATGTGGCGTCAGAAGGTGTAGCTATTTTGTCCAATGCTTCCTTTTCCACAAAATTGTTATTTTTCTCTGGCGCAAATGCATCTGATGACTCAGTCCCTTGCGGTTCGTCTTTTGTCTTATGTAAACTTAATTCCTTATTATACACACCGTCCTTATACTCTGAGGACGTAACCGTTTTGATCTCAATTGGAATATCGTCTGTATGGCTTCCATGATTTGTATATCCCGGCCGTGGAGTCAATTCTACTGCTGAGTATTCGTATTTCAGGGAAATAAACTGATTATAGAACTTATCCCGGTCAGCTTCCAGCTGCTCTTTCGCTTCTCCTGCATCAAGGGAATGAAAAAAGCCGCCCTGTTCTGCAAGAGTCTCGCAGTAGTCCACTTCTTTTTGCCATGCCTCCTTCGCAGCAGCTTCATTTTCAGCGTCAATATCCGGATCACCACTTTCTTCTATTTCCGGTTCCGGATGACCGCCGCAGTACCCCTTCGTATAGGTATAAACCTTGGTATCGGTATGCGCCCTCTGTTCAGAAGCATTTTCCTCATTATCCCCCAGCATGAGAATGCCGTCCTCATTTGTTACATTGATATCCCAGGAACACGGATTATTTGCAGCGTCTCCGTCCGGATTCCCTTCTCCGTAATCCCAACCATCCCACTTCAGGAACTGACTCCCGCCCCTGTTTGCCCAGTTATCAGAGGTTTCCAGTGATGTATCGTCAAGCTGGGTATCATCGAATGCTTCAAGAATATCCCACTTAGAACCGGCAAGCGGTTGTCCTGTCTCAGAATCATATTTTCGAAGTTGAATATTATAATGCGCTTCCCAGGTCTCCGTATGCTCATATCGGTGAACATCTATTTCCCAATCCCCGCTCGGTTTTAAAGGAACCCGACCGCCCACAAGAAGCTCTAACGGTTCAGATACTGCGGAAAAATACACCTGCGTATTACCCCAGCCAAAATCGCCGTTTTTACCTCTTTTCGCACAACCGCGGAATCCGGCCAGGCCGCCAACGCCGAAACCACAATTATAAAAACGATCTTCTTCCGAATTTTCCTGAAGTTTCAGAGTTGCTATTGCGTTTCCATCTGACACACCATCTGCTGACTTAAAATCAATGGTACTTCCATCATTGGAATACGCCCAGCCCGGCGCCAGGTTTTCCGCTGTCATTCGTCTGTATACCTCTTTCTCATAATCACTGAGATCCCCATAGCGGAACGTCATATGATACATGCCATCCCCGTCCAATGCAGGCTCTGAAACCGGCAGTACGCTCCCCATATCGACAGAATAATCAAACGACGACAGAAACTTTGCTGCTTTCCAGCAGTTAAAAAAATACTTCTGTGCAGGACCTTCATCTCGAAACGCATCGTAAATTGCCGTACTTCCATATGGATCTGGATTTAGCCTGGAGTTCAGCATTGTCCGTACAAAATACTGGATAAAATCCCAGTCACCCTCCGGCGACTCTCCTGTGAACATGCCCTGATCCACATACTTATCGTTACTCCAGATAGAAGCCCACAGGAGATAATAATACATGGACATCCGATCAGAATCCCTCAAATCCGCTGTAGATGGAGTCTCATAAGCGGCGCTTATCAATGCGACAAGAAGGAGGGCAAACTTTTTTGTCTTCATATCCATAGGGGCATTTTTTAAGAAATCCGGATAGTCACCCAGGTTATTGGTGGGATAATACATCTTTTGGAAGGCGATTTGTGCGCCTACAGGTGCAAAGAAACCGGTGTTATGACTGTCTGCACAGGCAAAGTAACGGTGATGAAATTTTGAAAAATCGAGTTCTGCCGATGTACCGGGAATTGTTATTGTTTTGGCCTTTTCGTCCTGAAACCAAAACTTACTTGTATAGCCTCCCATCAGTGCGGTTTCCTGCTGTGATAATCCGGTGGGAATTAGCCCGACCGATGGAGCCAATGCTGCCGCCTCTCCTTCTGCCTTCCAGGTCCAATTTTTTATTTCCATTGCATCCGCAGAAATGGCATCGGGCCAGTAATAAGTATGAACCGCAAAAACCGGCGGCGCCACTGTCGTTGTCAAAATCATACCGGCCAGCAAAATAGATGACAGCCTTTTTGCGGTTTCCTTCCACATTCCTTTTCTCATAGCGCCTCCTTTGGGGATTCCATTATCATTCGTCGGAGTACCATTCTCTCAAACAAATAACTTATATTTTCATGAGCGGAACTTAAGTTCCGCTCATTGTTTACTACTCTATCAGTTTTTCAGTATCCATTTTTAAAGTACCTCATCGCAGATTTTGCTGTTGACTCATGAAATCCACTGTCCCTTCTCATTAACGCTGTAGATTCCGTCAATTATGGTATTGGTTAAAAGCTTACCCACTTCCCCAGTCGAAGATGGATTAAAATAATACCAGGTTCCATCAATCTGCTGCCAGCCAGTAAGCATTTGCCCCTGTGTCCCGTCCGTTACCGGATTCAGGTAATAACTGCTGCCATACTGATCTGTAAACCAGCCTGTGATCATAAATCCTTCCTCATCAAAGCGAAACCAGGACGCCCCTTGCTGATTCCCGGTTGCATAGGGATTGCTGATGTAGGCCCATTCATTTGCATAGGTCCTGTCTGACGCAAATATCCATTTACCATTTGCTGTCTGCGTCCAGGTTCCGGTTACTGCACCATTTGCTGTGGTCTGTCCAGTAGTCTTACCGGAAGGAGTTACACCGGTAGTTGTTCCCGTGCTCCCGGCACTGCTGCCTCCGGAACCTCCGGACGAGTAGGTATGGTCGATCACCTTGAAATTTAATTCAATCAATACAGAATCCTTCATTTTTCCATTGAGTGATGCCGCATTTACCCGGACACGTTTTGTACCACTGGAGGCACCAGATTTTAACAGTTCCCTGATCCAGGGCGCCTTCAATTCATTATTATCATCCAATAATACCGGAGCCACGGTTCCATCCTGTAATACAGTCACCAATGCCGGATCCTCAGTGGACCAAACGCTGCGATTTAAATCCGTATTATTGGAATAAATAGTTGCCTTCAACGGTTTAGGCTCCTGCCCGCTATAGGTTAATATCGGCGCCGAGCGCCGCCCGGTCAAAGTAAGGGTTATCGGAAATGCTTCTTTTTCCGGTTCCACCTCGATGCAGTTTGCCTGGAACTTAAGTGTTACCCTGCACCTGTCTGCCTGCATACCATCACGGGTCATTCCTGTGATATCCACCGTTTTCTCCGCCTGATACGGAGGCCTCGACTGTGCTTCCAGAATCCATGGTGCTCCGTCATTTACTGTGAGGTTTCCATCTGTGTCCACCGTCAGCGCCGCCGGATCTGAAGAACTCCAGGTTACGCCGCGGTCGTATGGCCTGTGACTCTCACCATCCTCAATATCAGGATAGACCATGGCATTCAAAGTGCGTTTATCAAACCCACTCTTTCCAGTAGTTTCTGAATGAATGTTTCCGGCTTTGTCATAGATTAAATGGTATTCCATGGCTTGCTGACTTAATTTAATTGCTTCAGGATTGACCCTGGTCCTGTCTTCTGTCACAAAACGAACGGTAATCATACACTCTGCTGCTGCACGGTTGCCAAGCTTATCCTTTCCTTCAACAGTAACCCACACACTCCGCTCACCATTTCCAGAAAGCAGCGCATATCTGTCATTCTCCCTCTTCCCATCATCTGACGCAATAATATCCCGGATCCATTTTGCGTCTTTATAGGCGGATATGGAAGCTTCTTTATAGGATGTTTCTTCTTCGTCTACCCTGATTACGGCCGGGTCACTGGTCATCCATGATACCTCGTCCCTTGAAAAATAATCCGGTTTAAATTCTGCTGTTAGCGATTGCGGTGGTGTAACCAGAATACTCTCTTCTGGTTCCAGCCGATTCCCTGTAAGCAGCCTGGTGACCGTATACTCCAGGGTCTGTTTATCCAGTACCGCCTCTTCTGTGGCAACCAGTGTATGATCAAGAATCTGGAATGTTACATTGATCCGGCAGTTAGCGGTACATGGTTTCCCTTCAAAGGATGCCGACGGCCTTGTTTCTGCAGTCAGAATTGCAACACCACCGTTTTGATGGCCGGCGCCAAAGATTGTATTTGGTATTTTATATCGGTAATTTTCCTCCTGTTGTTTTAGCTCCAACTCGCTGATAATTTCCCTGAAAAATTTTGCATTTGAATTCAACGTTATACTGGCTGATTTTGCTGTATATCCATCTGAGTTTTCATCCTCATTTTTTGCCAGTCCGATTAAATCCGCATCATCAATGCTCCATCTAACCCGGTTATCGCTCACATCATTATTTGTATCAATAACTGCCTGTATGGTAACCGGCTGCACCTCTGTTCCCGGCTCCAGATTACCGTTGATATACCGGGCTATCAACTTTCCTGCCTTATTTCTGATTTCTGTGGTCTTTACCGGATTCTTACGATTGCCAGTTCTGGTCTGTGTCACAGTAAAATTATAGATATCCGGATCTACATGAACAGCTACCGCTACTTTCTTATAAGTTCCATCAATCACGATATCTTCTTCCGGCATCTTGAAGGTATAACAGTGGCTGTCTGCAGAATACACTGTATTCTTACTTATTCCGTCTGCGTTTATATAATATGGAGTTCCGGACATTTGAAATTTTTCTGTTTCCGTATCATTGGGAGATGTATTTACATAGACAATGGAGCCAGCCGCTACAGCTCCCCGGTTATTCTTATCAAGCACCTTGGAATACTGTGATGCTCCCTTTGCTTCCAGCAGTGCAACATCATAAAAATTCCGGCCATTCGCTGCCGTGTCGATCTGATTTACGATAATTAAGTATCCCCGAACCGGACGGCCTACAGAATTAGGCGCGAAATGATCAATCGTATAACGGCTGTCTTCGTTTTCGTCCATAACCGTTAAGATACCGTCTTCCAACTCTTCATAGAAATATTGGTCAGTCATATTTTTACTGGTTCCGCCCTGCACCAGCGTATAATGCAGATCACTGCTATGCCAGTATCCGATATGAGCCGCATAAGTATAATCATTATCATCTGCTATTTCGGATCCACATACATTGGCACTGATCTTGCTCTCGGAATCGGCAAACAGGTACGCCACATCGTCAATGTAATTAAAGTTTGTGGCCGCCCCCTGTCTCGTTCCGATAAAAGTACCTTCTCTTGCCATTGACCCCAGCTGTGAATTCCCGATACTGCCTTCAAATCGTGCCACCTTTAATTTTCCGGATACATAGTTTCCGGTTATTCCGCCAATTGCAGTGGAATGGCAGCCCCCAATGGTTCCATTTACATGGACGTTATAAATATCTGTGGAATTCTGAAATCCGACTATTCCCCCGGTATAACCAGTTCCCTGGATTCGTGCCGTGTTCCCCGTACCAGTGGCAACATCACAGTCTGCGATAACGGAATCCGAAGCGATGCCTGCGACTCCACCAATGTAGATCACTTCATTCCCGGCCTGCGCATCTATTATAACGTTATCACATATGGTATTCTCAATAACGGTTCCGCTTATCTCACCTGCAATCCCGCCTGCGATCCCTGAAGTGTTCAGTGCTGCGTTTTTAACGGTCACATTTCGAATTTCTGAGTCAACAGCATAGCCCACTACCGTTCCGATTCTGTCATTTCCTTTTACTTCTTTATCTGGAATGATTTTTACATCGTGAACTTTGGAATCACGTATTGCTCCGAACAAACCAATATGATCATAATTCCCGTACTTATTTAACTTCAGATTTCTGATCGTATATCCCTTTCCATCGAAATCCCCATGGAAAGCGTATTCCACCTCTCCCGACATTTCTGAAGAATCTCTGTAAAAGCCAATGGGAATCCAGTCCACGCCCTGCATGTCGATATTACCGCCAAGGGCAAAGTAACTGCCTGCATAATCGCCCACGTAGTCCGCTCCCTCTGCATCAGGAACCGCCATTCCCATCGCAGTCAATTCTGAAAGTCCCATGAGTTGTTCCCGATTCTTAATCAAAAATGGCTTTTTCTCAGAACCATCCCCCTGCGTTCCATTCAGGAATTCGAAACTTGTCTTACCACTCCATGAATCCCAGATATTTCCCAGTGAATTTGCTGCTCTCAAGGCATTAGACAGTGAGGCCTTTGTCTTTTCGTCCCCTCGTGATGCGTTGGATTCAGCAGCAGTCTGTTTCTCGCCATTTTCCAATTCAGCCCAGGTCGGTTCCAGAGCATTCGAACTCGTGGAGGCATTTCTGCTGCCTTCCAGATCTTTTGCCAATATCGGATGCGAATGAAACGCAGAGAATGCTATTATGCCGCACAGGCTATAGGCCAACAGCTTTTTCCACCGCTTACAGTCTCCCTGCCCTATGTTGTGGTTACTCTTTCTCATTGTCTTTTTCCTCCCTATTCTGTGTATTTTCTTCATTCACTGATCTGCCCCATATAATCTGCTGAAACGGACAAATGAATATTCTCCTCCTCGTGAAGCTTACTCCTCATGCTGTGCGATGACAAAGGCTGGCCGAATTCCTATACTCGTGTCAGAGACATCAACCGGATGCAGGCTGCCATTTCCCAGATCCACTACGTAGATACCTTTTCCATACTGAAAAACGTCTTCCCCTCCATATTGCGGAGTTCTCAAGTAATATCCTTTGGAATACGCAGAGTATTGAGACTGTGGATTATTCTGGCTGCTTCCATTAAATTTCCATAGAACATCTCTGTATTTCACCGCTTCTTCCATCGATAAGATAAACATCTGGTCTTCCATTATCTGAAATGGTTTTTCAAGTTTTTCCAAATCGTCAAATGCAAACTGCTCGTATTCTCCCGAACCGGTCTTTCCCTGATAAGCTGTATTCACACCGGTGTAAATGAAAGATATGTCTTTTGCTGGACTTTCCATATTTTTTTGAAGCCATTTACGGATATTGGAGGTTTTATAGTTGTTATCCAGGCCAAATTCCCATTTCTGTATGGACGTCCCGTCACTTTCAATGTCGGACCGTATTACCGTTTCACATAGAAAAAGAGCTGCATTTCCACGGTTATCCATCATATCGCTGTAATCTTCATCAATACATCGAAATCGATATTGCTTACCACCAATACGTCTTATCTGTATATCGCCTTCCCGGTAAACTGCCTCTTTGGGAGCAGTCTCATCATTGATTTCCTGATAACAGACATCACAGAATCCATCTTCATCTTTATCGATATGCCCCGACGCCGGAAAGAGCACTGTCTCCTCATAGCCGCACAGCCTGCACAGTAATCTCTCATGCCCACCGGATACACAGTCTGCCAAAACATGCTCCTGCATCCTCATCTCATGAATACAGGATTCCTGTCTCCAGACTCTTTGAAAACCGATCCGTACAATACAGTAGCGGTTTTCAGCGCTCTTAAATTCATCCATAAGGAGCCCTGAGACATTTGTTATGTCAGCAAATTCCTGACCAATTACCACCGTGGAAGGACTATGGTTTCGTGCAACCAGATAAATCTCATGGCGTTCCCGGTCATGGACCATGGAAATCAGATTCCTGAGCCGTTCCCGGCTTTCTTCCTGATTCTCTGTAATTACCGGCCAATCTTCCGTTCTGCTTCCTGTGATATTGAGATCGGCCTCTTTGGCAGTTTGAATCCATTTCTCCAGTCGCTGCTCCCCCTCCTCCTGCTCGGGTTCTTCAGCCATTTGATCGGTTCTGCGGAACAATACTGTATATTTTTGAAGACCTGTACCTGACACCGTTATCCGTTTGGGGCTTTCTTCCAGGGCCTGATATAGCCAGCCATCACTTCCTTTCATAAGTTCCGGAAAATCTACAGTCAGCTCCATTCCTTCTTCACTCTTGCCGGCCTGCGTACGCATTATTTTTCTGTTTGGATCTGTCTCCTCAATAAAACGCACTTCCCAGGAAACCATTTTTGCTTCAGACGGGGTTGCAATGTCCTCAAATTTATTTTCTGCACCTGGCTCGTCTTCTCCAGACTTATCATCATTCTTATTCGAGTTATCCTCGCCCCCCTGATCTTCGGACTTGTTACTATTTCCATCTTCCGTTTCCGGCCGTTCGTCTCCATCGTTATCTTCTTTATCCCCGCCTGTTGAGGCGCCGCTTTCCCCCTTAACGCTTTCCCCCTTAACGCTTCCTCCCTTACCGCTTCCTCCCTTACTGCTTCCTCCCTTACCCCCGCTTCCACGCTTCCCTTTTCCTCCGGCCCCCGCTCCTGCCTTTTTATCCCCATCCATTGTATCCGATGACATCAGACCTTTGCCCGCTGCATACCACTCCTCCCCGTGTTCATTCAGCCAGGCTCCACTTGTTCCTACGAAGTATCCGTCTGGAGTTTTACCCTCCAAATACAAGGCTCCCATTGGATACAAATCGGAGCTGATCTCTGCAAGGTAATAGCATTTTCCGTCAATCCACTGCCAGCCTGTCATCATTCGTCCCTTTCCAGCGCCTTCTCCTGTGTTAAGAAAATACCAGTATCCGTCCACATAGATCCAGCCAGTATCCGCCATACCAGACGCATTCAACCGGTACCAAGCCCCGTCCTGTTCCGCTTCATCCCCAGTATTTAACACAGGCCCATGAACTGTTTGACAGACCCACCGGCCGGCGTTTTTACTATTTTCCTCCACATTCTCTGCGCAGGAAGGAGCCGCATATATAATGGTCAGAACAAATCCCAGCCACAGCATAAACCATTGTTTCTTTCTTCTGTATCCTTCCAGTCTGCCTCTCGGCCTCTTAAAAGTATCTCCGGCTATCGCCTGCCACCTTTTTCTTATAGTCCACATCCGTCCCTCTTCTCCTCTCTCTTTTCCACAGCCCGCTTAATCAGCCACGCCGCCAACAGCATGAATAACAGGGCCAGTATTAATGACACAGTAAGTACAATGGCCTCTCTCCTGATGATCCAGGCTGAGTCCGGGTCATACTCCACTGCTTCCACCACTCTGTTAGAGACAATTTTCTTCTCTTCTGCCGGCGTTTGCTCATACTCCTTCAAGCTGTATACTGATCTGCATCGATAGCCCTCAATCTCGGGATATGTGACCGTTCCTCCATAAGTAATCAGGTAATCTATTACTTTCCGTTTTCCAAAAGCAGTCGCATCCCTGCATAAAATATCATCTTCATCTAAGTATGGCGCTCCATTCCATACAGTACTGGTAACCCTGTAATGTTCTTTCGTCACTCCAATTTCTGACAGAAGGGCGTCCTCATACAGCTCCAGCCGCAGCGGTTCTCCATCAATTGGCACATTCTCTTCTCCCAGCTGATATGTCTCTGCTCCATATGAATGAAACACAACCGGAAACGTAAAGTCTTCGCGCCATTCTTCGTTCACCTTCCTCCTTTTGATTACCGGATACTTTGCACTTACCTGCAGTCCTGAGAAATCTTCTTTCGATGTGATACTTCTCGTCTCAGGAACTGACTCCATATTTTCTATGCCTTCGTACAAAACTTCCTGTTCCACATGCTTCTCCCTGGGACTCACTTTGACTGGCTCCAATTCCCAGGTCTTTAGCCGATACAACTTTTCCCCCTCTTCATAAATGAGTTCCGGCGTGTATTCTTCTGATGATCCAAACATGATCTCAGAGATCACCGTTATCTCTGGTTTCGGCCGTGCATAAGCCATTTCTGAAGGAATAGACATCAAAACTATCAGCGCAGCCAGCATGCCACCTGACCATTTTCTATTCATTTTTTATTTTTCACTCCTTGCGTAGTGTATTTAGGTTATTCAAAGGGGGAACCTATACCCACTCAGTACCTATATTTTTTCATCTTCCCTTTTATTGGGGACAAAATAGAATTTAGCTGTGTGATTCGTCCATAAAACAAGTACTTATACAGACACCTGTTAATCGCTTGCATCTGCTTCCCTGAATATCGTTTATAAAGCTAACTTAATCAAAAAAAGCGCAAACAACCTTCACTTAAATCGGAGATAAACCCGGCAGAATTTTATTCCGGGTACAGAAAATAGAAAAGAAAAAACTGAATAACTAAACAGGCACTCATCCGTGCTCAAACAGCGCAGCATGAAACACCTATACGAAACTAATTCGGGAATAAAAGGTTATTGCAAGATAAGTAAAATATATTGAAAAAATAAGAAAAACGATACGGCTTATGCCGCAAGATTTTATGTATGTTTTACAATTTTTAATTGTAAAAACAGTATAACTGATAATTACCAAATAATCAAGGGGTTTTACCAATTTCATAAAAATATTTTTACCAACAGAAAAAAGCCGCCTTCGGCCGAATCAAGCAGTTCACCATTCCAGTTTCCGATCTGCTCAATCCGCCAAGACGGCATTTTATTCTCACAGCCAATACTCCAGTTACTGCTAATCGCATTTCAGTAACCTTCTCATACCTGCAATATTCCCACCAATCCCCTTCATACCTCAACATCTTCACGCCCAAACAATCAATGAGAATCCTCCACCGTATCAATCCAGTCCACATCGGCCATCGGCCGTTTTACCGTGCTGTCCTTCCCCAAATACTCCAACTGATCCAGTACATGTGTATCAGTCACGTAATTATCGGTGACATCCAGTTCCCTCAGATTTTTAAGACCGGCTGCAAACTGAAGATCCGTGAGCTGGTTTCCCCGAAGGCTCAAATATTCCAGCGAGGGATAATGGCCTAAAAATGAGGTATATTCATCGAGAAGCACATCATCGTAATTAATAGAACGGACCATGCCGTCAGACCACATTTCAATATTTTTGTACAATTTCACATGGTTTAAGGAGAGGGCCTTTAACGCAGGATTATCCTGAAGACGGTCAAACTTCACCTCAAAACTGCTTTTGTCTAAAATCAGGGTTTCCAGGGCCGGAAGATTAAACGCGTAGGACACATCCCCATAGAATTCCGAATGATTCATGTCCAGGTAGGTAAGTCCCTGGCAGCCGGCAAGAAAGCTTAAATCATCGCTGTTTCCCCAGTTTTTCCGGTAAGTCAGCTTCTTTAAAGCAGGCAGGGAAGCTATCACCGACGGCTGATCCACGTTGCAGCCCTGAACCTTCAGTTCTTCCAGGCCCGTCAGACTGCCAAGAAAACGAATCCCCATCATTCCATGAAATTCCCCATGCTTTAAACCGGTAAGTGCCGTAAGATCCGGATCATCCTGATTCGTGTATTTATTTATTACCAAAGTTTCCAAACCTGTAAGCGTTCCCACGGGATTATAATCACGAACTTCACCGTTGTCTACCAGCACAAGCTCCTTCAGACTCTCTTTCCCCACGAGCGGATCGAGCAGAAGAATCTTAGAATCCGTGATTCCAAGGCTCGCAAGTTCCGGCATATGATTAATAAAGCTGATATCTTTCAGGTTTTCCGCGTCAATCGACAGGCTCCCCAGCTTCTTAAGCACATTCAGGACCGTAAAATCATTCACCTCATCCATGTCGTATAACTTTAAATTTTCCAGGTCCTTCACCTGAGCTAATGCGGATATGTCCGAAATTTCCCGGCAGTCTTCCATCTCCAGTGACTTCAGTCCCGGAAAATAGGACAGTTCTTCCAGACTCTTTAAATGGGAAGCGTTCAAACGTTCCAGACCTTTGGCCGCATCTCCCAGCGCAAGACGCAGCATATCCAGCTGTATGTAGTCGCAGGTAATCATTTTTAAGGAGCTCAATGTCTCCAGACTGCCCTCCGGCAATTCCGTGTGATCCAGATTCAGATACTCCAGCTGCGGCAGCGCGGCAATATCCTGAAGCTCCAGGGCCTCCTGACAGACCACCACATTGATATCCGCATCCTGCCCCTGTTCGGCGGCCACGATCGGATTTTCAAAGCTGTATGTAATCATCCACCCGGCTTCGCCTTTCCTCATGGACAAATATTTAAAACGCCCCAGTTCCTCTTCCGTGACCGAGGAAACGCTCGTTCCCAGGGCCTCCTTAATCAGTACCTCAAAGGACGCGGAATACGTGGCAGACGCCTTGCTTTTATCCGATGACTGCTCTTCCGAAACAGACGCGGCCACCGTCACTTCCCTGCTGGGATACTTATTCGCATTTTTTGATGTTCCGGAAAGAGGGATCAGAATCAGTGCCATGATGCCAATCACGCCGATAACGGCTCCGGCAGCAATTGCCGCTTTGCTCCCCGACTCCTCCTTCTTCGCCATGCTGTTGTGGGAGGTCTCCTGCTTATACTCGATAAACACCTTCGGCTGTTCCGATTCCAGATAATATTTTGTGTGGCAATACTGACAGTATCCCACATTCTCGTCCTTTTCATCCAACTCGATGGGGCCGCCGCAGGACGGACACTTTAAGGCTGTTAGTTTCATTTTGGCTTTACATTCCTTTCGCTTCGTTCATGGGCAGACTGTCATGTTGCTCACTGCCTGAACCGTCTTTTATATGAAATCATTTTTGTAAATAATTCCGATCCTATACCAATCACAGGAAGGCGGACAGCACATTTCGGATCAAACTACAACCGCTATTTTTAATCATAAACCGATTCCATGCACTTTCGCTTTCCGCCCTGTATGTTTTCATTTTGCTTTGCTTCTTATGGCATTATACCACATGTTGCAGACCGTAGAGAACTATAATACGGAACTTTATTGGAAAATTGTCTTATTTTCCACCTTCCGGCTGCGGGAATCCAGCCCATGTGCTATTTTGAATATTCCAATTTACCATACAGCATAAAAAGGCTTGTAAAAGCGGCGCAGGACCACGATTACAAGCCTTTTATGAATCTCTTATACGAATCACTTCTATGAACTTTTCACGAATTCTTTTCACGAACTCTTTTCACAAATTCTTTTCATGAATTTTTTTTATGAATTCCTATAATATATTTTTCTTATGCATCCTTCTTATAAATCCCCTGCTTCATCGCCGTTCTATCTCACCTGAATACGGAATGCCGTCGTCTGAGGCGGTATACTCGCCGTCTGGAAATTCGCATGGGTTATCTGTACCAGCTGGCCTGGGCGCAGATCACACAATCTGATCGGAAATCCACTTCTGTTCAGGATAACCGTCGAGCTTGTGACAATATATCTCGTTATTCTGCTGATATTGTTTGGCATGCCGGCAAGAAGCTGACTGTTATTGCAGTCAATCCAGATCACTCTCTGCGTTGTAGTATTGGCTGATGGTCTGGAAGGCTGTCTCGTGACTATCGTAAATGCAGTAGACTGAGGCGGTATGCTTCGAGTCATACTCGGTGAAAATGTTACATCCACCCGCATTCCCTGGCGGATATCACTGAGACGGATTGGCATTCTGAAAGAATTCATGATTGCGGTGTTATTATTGACATTCAACCGCAGCTGCTGAACAGTGGTTACTCCGCTTTGCCACGGAACCGAGTAGGAAATTATAATAAATCCGGTATTTCTGCCGGAAGAAGAAACCTCATCGACAAACGCATTGTCGATTCTAAGAAAATTTCCTTGTGTAATTATGGAACCTAAGGAGTCATTGGCCATATAAACCTCTTAAGGATGGATATGTCTTTTCTATCATTATATGATTAGGAACACAAATGTTTCTATGGAAAAGAAAAATAATCGGTTATTGTCTGACCTTTTACCGCATCGGAGAATCCTTTTCTATAACAGATCCATGTATTTATTCCACAACAAACGCCCTGTTTTTTTTAAAACAGGGCGCCATTCTCTATTTATTTCCTATCTCAACCTGAAACCATAAAAAACAAAATATCAAACCATCCGTTTACATGGTCTCATTCACCTTCGCCAGCTTCGCCGCCTGATCAGCCGCAATCAGACTGTCCAGCAGCTCCGTGATATCTCCGTTCATAATTGAATCAATCTTATAAAGTGTAAGCTTAATTCGATGATCGGTCACACGTCCCTGGGGGAAATTGTACGTACGGATCTTCTCGGAACGGTCTCCCGTACCAATCTGGCTCCGGCGTTCTTCCGCCTCAGAATTCTGTCTTTTCTCCAGCTCCATGTCATACAGCTTGGAACGGAGCAGGCGGAACGCCTTTTCCTTGTTCTGAAGCTGGGATTTCTCGGTCTGGCTGTAGATAACAATACCTGTCGGAATATGGGTCAGACGAACCGCGGAGTCCGTCGTATTGACACACTGGCCTCCGTTACCGGAAGCACGCATGACATCGATCCTGCAGTCCTTATCCTCGATTACCACATCCACATCCTCCGCCTCTGGCATAACCGCCACAGTCGCTGTGGAAGTGTGGATCCGTCCGCCGCTCTCCGTCTCCGGAACACGCTGAACACGGTGAACACCGCTCTCGTATTTCAGCTTGGAATAGGCTCCTTTTCCTGTGACCATGGCCACGACTTCCTTGAAACCGCCGATTCCGTTTTCATTGACACTGATCAGCTCCACTTTCCAGTGCTGGCTCTCAGAATAGTTCACATACATACGGTACAGCTCAGCCGCAAACAGAGCGGCCTCATCTCCGCCCGCGCCGGCACGGATTTCCAGAATGATGTTCTTGTCATCATTGGGATCCTTGGGAAGAAGAAGAATCTTAAGTTCCTGCTCCAGCACTTCGATCTGCTTCTTTGCATCGGATAATTCTTCCTTTGCCATCTCACGCATCTCTTCGTCATTTTCTTCGTCCAGAATGGTAAGGCTGTCTTCCACAGCCATCTTCGCCTTCTTATATTCCGTATAAGTCTCTACCAGCGGCGCTAAATCTGCCTGCTCCTTCATCAGCCTGCGGAAACGGTTCTGATCCTCCGTCACGGAAGGATTGCCTAATTCCAGCATCAGCTCTTCATAGTGAATCAATATATCGTCTAATTTATCAAACATGGGAAATTAACCTCCAAAATCTTACATTACAGGTAACTTTGCATTGAAACTTTTCATTGAAACTTTATAAAACCATGGTACCCCTGACCACGCGGTCAAGCCCTGGCGCATCCTGATACACACAAACGCCCTGGAAACCGGCCTCCCGAAGAAGTCCGCTCACCGCCTGCCCCTGGTCGTATCCGATTTCAAAATAAACGGTTCCTCCCGGATTTAAGTAGCTGCCGCATTCCGCAGCAAGCCGCCTGTAGAAATACAGTCCATCTGCCATTCCGTCAAGAGCCAGCCGCGGCTCATGATCCCTGACCTCCGGTTCCAGCTCCTCGATCACGCGCGAAGGAATATAAGGTGGATTTGACACAATCACATCAAACCTCCTGCCGGAAAAAGCTGAGAACAAATCGCTCTCTGCAAGCGTAAGCTTCTGTACGCTGCCCTTCTCATCTGCTCCCTCCGCCAATCCGGCGGAAACTTCCAGCCTCCAGGACTTTTCCTCTCGGCACTCCGCTGTAACTCTGACGGGATTCCATTTCGCCTGCATCAATTCCCGGGCGTTCTTTTCTGCCACCTGAAGCGCCTCCAAAGAGATATCAGCCAGTGTCACATCAGAAAATCCACCGAGGATGGACAGGCTTACCCCGATACATCCGCTTCCGGTGCAAAGATCCAGGACGCCAGGGTTCTTTCCCTTATAATCCTTTAAGACCTGCTCCACCAGAGTCTCCGTATCCTGGCGCGGAATCAGCACATGTTCATTGACTGAAAATTCCAGGCCCATAAATTCACGGCTTCCCGTAATATGCTGAAGCGGAATCCGCTCTGACCGTTTCTCTATCATCGCACGGTAATCCGCTACGGCTCTTTTAACCGAATCCTCATCCTTCACCTCATCGTTTCTGTGCATGAGGAAATGCACCATATCTGTATGGAATGCCTCGAAAAGCAGATACTTTGCATCAAGCTCCGCCTCTCCGATTCCGGACAGTTTCAGTCTCTCCGTTCCTTCGTTCCATAATGCCTGTAATGTCAGTTTCATCCCTGCTTCTCCGGAAAATTCTTATTTAAAAACTCCCGCCAGTCAAAAACCGCCTCTACGGACGCGATGCCGACCTCAATCATGCTGTCATCCGGCTCTGTCGTGGTAAGTCCCTGCATCCACATGCCAGGACGGCTTAGAATGTCCATGATCTTCGAATTGCTTCTGCCGGCCAGACGCAGAAATTCATAGGATACCCCCGCGATAACCGGAATCAGAACGATTCTGCTGACTACACGCAACCAGATCGTATCTACCCGTACCACCATGAAAAACAGGATACTGATCACCATAACGATGAGCAGAAAACTGGTTCCGCAGCGCTTATGCTCCTTAGAGCTTTTTCTGACATTCTCCACAGTCAGATCCAGACCGTGCTCCAGACAGTTAATACACTTATGTTCCGCTCCGTGGTACATAAATGTCCTGCGTATATCCTCCATATTGGAAATAATCTTGATATAAGCGATAAAAATTACGATTCTGATGATTCCCTCGATCACCGCCATCACGGTCTGCGATGCGATAAAACGATGGAATATGTTCGCCAGAAACAATGGCAGAACCATGAAAATAGCAATCGCCATGATCACAGAAAACACCATTACCACTGCCATCAAGGCCTTCTCCAGCTTCTCACCGAATACGCGGTCTAAAAACTGTTCAAACTTTCCGGGTTCTCCAGCATCCTCATCGTCCTCAAAAAAACTGGCAGAAAACGTGAGGGACCTCATCCCCAGCACCATGGAATCGACAAAGCTGAATATTCCGCGCACAAACGGCAGGGAAAAAAACTTTACCTTCTCACCCATGCTGATATACGTATCCTTTTTAACTTCAATCTCTCCGTCCGGCTTACGGACTGCGGTGGCATACTCATCCCCGTTTTTCATCATAACGCCTTCAATCACGGCCTGTCCGCCGATGCCTGAATATTTCATATGTTCCACCTCTCTATAAATCCCAAAAAAGGTTGAGCTAAAGTGTTTCCACCAAACTCAACCTTTTCTTTGCTCTAACTTATTCAGCGGCCTTAACGCCATATTTACGATTGAATTTATCAATACGTCCACGTGCTGCAGCAGCTTTCTGCTGGCCGGTATAGAATGAATGGCACTTAGAACAAACTTCTACGTGGATATCTTCCTTTGTAGAACCGGTTACAAATTCATTACCGCAGTTGCAAACAACTTTGGCCTGGTAGTAATTTGGATGGATTCCTTCTTTCATGATTTTCACCTCACCTGATTTGATTTCTATTATTTTATTTCAATCTGCATCCTGAGTTCTGTAGACTCAGAACGTCACAGCAAACGATCTGCTGTTTTATCTGATTAAAATCCATTTTCTCTAATAAACAGCTTATACAGTATATCATAGAATTTTTTTTAATGCAAGCATAATTTTTACAAAGACCGACAAAACATTAATATCGGAAAAGCTTCTTCGACATCTCCACAAACTCCCGATTTGTCCGTGTCCTGGTGAACAGATCCAGGATCTTCTCCACCGCATCCTCAGGCTTTAAGGTGTTGGTCGCCTTGCGAATGAGATCTACGGCCTCGGACTCTTCCCTCGTAAGGAGCAGATCGTCTCTTCGTGTACCGGATTTCAGGATATCGATGGCCGGGAAGATCCGCTTCTCAGACAGCTTCCGGTCAAGCACCAGCTCCATGTTGCCGGTTCCCTTAAATTCCTCATAGATAACGTCGTCCATACGGCTTCCCGTGTCTACCAGGGCGGTTGCAAGAATCGTCAGGCTTCCTCCCTCTCTCATGTTTCTGGCGGCACCGAAGAATCGTTTCGGCATGTGTAAGGCCGCCGGATCGAGACCGCCGGATAATGTACGGCCGCTGGGGGCTACCGTCAGGTTATACGCCCTTGCCAGACGCGTAATGCTGTCCAGCAGGATGATCACGTCGCGTCCGTGCTCCACGAGACGCTTTGCCCGCTCGATTACCATCTCGGAGACTCTCTTATGGCGCTCCGGAAGCTCATCGAAGGTGGAATACAGAACTTCCACATTGTTGCCGGTTATGGACTCCTTAATGTCCGTAACCTCCTCGGGACGTTCATCGATCAGCAGGATGATGACATGCATATCCGGATGATTGACGGTTACTGCCTTGGCCACCTGCTTTAACAGAGTCGTCTTACCTGCCTTCGGCGGGGATACGATCATACCTCTCTGTCCCTTACCGATCGGTGACAACAGATCGAGAACTCTCATTGCCGTGGTATTGCGTCCCGTAGTCTCCATGTGGAGTCTCTTATCCGGGAAAACAGGCGTCATATTTTCAAAGTTCGGTCTGTGCTCAGCCGCGCTCGCCGGATAACCGTTGATGTATTTTACAAACAGAAGGGCTGCAAACTTCTCCGCTGCGGTCTTCACCCTGCGGCTGCCCTGTATGATATCACCCGTCTTCATATTGAACCTGCGGATCTGGGACGGAGCCACATAGACGTCATTCTCACCCGGTAAGTAGTTCTCACAGCGGATGAAGCCGAAGCCATCCGGCATCACTTCTAAGATGCCGTACGCGTCGACGCCGCTGTCCAGTTCCTGAAGCTCCGGACTCGGCTGAAATTCCGGGCGCACCTCCTCGGCCGTTTCCCTTACGGATTCGATCCGGTTCATCTCCTGGCGCTGGTCCTGTCTGTCCTGGCGGTCGTTCCTATCCTGGCGTTCATTCCTGTCCTGACGCTGCTCCGGCCTGTCCTGACGGTCATTCCTGTCCTGGCGGTCGCTTCGTTCCATGGAATCTCCCTGGGACTGCCTGTAATTACTGGTTCTCTGCGGTCCTTCCTGCCTGTAGGAACGGACCACCGTTCTCTTTTTATCATTCGGATTCGTTCTGTTTACGGAGGCCGCCTGTGTCTGAGCAGGAGCCTTCTCCTCCTTAGCCGGCTCTGCGGTTCTCCTCGCTGGCTCCTCGGCCTGCTTCACCGCTTCTGCGGCTCTCCTCGCTGGTTCCTCGGCCTGATTCACCGTTTCCCCTGCACTAACAGAAGGTTCTTCATTCCCGGTTGAAACATCTGCCGGAGCACTTTTTCCTTCCTTTTCGCCTGCCTTCTCACAGAGAATATCAATCAGCTCCGCCTTTCTCATGGAACCGTAGCCCTTGATCTCCTGTTCTTTGGCAAACTCCTTTAATTTAGCCAATGATAATGTCTCTAATTTTTCACGCATAACTTTCTCCTTATTTTAACTACTCCATATGACAGTTCTTTCATATTCATGGGAATTATCTACGATAGAATATCGTAAACAGATGTAAATAAAATCTGACGTCAGGTCGTACGATAATTTCATTATATACCCTGATTGTCAAAAAGGGAAGATTTTTTTATCTCCATAAATTGCACAGCCCTTTGCCGTGTTACAGTTCACAGCCCTGTCGGCCTCTGCTTCCCGGTCTGTCCCGGTCTGTCCCGGTCTGTCCGCAGGGCCTGCGGCCGGGAGGGCGCAAAGCGGTCAGCGAATCAGTTCCTTCATCGTCCGCCCGTCCACCCGGCCCAGATCCAGTCCCAGAATTTCGGCCAGTGTCGGCCCTTCATCGACCAGTGACATTTTCTCCACCCGGGCCCCCGCTGTAAAATGCGGGCCTGCAGCCATAAAAAATGTCCGGTATCCATCCCGGTCGGGAAGATACCCGTGGGTTGCCGCCTGGATATGGAAATCCGTATGATGGTCGGAGGCTCCGGCCTTTCTCCTGTATTCTTCCCAGCCATTCTGGAAGTAATACCCATCCGCGGCCTCCAGCACAAACGCACATTCCGGGTCCGCCCCCAGTGCGGCGGCTTCGTTGCGGGTAAAGATGCGGGCAATTCCGCTGTTTTCCCGCTCCATCATGCGATTTAAGAGTTTTTCCGTCCGCCCGAGACAGCTTCTATCCTTCACATAGATATAACAGCATCCGTCACAGTCTCTGGCAATCGCCTTCCAATCACGGATTCTGCCGTTTTTCACCTCTGCCAGCCCAGCCTTTACAAAATAGTAATTCGGGTAAATCGCTTCCTTCACATCCAGCTGGCAGTGGTCTCCCAGTATCACCACATCCGTCTCGTCCTCCAGCCCCATTTTACGGAGCAGCCCGAGAAGCTCCCCGAGCCTTTCGTCATGACGCCTGATGGCCGCCATGGCCTCCGGGCTGTCCAGTCCGTACAAATGGCGGTTCGTGTCGACATCGGTCAAATGAACCAGCATCAGATCAGGCCGGTATTTCTCCAGGGTGTGAAGCATGGACGCATGGACGAAATGATCCAGCTGCGGCTGCCTGATGCCTTCCCGCATAGATCCGAACTTCATCTGAAGCTCCAGCTCATAAAGAGGCGTCCCGTTCATCATGCACACGCCCAGCTGATTCTGCCACGGACGGTTCGGAAGCACCTCCGGCAGGTTGTAATGCACTCTGGCCTTCCCCATCACCGGCCACAGAAGGGAAGCCACCCGGTATCCGTTCTTTACCGCTTCATCATACAGGGTCGTTCCCTGCACGTATTTCCGCTGCCAGAACCAGTCCGATGGTTCCCGCTCCGGCTGTACCTGTAAATTGTTGACGATTCCATGGTTCTTCGGATAACGTCCGGTCACAATGCTCACATGAGCCGGATAAGTCAGGCTGGGATATACACTCACCACTTCACCGCATCCGGCCGCCCGCTTAAAGAATGGGCCGAAATTAGGCAGCGTCTCCATATAGGCCAGGTCCCTTCCGCCCACGGCGTCCAGGGACAGAATTATCATACGGCGTTTTTTTCTGTCTTGTCTGCTCATTTCACCAATTCCGCCTTTCTCCCTACTCCTCTGCCTCGTTTCGGATAAACTCCATGTGTTCCTTTATTTTTCTTTCGTATCCGTTCTCCGTCGGCTGGTAGAACACGCTCCCCTCCATGCCGTCGGGCAGGTACTGCTGTTTCACATAGTGATTCGGGAAATCATGGGCATATAAGTATCCCTGGCCGTGTCCCAGCTTCGCCGCGCCCTTGTAATGGGCATCCTGTAAATGCACCGGAACCGGCATGGTCTTTCTTGACTTCACTGCCTCCAGTGCATCAAAGACCGCATTGCAGGCCGCGTTGCTCTTGGGAGCCGTGGCCACATAGGTGACGGCCTGGGAAAGAATAATCTGAGCCTCCGGCAGGCCGATCCGTTCCGCCGCCTGGGCCGCCGCCACGGCTACGACCAGCGCCTGCGGGTCCGCATTTCCCACATCCTCCGCCGCGCAGATCATGATTCGCCTGGCTATGAATTTCATATCTTCTCCCGCATACAGCATCCGGGCCAGATAGTAGACGGCCGCGTCCGGATCAGAGCCCCGCATGCTTTTAATGAATGCGGATATCGTATCATAATGGTTGTCCCCGTCCTTGTCGTAACGCACCACCCGCTTCTGAATACACTCCTGAGCCACGTCAATATCGATATGGATCTTTCCGTCGGCCGGATCCCGCTCTGTCGTCATGACCCCCAGTTCCACGGCGTTCAATGCGGCTCTGGCGTCTCCATTCGCCACATCTGCCAGGAAGTTCATGGCCTCCTCGTCGATCACCGCATTGTAGACCCCCATGCCCTTATCCTTGTCGTAGACGGCCCTGTGGATCAGTTCTCTGATGTCCTCCCGCTCCAGCGGCTTCAGTTCAAACACCCTGGAACGGGAAAGAAGCGCTCCGTTCACCTCGAAGTACGGATTCTCTGTGGTGGCGCCGATCAGAGTCAGCGTCCCATCCTCCACAAACGGAAGTAAATAGTCCTGCTGCCCCTTATTGAAACGATGGATCTCGTCTACGAACAGGATCGTCTTTTTCCCAAACATCCCCAGGGAATCCTTAGCCTCCTTCACGATCTCCTCCATATCCTTTTTACCGGCGACCGTGGCATTGATCTGTTTAAAATCAGCGCTGGTGGTATTGGCGATCACCTTTGCCAGCGTCGTCTTTCCAGTCCCCGGAGGTCCGTAAAAGATCACGGAGCCCAGCTTATCCGCCTTGATTGCCCGGTACAGCAGCTTGTCTTTTCCGATAATGTGCTGCTGCCCCACCACCTCGTCAAGAGTCACCGGCCGGAGCCGGGACGCCAGGGGAGATTCCTTATCCATGGTATTTTCTCTCATAAAATCAAATAAATCCATTTTCCTTCTCCTGCATTGTATACAATATCACTTCCCGGCAGACCCGCGTGAGCTGGATTCCGGAAAAACATCAGTCGTACCAAAAGTATAGCCCTGGTTTCAAAAAGTGTCAATGATTTCCGGGAACATACATTTGGATGCGGTATTTCAAAAGCCTGGCCGCGTCGGAAAAGCCCCCGAATCTACAAAGGCTTTTTCCTGATATAAAATGCCCCGCCTAAAAGCACTGCACTATTGAAAGCCATAATCAGTCTCCATATAAAATACTGATCTCTCATAACCAGAAGCACGACAATCAAAACGCCTGCAACAATCCATGAGAGAATTTTCATTTCCTTATCAAACAGCGCCTTGCTGATAGAAATACCCGCAATTAAGTAACCAGTCAGACACAGGATTCCAATACCCAGGAAAAAGAATTTTTCCGGTATTCTCCCAAAAGCGGCCATGAGCACTCTGGACGCAACGGTCATTAAAAGATAATTACATATAATAACAGCTGCACACACGGCATACAGCTTCTCATCCAACGCATGAGTTTTCCTGATAATGCCCCTATAATCAAAGGTGATATACAGCAGGGCGAGGAATCCAACCAGATCTCTCAGGATATAATTTATGGTATTAATCATGCGGAGACCGAACAATCCTAATATAAAATGGTACACTGCAACCGTGCTGTAAACGTTCCAATAGATAAACACAAGACTGCACAGAATCATAAAGTTTGATAAATAATAGCAGAACCTCTTTCTCTCCATACCGCCCTCCCATCTGACGTTTCCCAACGCTCTATTCCACGAATACCTTTTTAAAGACTTCCTGTGTCTCCGGGAATTCGCTTTTATTCTCATACTTCTCCGAATTCGCAAATGCGGTCTCCACATTTTCCCATTTTTTTTCACAGGTTCATTATACCATGGCCGGCAACCAATATCATTACGAACTTTTAAATATAGAAAAAGCCTGCCGAAGCGCTCCGGCAGGCAGACTTGATCTGCATAAGATCCGTTCTTACATTAATTAACTCCGATTGACATCGTCTCCGGCAGAGTGCTTCCGCCGTCGATCACGATCTGAGATCCGGTTAAGTAGCTGGACTCATCACTTCCCAAAAATGCAAACAGTTCGCCGACTTCAATCGGTTTAGCCAGACGCTTCATCGGAACACCTACTGCGATGTCTGCGATTGCTGCCTCCGGATTCTCCGGATTGGATTCCAGAGCCATTTTTTCAACCATCGGTGTGCGGGCATAGCCTAACTGGGAGCAGTTTACGCGGATATTGCGGGCTGCGTACTCTACGGCAAGGCACTTGGTCAGGCCGACGAGAGCGGCCTTTGTCATGGCATAAGCCGCCTCGCCCGCATCGGCAACGATGTCACCGGTTACGGAAGACGCAATCACGATGTTTCCGCCGCCCTGCTTTAACATATATGGAACCACGGCTTTACAGGTGTTCCATACGCCCTTGATATTCACATCAATGTGGAAGTCACGAGTCTTGTCATCCATTTCCTCGAAAGGTGCTAAACGGCATACGCCCGCGTTACAGCATGCAACATTGATCTCTCCGAAGGTATCAGCGCCCTTCTTAGCCGCAGCGTCCATCTGCTCACGGTCGGCTACATTGGCAATAACCGTAATAATTTCCGCATTGTATTCCCTGCGCAGCTTCTCAGCAGTCTCCTCTACCGAAGGGGATAAATCTACCATAATTAATTTTGCGCCGTATTTTGCGTAAGCAGTGGAGATTCCCTCTCCAAGACCTGCAGCAGCGCCGGTAATCAATGCAACTTTTCCATCTAATTTAGCCATTTTACATATCTCCTTTGTTGTTTTTATATTCCAGGCGGAATGACCGCATGGTTTGCTATAATCATTTAAAACTTCCGGATACCGTCCGGCGTCTCAATTTCCACCGGATGCTTCTTCCAGTTTACCAGATTCATCCACAGCCAGATGATGCCGCCGATTCCAAGATAGACGAAGAAGCAGATCCAGGAATCCACGCCCTGTCCCAACGTACAGAAAAATGCAATCGTTATCGCTATCACCATGGCGAAGATCCGGAATGCGTCGCCGCCCTTCACCGTATTGGAGCTCTTCCAATCCGGATGCTTGTGGTGAATGCAGACCGCCGAAATCATTGTCAGCGCATACGCACAGGCACAGCCAAAACTCATCAGATTGAAGAATGCACTCATAAAATCAGAGGAGTTCTGTAAAACTATAAAAATTAAAGACAGGATCAGCAGAAAAATATTCGGCAGCAGAGGCTGCTTATTTTTGTTCACTTTTGCAAATATTTTCGGCAAAAAGTTTTTGTTCGCCATGGAGTACAGCATACGGACCGTGGACATCCAGAAGCCCAGCAGGGAAGCGCCCATGCCCAGGAGGCAGGAGATGAGTCCCACAACTATCGGCCAGAAAACCCATCCGAGTTCATTCTGCATCGTAGCAATCGTCAGGAAACCATCCTGCGCAAATCCCGCGTATACGTCCTTTAAGCCGTCCAGACCCGCAACACAGAAATAGTAGAATACGTAGATACAGCCGCATGTCAGAATCGAACCGCAGATCGCTTTTTTAGAGCTTTTAATGGGGAAATCCCCCTCTTCCACCATCTGGGGAACCGTCTCAAAACCAAAATACGGAGTAATCAAAAGCGCCATACCGATAACCCAGCCCGGAATTCCGTGGACAGAATCCAATGTGGAGGTGAAAATATTTCCAAAGTTTGCAAGATGCCAGTGACCGGAAAACAGCAGGATAAATCCGGTTAGTATGGTAACCGCAATATTACAGAACAGCATGCCGGCCTGGGCCTTAACGAGAAACTGGACATTCTGAATACTCATCAGGAAGTACAGAATCAAGAGAATCGCCGCACAGCCTACCATGGGCCAGGTGCCCAGATTCAAATGCATCGTCTTATTCACCCATGTCATGATCGCCATAACAACAGCCGGCGGAACGGATATCCAGGCCGCCATAATCAGCCAGGAAGCCAAAAAGCCCACGTGTTTGTTAATCCCGACCGTATTATAAATCAGCTCCCCGCCGGAAGTGTGAAACAGAGAAGCAAGTTCGCTGTATACCAGTGCAATCGGAAGGATTGCAACCGTCATCAGGGCAAAAGCAAGAAATGTACCGGTGCCGCAATAACCGTAGAAAACAGAATCCCAGTAGTTTACAAAGGTAAAAATAGAGCCTGTCGCTACCGTATAAACAAAAATCAATTTCAAACTTTTGTTCAGACCGCCATTTTTATTTTGATTATCTTCCATTCCCAAAACTCCTTTACATAATTAAACTTTTCAGCAGACCCACCGCCGCAGATCATGAGGCGTTAAGCCCACAGAAATAAAAAGGTCCAAAAACCCCTTACAAAGTTTTTGGACCACAATGCCACTCTACTGATATACGCCGTTGCATATCATCTTATATTAAATTTTACCGCTAAAGTGATATCCCTTTAACTGAAATAGATCATAGCACTTTGTGATTAATTTGTCAAGAAAATACCAGTTAATGGAAGACAGAAAATCTGACGGCGGTCCCCTCCCCGCTTTCAATCGTTAGCGTGCCCTTAAGGCTCGATTTCACAAGGCTGTCCACAAGCTTTAATCCAAGGCCCTTGCCGGATCGGTCACCGCTTTTTTCATCAATTCCGCATCCATCATCCCTGACCGTAACCCAGGAGTATTCCTCTCCCTTTTCTATCGTCAGGAAAATGCTGCCTTCCTCACGGTCACAAAAGGCATATTTGATGCTGTTTGTCACCAGCTCATTGACAATCAATGCAACGGTGGATGCCACGTGCTCCGGAAGCTCCAGATCATCTCCTGTGACCTCCACATGAATCCGGCATCCGCGGACGCTCCAGCTCTCCAGCACACAATCGATAATCTGAGCCAGCATGGTCTTTAAATCAACCGCTTCTGCCCCGGTATGAGCGAGAAGGTCATAGGTCATGCTCATGCTGCGGATATATCCGGTAATGGTTTTGGCAAACGCCTTCACCTCTGCGTCCTTTTTCTGTGCCGCCTCCAGCCCGACGAGGCTGATGATCGTCTGAAGGTTATTTTTCACGCGGTGATGAACCTCATGGATTAAGGCCGCCCGGTAAGCGATCTCGTCCTCCATCTGCCGGATCTTCGTCTTATCCCGCAGGATAACGAGAATTCCCTGATACACTCCATTTTCCCGAATCGCACTGATATTCTCCTCCAATACGTATCGGTCAGTCTGGACTTCCTGCTTCCAGGTACCGCCAGCCATAATCTCTTCCTGGCTGTACCTTCCCGTCAGATCCAGTTCTTCATATCTGCGGCCGATGAGGCTCTCCGGATGTCCGGCCTTCTGATACAGCTCCTCCGCCCGCGCGTTCGCAAAGGTGCAGATACCCGCCTCATCGCAGATCAGGAACCCCTCCTGCAGATTGCTGATCAGCTGATTGATCTTACTGTCAAAGAAAGCCGTTTTTCCCTCTTTATTTACGATACGTATAGGCTCCGTATCTGCCCCGGAATTCAGATATTCATAAGTTAAAGAGCCGATGACCTTCTGCTGGTCATTAAAAATGGGACTGACCGTATGGCGGACCACAATCTTTCTATTGTCAATGATACCGATCAGCCCTCTGCCTGGAATCCCGTGTTCCAGCGCCCGATATACCGCCGGTTCATCTTCCTTCTTTTCAACCTCCCCGATCACGTCCCGCTTATAGAGGTCACAGTCCGGATGGCGGTACTGGGCCGCAACCATGGATTCCCCGTTTCGTGTCAGTATATTGATATAGGTATCCCCGCTTTCCAGATTACCGATAGAAGGCAGCGCATGGGATACATCCAGAAGAATCTGGATATCCGCTTCTGTCAAATCGGTATAAGAATGGGCAATCTGGACCAGCTTCCTGTCCCGTTCTTCTTTTGTTAGACAATCAGGCATTTTCCCCTCCCGTCCTCGGTTTTTTCAGCTTGTTTTCGCACCCTGTTTTTCAGTCTCTCTACTCTCCATACGCTTTTAGAAGCGTTTTTGCTATCTCCGCCATGGGCTTTCCCTTGTCCATGGCCAGCCTGCGAATATAGGAAAATGCTTCCTTCTCTGTCATATTTCTGCGCTCCATAATAATTCCCTTGGCACGGTCCACATACTTTCTGTCATTGAGCGTTTCCTTTGTTCTGCTGAACTCCCGCTCCATTTCCTCAATCTGCTTATATTTATTCTGAGCAATCTTAATAGCCGGAATCAGAGTATCTTCATCCACCGGCTTCACAATATAGCCCATGATATCCATATTCACTGCTTTTTCGGCAATCTCCCTGTCCCGGTAAGCGGTCAGCACAATGATAAATCCGGCCAGCTTCTCCTCGTTGATCACCCTGGCCGCTTCCAAACCGGTCATAACAGGCATATTGATGTCCATAATTATAAAATCCGGTTTCGTCTCCCTGCATAGAGTAACGGCATCCATGCCATCCTCGGCCTCTCCTGCCACTTCGTAACCGTTATTCTCCAGGATTTCCCGAATATACATACGGATCAGAACTTCGTCATCTGCAATTACACCTCGTAACCCCATTAATCTCCCCCCAGCCATATACTCCCTGTTTGTATATGAAATATATGTATTTATTCAACTTCTCATTATACCATGAAATCAGGGGGAAACGCAATCTTCATTTGCCTGCGCGCTTAGAGTGCACTCCAGGGACGCACGCGGAGGTGTCTGCTCCATACCGCCTCAACAGGCTCAGAGAAGAAAAATCAGTGCAATCGCAAGATATGCAGGAAACATGCGCCGGTTGGCGGCAAAATAGCAGAGTACAAAAAAAGCGGAAAGAATCAGGCTGAACAGCGCCGTTTCCCAATCCTTCGTCAGTCCATGAAGCATTCCCCAGGTCAGCGCACAGAAAATCCCTCCCCACGGTATCAGAGAGGTCCGCCTGACAGGAAAAAGAGACTCTCCCGCCTCCTGTCCAAAGACAATGATAAAAAGAATCAGCGCGGATTCAAGAAGATAATAAAGGTGCTGAAGCAGAAATACGGAAATCCCTGCCCTCCCATATGTTCTTAGGAAGTACCTGAGTTCTGACAATGGTTTTAAATGCAGCCTCATTTCCTCTGCATCAAACGACATGAATAGAATACCGGCAGCCATGCTCTATCTGTATCGTCTGAAAAAAGAGATCGTAAAACAGAATCAGGATATTCAGCTGATCCGCCGTCTAACCCTTGAAAAAGGAAACAGCACACATGGCGGCTTCAGGGAACGCAGCTGATCAATCCACCAGAAGCTCCTCCACTGTGACAAAAGTATACCCCTGCTTCTCCAAAGTATCGACGACCTCCAGCGCCGCCTGCACCGAAGTCGGGAATACGTCGTGCATAAGTATGATATCCCCGGGTTCTACATTCTTCACGATTTTCCTCACAACTTTGTTTGTATTCTGCAGCTTCCAGTCAAGAGGATCCACCGACCACAGCACCACCGTCATATCGGTTGCGCACTCCAGCTCCTCATTCCACGATCCGTACGGAGGCCGCAGATATTCCGGCCTCTGGCCTGTGATCTCTTCGATTTTCCGGTTGGTTTCCCCGATCTGCCCGCAGGCATTTTCCAGTGTCTCCTTGCTCATCTGTACATGGGTAAACCCATGATTTCCGATCAGATGGCCGTCCTCCTTCATCTGGCGGATCACCCCTTCTTTTCCGTCAATATTTTCTCCCAGAAGAAAAAACGTGGCATGTACGCCCCGCTCTCTGAGTCCATCCAGCAGCTGGCTGGTATAGACGGAATGAGGGCCGTCATCGAAGGTAAGTGCGATCTGTTTCTCCCCGGAAAACTGGCGCCGCACCTCACTCTGCGCCGAATCCCCGGCGTCAGCCGGAAGAAAGAGAGTCCCCTTCGTTTCCTGATAAAAGCCATACATGCTTCTTCCCAGCGCGATATCCAGTGCAAGGACAGCAAACAGGCATAAAATTTTCCATCTCAGTTTCATTTCGATCTCTGGCTTTCTCACTATTATTAAACAATCTATGCACAGACGAAAGAAAATAAAACCGGTTTGTTTTCGTAATTTTTCTATCTTTTTCCCCTAAAATACGATATAATAGGGATATAAACCTGTTATTGTTGCATAATTTCATACGCACATGAAATTCTTTTGAAAGGAGAGGATGTTATGGGGCATAAAATTATTACCATCGGCCGTCAGTTCGGCAGCGGCGGACACGAAATCGGCGACAGGCTGTCCAAATCTCTTGGCATTCCGCTGTATGACCGGAATTTAGTGGAGATGGCAGCCGATAAAATGGGGCTTTCAGAAATCAGTGTTGAAGAAGTGGATGAATCTGTTTTAAACACATTTTTGTCAGCCTACCGCTATCCGGACCATGTCAATTCTTTCACCGGCTATGGCCTTCCTTTAAATGACAGCACCTATTTAACGCAGTCATCCATCATCGAAAGCCTGGCAAAGCGCGGGCCCTGTATCATCGTCGGCCGGTGCGCGGACTACGTTCTCCGTCAGAATTCCGGCTGTCTGAATATCTTCATCAGCGCGTCCATGGAGGACCGCGTCAAACGGATTATGGACCGCTACAACCTGACGGAAAAAGAGGCGGCCACCGCGATTAAGCGGACAGACCGGAGAAGAAAGAATTACTATGAGACGTATACCGATCAGAACTGGGGCAGCACCGATTCCCACCAGCTGCTGATCAACGTCAGCAAGCTCGGTATGGAACGAACGCTGGGACTGATTGAATACCTTTATAAATAGCCATAATAACCTTATAATAAACTACAGGAGCGATATGCTTTCTCGAAGGAGAAACGGCATATCGCTCCTGAATTTTGTTCTTCCTGACGTTCCGGCATCCATACTACCTCTATATCATACCAACAAAGTGGTAAAACAGCCATATCACGCTCCCGCCAATCAAGGCGATTCCGCCAACTGCTGCAATGAGAAACAACGCAACCGCCGTCTGAAAAATCAGCAGGCAGAGCAGCGGATGCTTCTTTTCCAGTTTATCCACCATTTTTTTCACAAGGTTCCTATTTATTAAAAGGACTTCCATCATCGCAATCCCCTCCTCTTCTGCTTTCATTATAATGCAGGGCGATTTAAAGATTCTACGGTTGAGATTGCGGCTTTCATAAACATTCTATAAACGATTGACTTGTTCCGCTTTCCTGGGATATGATTAGAGTAATAACTTTTTACAGTGGAGGTCTTGACTGTTGCAGACGAAATATCTGATTTTGATTCTGGGGCTTTTGATTGTTATTCTGGCTCATAGTGACCGCGGCAGAAAGGCCGGCGGATCCGGCCGCTATATAAAGAGTATTCTGGGGATTGAAAACGGGAGCGGGAGACGTATCAAGGGATACGATTACATTCGTGTTCTGGCCGTTATCGCCGTCATCGGGACCCATGTCGTTCAGTCCGATACACAGCTTTCTGCAGGCAGTCCCGGATGGATCGGCCTGCGCATCGCGGAGACCGCATTTCTGACCTGCAACGTGCTGTTTGTCATGCTCAGCGGGGCGCTGCTGCTGAACCGCGGGAAGAACCTGTCGCGTCCTTTTATAGGAAACGGGTCTTTCGGGTCGTCATTCCCATGGCGGTCTACTATATGTTCTACCTCTATATGGGACTCTATCATTCCGGGCTGTTTAATCCGGCAAACTGGCTTGACGCGGGAAGGCGTTTTCTTTCCGGCCCCTCGGACTGGAACCCGCATTTCTGGCTGATGTATGTTATCATCTCCTTCTATCTCACCGCACCGTTTTTCAGAGTCATGGTGCAGAACATGTCCGACCGCCTTCTGACGTCATTTGTCTTTTTGACCTTTGTCATGAACGGCGCGCTTGCCTGGCTTCCGTTGGCTGGAATCCAGTTCAGTTTCGTAACCGTCCTATGCGGTTGGGAATCCGTGTTTGTATTCGGATATTTCTGGACGAGACCAGTCTCTAAACGCTTTTTTAAGCCTTTTATGGCCCTCGGGGCAGTGTCCTTTGTCTTCACCGCTGCCGCCTCCTGCATCGCTCCTGACGGGGCTGAAATGCTGTTTAACAAGGCTCCTACGATGCTCTTCATGGCAGGCGGCATTTTTGCATGATTTTCTGAGAGGGAGGACCATTTGAAAATGCCGGGGATGGCCGTCAGAGTAATCGGAAAGTATGGATTTTCCATTCTACTGATTCACTGGTACATTCTGCATTACGTCACCGAGGAACGGCTCGGCCTCTTCGCCTCCTCCTTTGGGGTTATCGGCGGCACCGCGCTCGCCATGGCCGTGACGCTGATCCTTTCCCTTCTGGCTGCTCTGGTGTTTGACAATACCGTTGTCATTGCCGTGGAATACGTCTGCGAAGCTGCGCTCAAATGGTTAGAAAAGATATGGAAAAGGCTGACCCGTCGGTCAGCCTCATAGTTTACATAAATTCAAATCGGCCAGTTTTCACTGCATCGGCCATTTCTTTTTACGACTCCACAAACCGGTATCCCACCCCGACTTCCGTCAGGATAAACCGCGGCTTCGTGGAATCTTCCTCTATCTTCCGCCGGATATTCGCCATGAATACGCGGAGGGACTGGTAATCATCCGTCGTGTCGTAGCCCCATACCTCCTGCTGTATGAAATGGTGAGTCAGCACTTTCCCGGAATTGTTTACCAGAAGCGTCAGCATCTTATATTCGATCGGAGTCAAATGCACCTCGCCGTCTCTGACAAAGACTTTTCTCTTCTCGAAATCCATCTTGAAGGTATCCAGCTCGAAGACCGGCTCCTGCTTGGGGGCGTTGCTGCGGTGGCGCAGTGCGACCCGGATTCTGGCAAGAAGTTCACCGGCGTTAAACGGCTTGGTGATATAATCGTCGGCTCCGGCGTCCAGCGCGCCTACCTTCTCCTGCTCCATGCCCCTCGCGGAAACTACGATGACCGGCACATCGGATTCCTGACGAATCTGGTCCAGCACCTCCATCCCATCCAGGTCCGGAAGCCCTAAATCCAGCAGGATCAAGTCCGGATTGTTGGCGTAAAAGCAGGAAATACCAGTCAGGCCGTCGTCGGCCAAATCACACCGGTATCCCTTCGTCTTCAGTGTTATTCTTATAAAGTTCTGAA
This sequence comes from Hungatella sp. L36, assembly GCF_014288035.1. Lineage (NCBI taxonomy): Bacteria > Bacillati > Bacillota > Clostridia > Lachnospirales > Lachnospiraceae > Hungatella > Hungatella sp. L36. The sequence continues at coordinate 433,037 of NZ_JACOPC010000004.1, read as the reverse complement.
TTGTCTTGTCGTCTTCTATTACCAGGATATCTGCATCATTCATTCTGTCTTACCTCCATCGGCATGTCAATCTGGAACGTGGCTCCCCCCTTGTCGTTGTTAAACGCCGTGATACGGCCTCCGTGGGCTTCCACGATGGCCTTGCAGATGGTGAGCCCCAAACCGACTCCCCGCTGCTTATCTCCGTTTTCATACGCAGTTGTAAAAAAATTATCAAAAATCTGGTCCAGCCGTTCCTGCGGCACCCCGATCCCATTGTCGGATACCTTAAAAACAAGGAAACTTCCGTTCACTTTGGCGGATACGGTAATGGTGGTATCCTTACCGGAGTGACGGATCGCATTGTCGATTAAATTCACCAGGACCTGGGTGAAGAGCCTGGCGTCTACCGGCAGCAGCACGATGTCGTGGGGCGTGGACGTCTTTAACTGGTGATCCCCCAGCCGCTTGGATACCAGCGTGACGGCGCTCGATATCAGGTCATCGACCACCTCTTTTTTCTTCTGTATCTCCAGACGCCCTTCCTGAATTCTCGTCATATTGAGCAGGTTCTCCACCATGGAATTCAGCCATTCCGCATCGGTGCAGATGTCGTTTAGCATGCTCTTTGCCGTCTCCTCGTCGAGCCCGTTGTAATTGTCATACAGGAAATTGGAGATTCCGGCGATTCCGGTCAGCGGAGTCCTTAAATCATGGGAAATACTGCGCAGCAGAGTGCTCTTCAGCCTTTCCTTCTCAATCTGGATCTTGGTATCCTCCTTCTCCTCATTCAGCCTCTCCCGCTCCATCACCAGGGTAATCTGGGAAATAACGGTGTCCACATAAATCCGCTCTTCCGTCTCCAGCTCACTCTCGCTGCAGTCAAAGATTACGACGCCGTACGTTTTATTGTTGCTGCGGATCGGCACGTATAGAGAGGGATTTTCACCGAACTGGGACTCCCCGTGGCCGCAGACCATGGAATTGCGGTAACACCACTCCGCTATGGTATCGGCAAACTCCTCGTTATCCCGGTTTCGAATCAGAATATCCACGTGTCTGGCCGTCAGCTTCTTCAGACTTTCACTGCTGTATCTGGCTACGGCCGGAAGACCGGACAGATTTAAGAATCCGCTTCCGATGGCATTCAGCCTGGAGGTGATCTCCGTCCTGGTGTTAGCGATGTCCATCTGCTTCTGCAGTTTAACCGTCAGCGACGCCACGATAAATGCAACAATGATAAAGATCAGCAGCGAGATCACGTAGTTGGGATCATCCACCTGAAAGGTGAATTTCGGGGCGGTAAACAGGAAGTTAAAGGTGAACACAAATACCACCGCCGAACCGATTCCCCAGCACATGCTGCTGGTCTCCACACTGCAGATCACGACGCCTACCACATAGAGCAGAAGCAGGTTCTCAATCCGGACCCCCATATGGTTGAGCACGATGGCAAACATGGTGGACAGCACCCATATGACGGCTACTTTTGCAGCATTTTTTACTATTTTTAAGACATATCCCGCATCTGCGGCTTCATTTCTCATGATTCAATCCTTTTCCCGTTTCTTTTTCCGCTTGTACCTGCCTGAAAGCGTTTCTCACGCAGGAACTTCTTTCCGTCTGATGCCATTCTGACTACAGCGATAAGAACCACGTAGATCTCCAGCCGCCCCATGAACATACCGGTTATGGCGGTCCAGTGAATCACCGGACTGGCTCCATACGCCGTAATTCCCACGGACAGCCCTACCGTTCCCAGCGATGACGCAAACTCAAACATGGAATCCTGCAGGGAGTAACCGTAACAGCAGAATATAAATGTCCCCGCGCCAAACAGCAGGAGATAGAAAAATACAAACGCGTTGATCTGTTTTCTTTCCCGGTCCGTGACCGCATCCTTCCGCCCGCCCCGGTTAATCTGCTCTGTAAATACCACCCGGTCCGGATACGTATCCCGCACCAGCTTCCACCAGATTTCCTTCAGCATAACATAAACACGGTAAATCTTCAAGCCGCCCGCCGTGGAGCCGGCTCCGCCTCCTATTAGCATTAGAAGGATCATAAGAAACATCATGGCCGGCGTCCAGGAGGCGAAGGAGTCCACCGTCTGAAACCCGGTCGTCGTCAGCGCGGAAACCGCCTGAAACAAAGCCGCCCGAATGCTTTCCGGCACATTGCCGTACACGCTGTTCGTCAAAAGAACCGTCAGAAGAGGCACAAAGAGAGCCAGCAAAAACAGCCAGCAAAAACAGCATGAGCCTTGTCTCGCAGTGCGAAAAGAACGCCCTCCATTTTCCCTTCAGGAGAAGCAGATGAACGAAAAAATTCGTGCCTCCCAGCAGCATAAGCACGATTGTGACCATCTCGATCGCGGGGCTGTGATAATATCCGATGCTCTCCGGCCTCGTGGAAAAACCGCCGGTGGAAAGCGCTGCCACGGCGTGATTAATTGCGTCGAAGAGGCTCATTCCAAACAGCACATACAGTAGTGTTCCAGCCAGAATATAGCCGCTGTAAATCCCTATGACCAGCCTGGCGGATTCGATTAAATTGGGGAGCAGACGGTCTGAATGGCCTTCCGCGTGATACAGACGCATCCCATAGACATCGGACAGAACCGACGTCATGACCAACACCAGCCCGATCCCTCCGAAGAACAGCAACACGGTCCGGTGAATCAGAAAAATACGCGGCGCCGTACCCGTATTGACCACAGTCAGACCTGTGGTGCTGAGTCCGCTGGTAGTCTCAAACACGGCCTGCGTCACCGTGTAATTTCCCGTAAGAACGAAAGGCATGGCCGTCACAAATATAACGATGATCCAGGTTCCCAGCACCACGATCATCTCCTGATTCTTTTCCAGCCTTCCGGCCTTTCTGCCCCGCAGGACAAGGCTCATTAAGTATCCGGCCAGAATAGCGGAGACTCCGGGCGCCACAAAGTACTGCGCCTGCCCGATTTCCTCCGGATAAAAGAAAAGGGTAAACAAAGGCAGCATCGTGATGATCCCTGCCAGAATCATCACGATTCCCATATAACCGGCAATGAGGCGACCGCCTTTCAGCGTGCGCCGGTCGTCCTGGTATTTTGCGCCAAATGTTTCCCATATCATCTTGTCACTTTTCATTTTCTTCACTGCCTATGATCGCTTTTACCGCCTCTTTTTGACTCTCAGGCGTCGTCATGACGACCAGACGGTCCCCCGCCATGATCTTGCTCTGCCCGTTGGGCACCGTCACCTCGGCGTCCCTGATGATGCAGCTGATAATGGTGTTAAAAGGCAGCCGCATATCGGCAATCTTCCGTCCCACCGCCGGGCAGTCGGACATCACTCTGATCTCATTCACCAGAACCCTCTGGTTCTCCAGCGGCATAACCTTGACCAGATCTTCCACCACAGAAGCCTGTTCAATATAATGGGCCAGCATATAGGTAGCGCTGATGGCCCGGTCCACGCCCAGCAGCTCAAAGATTTCCACATTTTTCGGATTTCTTACGGTACAGACGGTCTTTTTCACGGCAAACAGGCGCTTTGCCATCTGGCAAATCTCCAGGTTATCCGCGTCCTTCTCCCGCAGCGCGATCACAATATCGCATCCGCGGATTCCGGCGTCTTCCATCACATACTCCTTGCAGGGATCGCCGTAGATCACGGATATATCATCGTGAACCGCTGCGAGATGCTCACAGTAATTCATATCCTCATTGACCGTAATCAGTTTATGTTTTCCCATTAACAAAAGTCCGATCAGGAAATCAGCCTCGTCCCTGCCTCCTGCCACTACGATTTTCATGAGACCACCGCCTCCTGATACTCGCCTTCTGTCAGACGGTCAAACTCATTGACCGACAGCACAAACGGGCAGATTGGCTTCACATTAAAACCGCTCAGCAGCTTTTCTTTATTTTTATCATTGAGCCGTGAAAATACCTCCGGCACCTTAAATATCCGGCATGCGATCTGGGATGCCAGAATATTAATATTATCATCATCCGTAGCCGCGATAAATACCTCCGCGCTCTCAATTCCAGCCTGTTTTAATAAATCCACGTCGGTTCCGTCGCCTACAATCTGATACCCTCCAAAATCATCCGGTAATTTTCGGAATGCATCTTCATTTAAATCAATAACCACAATTCTTGTATTACGCCCTGAAAGTTTACCTGCCAATCCCGCGCCAAATCTGCTCGCCCCTGCGATGATGATTGTTTTCGTTTTATGAAAAAACATACTGGCACCTCCTTTTTCTATCTAAAGCATAAAACAGCGTATTTTTACAGTTTTATTGTAGCGGATGGCATTATAAAAATGATAGTGGGAATCAATGCAGACATATAAAGATTCTATAAAGATGGGATCCAGGAATAAAGAGTTAAAAAAAGACCACTGTCCCGCAAGAGACAGCAGCCTTTTCATTCTGGTTTTATTCAGCAAAAACAGTGATTATGCTAAGCAAACGTTAACTGCCTGCAAACCACGGTTTCCTTCGGTTGTATCATAAGTTACCTTCTGGCCCTCTTCAAGAGTCTTGTAGCCATCAGCCATGATTCCGGAAAAGTGTACGAATACTTCTTCGCCAGTCTCGTCGTTTGTGATAAAACCATAACCCTTTGCTCCATTAAACCATTTTACTGTACCGTTGTTCATAACGCGTACCTCCTATAAAAATAAAAAAATTATTTGATTTATCTCATGAAACAAAAATCACATATTTTTGTAAAGCATCATCCGAAAATAATGACTTACAAAAATATGTGAAATCATAACCTCATTCGATAATACGGGTGTAGTTTACACCTTTTTTCATAAATTGTCAAGACTATTACAGCATTTTCCCTAAAAAAACCCCCGAGTCTGCAAAACAGATTCGGGGGAAAGAAGAGTCTAAATTACTTTAATGTAACTTTTGCACCCTCAGCCTCTAAGGAAGCCTTGATCTGCTCAGCTTCTTCCTTGGAAGCGCCAGCCTTAACTACCTTCGGAGCGCTGTCAACTACGTCTTTAGCTTCTTTTAAGCCTAAGCCTGTAGCTTCACGAACAACCTTGATAACTTTAACCTTGTTAGGACCAACTTCAGTTAATTCAACGTCGAACTCTGTCTTCTCTTCTTCAGCTGCTGCGCCAGCGCCTGCTGCTGCTACAACAACACCTGCTGCTGCGGATACACCGAATTCTTCTTCACAAGCTTTTACTAAATCATTTAATTCTAATACGGATAATTCTTTGATAGCTTCAATAAACTCAGCTGTTGTTAACTTTGCCATGATAATATACCTCCATTTAATATATGTTTGATTTTTTGTAAGAAAGTTCAGCTTCCCGTGGTCGCTGAACGGCTGATTATCTAAATTCAGCCTGCGCGCCGCTTGTCTTCGTTAAGAAAATTAAGCCTCTGCGCTTTCGCCGCCCTGTGCTTCTGCGATCTGCTTGAGCACGCGAGCAAAGTTGGTGATCGGAGACTGGATGCTTCCAAGTAACTTTCCAAGAAGAACTTCTCTGGAAGGAATGCTGGAAATCTGAGCCATGCCCTTTTCATCGTAATATACGCCTTCAACAACGCCGCCCTTAATCTCTAATGCCGGAGCTGTCTTGGCAAACTCAGCAAGGATTCTTGCCGGAGCTGTCGCGTCTGTCTTGGATACAGCTAATGCTGTAGGTCCTTCCAGATTCGGCTCCAGAGCCTCGAATGCTGTGCCCTTTGCTGCAAAACGGATCATTGTATTCTTGTATACTTTGTAACCAACGCCTGCTTCTCTTAACTTCTTACGCAGTTCAGTATCCTGAGCTACAGTTAAGCCACGGTAGTCAACAACTACTGCGGTCTCAGCGCCATCAAGTAATTCCTTGATCTCGTCTACAACTGGCTGTTTTAATTCAACTTTTGCCATTATGGTTTACCTCCTGTTTAGTCTAAACCTGGCCGATCATCCGGCCGGTCCGCCCGTATAAACCGCAAAAAGAATATCTCTGTCCTGACGGAGCGCTTTTATCTCACTGGACTTTCGTCCCCGTAAAACAAAAACCTCTCTGCCATAAGGACAGAGAGGTCTACAGATCATTCGTTAAAACGATACTTGTACGTTCCTCGGCAGGCGTTTACACCTTATGCCTTGCGGCACCTGCTGTCTTCGGCAGTCAATACTTTGCGTATTGTAACATGATTTATGATTAATGTCAACCACAAAACAAAATTAGTTCATTAATTTTGCTACGTTCAGCTTTACGCCAGGCCCCATGGTAGAAGTCAGAGTAACGCTCTTTAAGTAAGCACCCTTAACAGCACTTGGTTTTGCTTTCATGATTGCATCGATAAGCGTCTGGAAGTTGTCCGCTAATTTATCTTCTTCGAAAGAAGCTTTTCCAACTGGCACGTGGATAATGTTTGTTTTATCAAGTCTATACTCAACTTTACCGGCTTTGATATCGTTGATAGCCTTCGTTACGTCCATGGTAACTGTACCAGCTTTTGGGTTTGGCATTAAGCCCTTCGGTCCGAGTACACGTCCCAGACGTCCAACAACACCCATCATATCTGGTGTAGCAACAACTACATCAAAGTCTAACCAGCCTTCGTTCTGGATCTTCGGAATTAATTCCTCTGCTCCAACGAAATCAGCGCCTGCAGCTAAAGCCTCGTCAGCCTTAGGTCCCTTAGCGAATACTAAGATTCTTACAGTCTTACCTGTACCATGAGGCAGTACAACTGCACCACGGATCTGCTGATCTGCGTGACGTCCGTCACAACCGGTTCTGATATGAGCTTCAATTGTTTCATCAAATTTAGCACTTGCAGCTTTCTTAACTAATGAGATTGCTTCCGGTGCATCGTAGAGAACAGAACGATCGATTGTCTTCGCTGCCTCTGCGTATCTTTTTCCTCTTTTCATTATAAATAACCTCCTAGTGGTATTGTCGGGGATGTCCCTCCCACGTTTTTAATTCCTGCTGATTCACGGGTATGTTCACTGGGCTAAGCGCGGAAGAACCGGGCCAAGCTTTGTGAACGGCGTCTTCACTAAACTCGAAAGGATCTCGTTAAGTGTTCACAGCCTATTCAGCTACCTGAATTCCCATGCTTCTTGCCGTACCAGCAATCATGCTCATGGCTGCTTCCAGAGATGCTGCGTTTAAGTCAGGCATCTTTGTCTCGGCAATCTTCTGTAAATCTTCTTTGGAGATAGTCGCTACTTTTGTCTTGTTCGGAGCCGCAGATCCGGATTTAAGCTTGCATGCTTTCTTTAATAATACAGCTGCAGGCGGAGTCTTTGTGATGAAGCTGAAGCTTCTGTCAGCATAAACAGTGATAACAACCGGGATGATTAAGTCGCCCTGGTCAGCTGTTCTTGCGTTGAACTCCTTTGTAAACTGTACAATGTTAACACCATGCTGTCCGAGTGCCGGTCCGACAGGAGGAGCTGGTGTAGCCTTTCCCGCTGGAATCTGCAGTTTGATATATCCTGTTACTTTCTTTGCCATAATTAGGCACCTCCTAATAAATGTGGTATTGTCGGGGATTTCCCTCCCACGAGCCCTCTGAAACCAAAAGGCCGCTTTTACTTGTTACATCTTTTTAATTTCGTTGAAATTCAGTTCAACCGGGGTCTCTCGGCCAAACATCTCAACATTAATCGTGATGGATTTCTTACCTTCGTTGATGGACTTGATAGCACCAACGGTATCCTTCCATGCACCGGAAATTACCACAACGGTATCTCCAACCTCAAAATCAACAATGACTTCCTCGTTATTTCTGAATCCTAAGCTCGCCATCTCATCTTCTGTCAGAGGAACCGGTTTCGATCCAGGACCAACAAAGCCTGTCACACCACGGGTATTACGCACCACATACCATGTATCATCATTCATGATCATATGGATCAGTACGTAGCCGGGGAACATCTTCTTATCGGCCTTTTTCTCCACACCATTCTTCAGTTCGATAACGGATTCCAGCGGAACTGACACTTCCAGGATCTGATCCTGTAAGTTTCTGTTTTCAATGGTTTTCTCAATGTCGACTTTTACTTTGTTCTCATAGCCTGAGTAGGTATGGACTACATACCAATGTGCTTCTGACATACACTCACCTTAACCCTTAATCATTATAAGATAAAACTGAGACCGAACTTGATGATTAAATCAAGAATGGCGATAATCAGTCCTAAAGCAATCGATACAGCCAGTACTGCAATTGTCTGCTTCGTTACGGTTTCTTGGTCAGGCCAGACGATTTTCTTGAACTCAGTCTTCAAACCCTGGAAGAAATTCTTCTTCTGAGCTCCCTCGTTGTTCACTGTATCTCCCATAATTTCACGTCCTTTACGTCAAACCGATTACTTAGTTTCCTTGTGCAAAGTATGTGTCTTACAGAATCTACAATACTTTTTGGTTTCCATTCTGTCAGGATGAGTCTTCTTATCCTTGGTCATGTTATAGTTACGCTGCTTGCATTCTGTACATGCCAGTGTGATCTTTGTGCGCACGACTTCCACCTCCACTTAAATTTTCGTTGTTGTTATTCGGCCATTCTTCTATTATCAGGTTCTCACGCCCTGCGCTGCCGCAAAACGTAATTTTGAGCATAAAAAAAAGACCTAAGCTCTTCCATTCGCCCAATTACTATATCATATGGGTCAGGATTCGTCAATCTTTTTTTGCGAAAAACTATTGATTTATAAAGTTTTTTAAGTATACCACGAAGAGAAAAAAATTGCAAGCAGGAAAAACAGCTTTGCCAGGAAACGACAAAAGGAGCCGCTGCTTTCGACTCCTTCCGCATTTTTCGACCGGACTGTAACTGTAGGCGCTCTCTTCCCTGCATATGTCCGCGTCTTCTTCCCAGCAAATCACCGCTCAGCTTTGCCGGCCCTCAGCGTTAAAATCAAACACGTGTGGCACTTCTTCCTCCGGCATATGTAAAGCCCTTCGCAGCTCCCGCCAGAGGCATACGATAGAGTTCTCGCCCTCCCGCAGATCGGCCACCACCAGGCCTCCCTCCGCTGTCAGAAGCGCATACGCCTCTTTATATCTGCCGGTCTGATAGAGCGCCGTAATATATTCCAGCACGACACGTGACTCGGAGGCCACGTTCTCCGGAAGCTGCTCATAGACCCGGATCAGCGCATCATACCCGCCGCATCTGGCCAGAACCCGGAAACCTTCCTTAACATAGGAAAGATCTCCCGCCCGCTCCATCAGTCCCATTTCCATCCCGGACACGGCTCTTTCGTACTCCCGGCCTTCCAGACAGAGCAGTGAGGCCAGACCGTAACGGCTCCAGGCGTTTTCCTTCTGGCGGATGCTTTCACAAAAGCACGACTCCGCCTCCCTGTTTTTCCCGCGGGCCATGTGATTTAATGCAAGGTGGTATAACAGGTGCCAATCCGCTGAAACCGTACTTTGGGTTTGATTCGCCTGATCTCTCAGCCTCTCGTACCAGAAGTCATCCGCCATGCAGTCGGCAGGCATGTCAGCCGGATCCGCTGACGGAAAATGGCCGGTTTCCAGAAAAATCCGCCATGGAGTCTGGCGCTCATCCTCACTGGAAAAATCCAGATGAGGAGAAAGCGGTTCTTCCCCTCTGCGTACACGGCAGGCATTTTCCAAGTCTGCGTAACCGCTGCCGCGGTAAACCACCTCGCCTGGCTTCATGGCCCATCCATGGCTGTCCCTCAGCGTTTTTTCCAGCGTCTCCCCTTCTTTCTCACGCACCATGGCCGTCAGACCTTCCCGTTCTTCCTCAAAAGAGTCGCTGCGCCCGCTTAAAGTCACGGCGCCATACCGTTCCAGCCACTCCCACGCGGTGTGGGGCGCCATTGGAATACAGCCGTACTGCGTCTTTCCAAGCCCGGCCTGAATCTCCACATAACGGCCGGCTTCCTCCGTGAGATATTCCTGCCAGCGCGCGGAAGCGCTGTTATTGCCCCAGGTAAAGAGCTTACGCCCCCGCAGGCGGCGTGTGGAATACTGAAGAAGCCCATAGCCGTCCGGAGCCACATTTGCAATATAGCGCGGGGCCTCCTCCGGGATATTGAAGAAATAATCCACCTGCCCGGGAATATTTTGGTAATATGAGATATCGACGCCATCCACCACCGGAACCGGCACTTTATAGACGCTTCCTCCGCCGCTGCTGTAGGCGCTCTCCGCCGGCACAATCACACGGCCGCCTTCGTATTCCGGAACCGCCATATTGCTCCACCAGTACATGGGCGTCACGTCCGGATTATGATTCACCACGCGCATGCGGCAGTTTAGGAAGGCGCCGCCCTCATCCAGCCAGAAATCCATCTGATAGACCATTCTGCGCACCCGCTCGTATTCATACATGCGCAGCACCGGCATACCGCTGTCATTCTTCAGCCTCGCGGTAAAGAGCGGTTCCATGGTCAGAGGCGTATGGCCGATGAGACCGATGTTCCATTCCACGCCGCCTGAGAACCAGGCGTCACGCAGCGCCAGATTACTGGGGCGTATCACATCATTGGTATAAAGCAGCTCGCGCCCCGCCTTTAAATCGGTAAGCCGCCACAGGCGTCCGCCGAATTCAGGCAGAAACACGGCCCTTAAAAATTCATTCTCAAGGACTGCGGTCTTCACCGGATGAATGCCGCATTCCCGCGTATAGCAGGTATAATCCCGGTACGGATAACTATTCGTAAGCATCCCGTAGGCTTCGTATATCTCATCGTCCTCGTCTAAGTAAAACGCTGTCTTGTTCTGCATATTTTCCATGCCTGTCAAGTTGGGCACCGAGGCCTCCGGCCCTTTGGGCGCAGTTTTCATATATGCAGTTTCAAATGTCAATGTCGGATGCATAGGCTACCCCTTGATCGCTCCGCCTGTTACGCCTGCGATAATCTTGTCTGACAGGAACAGATAGAGCAGGAAGGTCGGCGCAAATACGATGACGACGGCCGCAAACATTCCGCCGTAATCATTTGTATACTGCATACCTTTTACCATATTATAAAGACCTACGGCAATCGGGCGTACGTTCTGCTTGCTTGCAAACAGCATGGACATGAAAAATTCATTCCAGATGGCGATAAAATTGAAAATCGTCACGGTAATAATACCGGGCTGCGCCAGCGGAAACATGATCTTCCAGAAAGTCTGGATGGGGGAACAGCCGTCGATGGCCGCGGCTTCCTCAAAGGTGTAGGACAGATTTGAGAAAAACGCCAGCAGGAAGAAAATGCTGAATGGCACATTCATGGCGATATAGAGGAACATAATGAGTCCCCGTGTGTTCGTAAGCTTTAATGATGTAATAATGGAAAAAAGAGGCATTACAATCATGATAACCGGAATGCCTAACGCTGTCGCAAACAGATTCTGCAGAATCATGTTGCCTCTGAATTTAAAACGCGACAGAGCGTACGCGGCGGGCGCCGCTACCAGGATAATCATGGTACAGGAAATCGCCGTATAGATCAGGGAGTTTACAAAGAACACGCTTATCTTCTGTGATTTCCATGCATTGGTATAGTTTTCAAAATGAAATCCGCTGGCGAATTTAAATAATTCTCCGCTTAAAATCTCACGGCTGGTGGAAAAGGAAGCCAGTATAACCCAGCCGATCAACAGGATCGTAAATATAAGCCAGACCACGCACATGATATATCCGGGCAGTTTGGGAACTTCTCTCTTGATACTCACTCTCGGCTTTATTTCTTTTTGTTTTGCCATGCTATCTACCTCCCTACAGATCCGCGTCATCATTTTTAATGATGAGTGTGGTTAAGCTGAATACCGCAACTACAATGACTGCCATCATAACACCGATTGCGGCGCCCACGCCGGAATCACGTACTGCCTGGACCGCATTGGACGCACCGAAAACAAGCTCATACATATAGTTCAGCGGCATTACCGTCTGCTCGGATAAGTTGACCGGATCGAATACCTGGCCCCAGATAAAGAAGCCGACACTCGATACCGTCCACATAACGAGGTTGGTCCGAATGGAACCGCGGAGCAGAGGAAGCGTAATATACCAGAATTTTTTGAATACATTGGCGCCTTCTATGGAAGCGGCCTCGTAATAATCTGCGCTGATCCGTTCAATACCGCTCATAAAAATCAGCATATGGTATCCTACCATACCGAAGCAGTAGGCAATCAGCATGCTCCAGAATTTGTGGTGGGGATCCGTCCACATGACATTGCTGCCGCCAAACCATCCGATGATGGTGTTGAGCAGGCCGTAGCTCTCTTTACTGAGCGCATAATACAGCCACATGGTACCCATAGCAACTGCGGAAACCAGGTTTGGCAGATAAATCACGCTTCGGAAAAACTTTTTTCCTTTCATACCGTTTGTGAGGGCTACTGCAAACACCAGCGCCAGAGCCATAACGGCGATACCGCCGACCAGCCACAGTCTTCCCAGGTTCATCATAGCCGTCTGGAACATATTGTTGTTAAAAGATTTCACATAGTTGGTAAAACCGCTGAACTGCCATGTGGAAACCGGATCTGTCACACCTTCTACCTTGCAGAAGCTCATGATAAAGGTGCGCATCGTCGGATACAGAAATACAATTAAGTACAGCAGCACAGCAGGTGTCAGGAACATTACCAGCATGGGAGTGGTGTTCCGGCGCAACGGGCTGCCGCCTTTTTTTGCCGTTTTTTGCTTTGCCATAAGAGTCGCCCTCCATTTTCCATAGAACACATTTTTCTATTGAAATAAAAAGGGGGCGGCGGCAGTGGCGCCACCGCCCCTTTGTCTATCAGTCTGTTAAAGCGATCATGAACCCTTCTGAATCTTAGCAAATGCATCCGCAAACTGCTGTGCGTTGACACTGCCGCTGATCATCATAGCCATGTTAGTCTTAATAGCCGCGTTGACATTGGTATCATTTTCCATTCCTACTGCCCAGTTCAGTCTGTGTGTCGTAGAATCCAGAACTGCCTTGGCATCTGCAAGTGCTGCCGGCCATGTAGCATTGTTGTCCATCGGAACACCCATACTGGCATCAGCAAGCTTCTGATCCCATTCGCCGCTTGTCAGCCACTGAATCAGGGCAAATGCAGCGTTCGGATACTTGGTATCTTTGTTGATTGCGAAACACTGTGCACCGTACTGGTTGGATTCTGCTCCGTCACCGCCTTCAGCGATCTGCGGAAGTGAGAATGCGCCCCACTTGAAGTCTTCCGGTGTCTGGTTCTTTACTTCGTTTGGAAGCCAGCTTCCGTTTAAGTACATGGCAACACTGCCGTCAGCGATATTGCTCTGGCCCTGCGGATATACGTTGCCTGCTGCACGTGGATCTATGTAGCCCTTTGTTGTCAGTTCTTCCAGAACCTGTGCCGTCTTTAAGACTGCTTCGTTGCTGAAGTCGCCTGCGGCAACTGCCTCGGTTGTATCAGAACCAGCGACACGGTCCATAAGGAAACCGAACAGACATGCCATATAAGCGTCATCAACGGTCATCGGAATCACGCCTGCTCCCTTAAGTGCTTCACAGTCGGCAAGGAATTCGTCCCACGTAGTCGGAACCGCTGTAATACCGGCTTTTGTGAAGGCATCCTTATTATAGAACATAATAAATGTGGATGGCTGATAAGGAACACTCTTTAAGGTGCCGCCGCCCTGCTGCTTGGCTAATTCGATCAGAGTGGCATTCTGTGCGCCGTTTAACGGAGAAGCATCATACATACTCTGAATATCCAGAAGATATTTTCCCCAGGTACCGTTTACACGTTCGATATCTTCGTCAAAGACATCAACGGTCTCTCCTGCGGACAGTGCCGGCTCCAGAGTCTTACGTGTGTCACGGGAGCCTGCCCAGTTAATCTCTACTTCTATACCGGTAGATTTGACGAAAGCGTCAACAGCCTCGGAGATCGCCTGGCCCTGCGGCTCAGTCTCTGCCCACATTGGCCAGTAAACCAGTTTGGCTCCATCTTCAATTGTACCTGCAGCAGCGGCTGTCTCTGCCGGAGCAGCCTCTGATCCTTCCGGAGCTTTGGTCTCTGCCGAAGCCTGTGTGGTGGGTGCCTGTGTCTCTGCCGTCTTGGTGCTTCCACATCCTGCAAGAGCAGATGCAACCATCGCAGACGCCAGAACTAAACTCAGTATTTTTTTCATGTAAAAAACCCTCCTTTTTCAAATATGTTTATAGTATACACCTTTTTTTGTATATTTCAACGAAAAAAGAAATTTTTTCCACAAATATTCCACAACGGATTTCATTTTTACATATTCTATTTTATGCAACCTTACCATAGCGTTTTATTTCTCCTCAATACCGTCTTTTTTCCTATATATGAATATCCTGGCCTTTTATGCATAAATAAGGAAGGGCTGGAGTACACTGGTATTAGATATGGAATGGAAAGAATAAAAGGAGGAAAAAACATGGTAGACCGTTGTGTATGCTGCGGCGCAATCGTTCCCGAAGGTACGGAGGTCTGTATCAACTGCCGTCACCAATATTTGGATACTGAGAATGGACAGACTGTGTCATGTCCGGATCACTCCATTTCCCGGGCGCAAAATCTGAAGAGGCAGGAAACTCCCGGCCATTAGCAATAAGATACGATTTTATTTTTTCCCCGACTCCCTGAGGCAAAGGTAAAATTTCATCATTTCAATGGCCTCCTTCTGCGTCTTTTCATCGTATTTTTTCAGGATTCGGTAGGCCAGGTCCGGATTATCGATCTGTTCTTCTCCCGCCTGACCGAATAAAATATAATCCACCGAGAGGTCGAGATAATGCGATAAATCCAAAAGTGTCTCTATGGACATGCCGCAGGTTCCCCGTTCAATATCGCCGTAATAGTGAACGGCCCTGCCTATTTTTCCGGCCACCTCCGCACTCGTCATTCCCAGTTCCTTCCGCCTTTGTCTGATTCTTTTTGCAGCTCCGGCGCGGTCGTATACCATTTCAACTCCTCCTTTGTTTCCCCCAATAAAAAATGATCCGGCGGTAGAAACCGCCGGTGTTTTTTGTTTGTGTGATTGATGTTGTTTGTATTTTCTGTTATTCTGCCTGATACCCTCTGTCAATGATGGTATGCAGTATCGTATTCACGTAAGCGTCACACGTCTCTATCTGATCCGCCTCAACCATGATCCGGAGTACCGGCTCTGTTCCGCTTTCACGTACCAGAATGCGTCCTTCCTCGCCCAGTTTCTCTTCCACTATGGCAATCGCATTTTTAACTGCCTCGTCATTTCTGGCGGCAGCCTTGTCCCTGACACGGATATTTTTCAATACCTGTGGATAAACCGTAAACGGTTCGGCCAGTTTGCTGAGCGTCATTTTCTTCTCCAGCATCACTTCCATCATCTTTATGGCAGTCAGAATTCCGTCCCCTGTGGCGGCATATTTCCGGAAAATAATGTGGCCGGACTGTTCCCCGCCGAGCCGGTAGCCGTTCGCTTCCATATTTTCATATACGTACTTGTCTCCGACTGCGGTCTTTTCATATTCGATTCCGGCTGCGTCAAACGCCTTGTAGAGGCCGAAGTTGGACATTATGGTGGTGACCACCTTGTTTCCCGCCAGCTTACCCCGCTCCTTCATGTAGCAGCCATAGATGTATAATATTGCGTCTCCATCTACAACATTTCCATGTTCATCTACACAGAGGCAGCGGTCGGCATCCCCATCGAAGGCAAATCCCACATCCAGGCCGTTTTCCATGACATGCTTTTGCAGGGCCTCAATATGGGTGGAACCGCAGCCCTGATTGATATTAATGCCATCGGGATTGTTATGTATCACATATGTCCGCGCCCCCAATGTGTCAAAGACGTTCTTGGCAATCATCCATGCGCTGCCGTTGGCGCAGTCCAGGCCAACCTTTAATCCCTCATAAGAGCGGGTGGCCAGCGATATCAGATAGCCGATATAGCGGTTCCGCCCGATGGCGTAATCGACAGTTCTGCCGATCTTCTCTCCTTTTGCAAACGGGATCTCTCCAGTAATGCCATCCAGATACGCTTCTACCTTCAGAATTGTATCTTCCTCCATCTTTTCGCCGTAGTAATTGATCAATTTGATACCATTATCATAATACGGGTTGTGGCTTGCTGAAATCATGATGCCGCAGTCGAAGTCCTCCGTTCTCACTACGTACGATACGCTGGGTGTTGTCGTGACATGGAGAAGACAGGCGTCCGCCCCCGAGGCCGTAAGCCCCGCAGCCAGGGCGTACTCAAACATATAGGAGGAACGCCTCGTATCCTTGCCTATTACAACCTTTGCGCGTCCGTCCGCGCGTTTTAATCCATAGTACCAGCCGATAAAACGACCTGTTTTGTATGCGTGTTCTGCGGTCAGAGTTTCGTTGGCTTCGCCGCGGAAACCGTCGGTGCCGAAGTATTTTGACATGAGTTGTTCTCCTTTTTTGTTTATTTCCAGCTGACAAGACTGATTATCAGAAGTACAATCATAATTCCCGATGTACTCAGAATAAAGCTTCCAGCAAGTAATTTGCTTTTTCTACATATTCCTTTTCTATATACTACCCATATTGCAAATCCCAATAGAACTCCATAAGTATTATTAAAAATATCATCCAGCTCACACAAGCCTGTATGCGTAAAATACTGATATACTTCCACAAAAACGGAAAGAATAAGACCGGCTGAAAATGTACGCAACAATCGTCTGAATACAGACAAGGCGGAGGGCAATATGATTCCCAGTGGCAAAAACAACATCATATTTCCAATGATATCGTACCAATGCCTCCAGGAATGATTTGTCCAGGCATAACGAAAGGTCCAGAACAGGTGAAGATTTAGATTATCCCCCCTATATCTGCCTCTCCCCAGTATTGTGGCGGAGAGTATGGTAAATATCCAAAACATAAGCAGCAGTCTCCAGATATATTCATTTCTTTTTCTGCCTTCAATTAACCATCTTATTATTACTCCAATCAGGATTAATGACAGGCATAATAACGGCACCACATATTCTGAATATGCAAATCTGTATGGATTCCAGATATTCGCCAAGCTTACTCCACCATCCTTATGAATTATTTTTTCTCCATACCATTTTATTTATTATTCCAGTATAGCTCTGTATGATCTTAACCACTTTGGTACTTACATTTTCATCCATATAGCAGGGGACGTTAACCCCGTTATCCTCGTTTTTTATCATTTTAACCGCCATGTCAACAGCTTGGAGAACCTGATCGGCCGTAATACCGGCAAGAATAAAATTTCCCTTATCCAGTGCTTCCGGTCTCTCCGTACTGGTACGGATACAGACCGCCGCAAAAGGTATGCCTGCAGACTGAAAAAAGCTGCTTTCCTCCGGAAGTGTTCCTGAATCTGAAACTACTGCAAATGAGTTCATCTGTAAATTATTATAATCAAAGAAACCCAGTGGTTCATGAATCCGTACTCTGGAATCAAGTGTGAAATCTCTAAGCTCTAAAAACTTTTTACTGCGTGGGTGCATGGAATAAAAAATTGGCATATCATACATCTCAGCCAGCTTATTCACCGCGGAAAACAGCTCCATAAAATTCTCTTCAGTATCGATATTTTCTTCCCGATGGGCTGACAACAATATATATCGGCCTTTATCCAATCCCATTTTCTCCAATATTTGACTGTCTTTTATTCTTTCCAAACTGGTATGAAGGACTTCCGCCATCGGACTCCCTGTGACGTATGTCCGTTCTTTTGCGGTTCCTTCAGAATTTAAATATCGTCTCGCATGCTCACTGTAGCATAAGTTTACGTCTGCTATATGATCAACTATTCTACGGTTTGTTTCCTCGGGAAGACATTCGTCAAAGCACCGATTACCGGCTTCCATATGAAAAACGGGAATGTGAAGGCGTTTGGCTGCAATTGCTGATAGGCAGCTGTTCGTATCTCCAAGAATTAATAGTGCCTCCGGCTGAATTTGCACCATTAGTTTATAAGATTTATTAATAATATTCCCAATTGTTTCTCCCAAATCTTCCCCCGCAGCCTCCAAATAGTAATCAGGCTCACGCAATCCCAAGTCTTCAAAAAAGACCTGATTCAGACAGTAATCATAGTTCTGACCGGTATGAATCAGTATCTGATCAAAATAGATATCACATTTTTTAATAACTTCAGATAGACGAATGATTTCAGGCCTGGTGCCAACAATTGTCATTAACTTTAATTTATTCATCCACCGTTTCCTCCACATTTAAAAAATAAGTATCTGGATTTGCAGGGTCAAAGCATTCATTACACCACATGAATGTAACCAGATCGGCATTGCCTTCATTTATTATGTTGTGAGTATATCCTGGCGGAATATCTACTACTTCCATTTTTTCTCCAGATACATGATAATTAATAATTTCGTCTGAGCCAACCTTTCTGAATTGAATCAGCCCCCTCCCACTGACCACTAAAAATTTTTCATTTTTTGTATTATGCCAGTGATTTCCTTTTGTAATACCAGGCTTACTAATGTTTACGGAAAACTGGCCACGTTCAGGAGTACGAATAATCTCTGTGAAAGAGCCCCTTTCATCTTTGTTAGTTTTTAGTGGATAGCAAAAGGAGGTTTTAGGAAGATAGCTTAAATATGTACTGTACAATTTCTTTATAAATCCCCCTTCAGCCATATCCGGAACGGTTTTCTCTTTCCTGCTTTCCCGAAAGGAAAAGATTGCTTCTGCTATCTCCCCCAAAGTTGCCGTATGTTCTACCGGAACACTACAAAAACCTTCATTAAGTCTAAACGGTTTCTTCTCCATTGCACAGATAAGTTCTGAAATCACATCATCGATATAGACCAGTTTCAAAACTGTTTCCGGATTGTTTATCTGTATAGGGAGTTCTCGCGCAATATTATAACAAAATGTTGCTATCACACTATTATAATTAGGGCGGCACCATTTCCCAAACACATTAGGAAAACGATATATATACACATCTGCCCCGCATTCTTTTCCATAAGAAAAAAATAAATCTTCTCCGGCTTTCTTACTTTTGCCATAGGGATTGTTCATCTCTGCCTGAATGGAAGACGCAAGCATTACAGGACAGAAGTTATTATTCTTTTTTAAAACTTCCAGTAATCGGGAAGCAAATCCAAAATTTCCGTTCAAAAAGTCTTCCGGATTTTCAGGCCTGTTTACTCCGGCAAGATTAAAAACAAAATCGCAGTCTTTGCAAAACGCCTCCAAACATTCTTCTGATGTTTCAACATCGTATTCGTAGATTTCATGTCCTCCCCGATTTTTTAATTCTGCTATAAGATTTTTTCCAATGAATCCATTAGCTCCGGTTACTAAGACTCTCATCTATCTGGCCTCCCATTCTGCAATTTCATCACGTATATATGATAACTCGAGTAGTTTTTCTTTCACTTGAGTTAAATTTAGTAATTCCGTATTGCTGGAGTTAAACTCACGAAGTATATTTCTCTCCTTATTTCCCTCTTTAAAATACTTATCATAGTTTAGGTCGCGTTTGTCACATGGCACGCGGTAAAATCCCCCCATATCCAATGCATTTGCGCATTCTTCATTAGTCAAGAGTGTTTCATACATCTTCTCACCATGGCGAATTCCAATGACTTTAATTTCATTTGATGCGTGGAAAAGTTCTTTCACGGCTTGAGCCAATATTTCAATGGTACAGGCTGGCGCTTTCTGAACCATTATGTCTCCTGATTCCGCATTTTCAAATGCAAACATAACAAGTTCCACCGCTTCTTCCAGGCTCATGATAAATCTCGTCATGGCAGGCGCTGTTACTGTCAAAGGCTTCTCTTCTTTAATCTGACTGATAAACAGCGGAATTACCGACCCTCTTGAACACATAACATTCCCATAACGCGTACAGCAGATCGTTGTCTTATCCGGAGAAACAGTTCTGGCTTTTGCTACAATTACTTTTTCCATCATCGCCTTGCTCGTACCCATCGCATTGACAGGATACGCGGCCTTATCGGTAGAAAGACATATTACCTTTTTCACACCTTCTTCAATAGCAGCATTTAAAACATTTTCAGTTCCAAGAACGTTAGTTCTGACTGCCTCTAAAGGAAAAAACTCACAAGAAGGCACCTGCTTGAGAGCAGCCGCATGGAAAATGTAATCTACACCATACATAGCATTTCTAATGCTTCCCATATCACGAACATCACCAATATAAAATTTGATCTTATCACTGACATCTGGAAAGTTTCGCTGATAAAAATGCCGCATATCATCCTGCTTTAACTCATCGCGGGAAAATATGCGGATCTCTTTTATATCAGTAGCTAAAAAGCGGTTTAATACAGCGTTTCCAAACGAACCAGTTCCTCCTGTAATTAACAATGTCTTATTTTTGAATAGACTCATAGTTTTTCTCTCCCTGCTTAATTCTCTCCATAAATATCTCTGGTATAGACCTTATCTGCAACGTTTCTCAATGGCTCTTCCATACGATTCGCAATAATAACTGTGCTCGCCCTTGAAAATTCATTAAAATCTTTTATTACAGCGCACCCTTCAAACTTATCACTCTTTAAATTGGGTTCAAAAATAATTACCTTGATATTTTGATTTTGAATATTATCCATTACACCCTGAATTGCAGATTCTCTAAAATTATCTGAGTTCGCCTTCATTGTCAGCCGGTATACGCCAATAACAATATCCTGATTCTCAGGATAACCGGCCCTCCTAAGAACTTGTTCAGCAACAAACGCCTTTCTGGTTTGATTGGAATTAACAATTGCTTTAATCAGATCATTCGGAACGTCCTGATAATTGGCAACCATCTGCTTTGAATCTTTTGGTAAACAGTATCCTCCAAAACCAAAAGACGGATTATTATAATTCATTCCAATTCGGGGATCCATGCTCATTGCCTCAATTATCTGCTTTGAACTAAGTCCTTTACTTTCTGCATAGGTATCCAACTCATTGAAAAAGGCAACTCTCATGGCAAGATATGTATTGGAAAAGAGCTTGACAGCTTCGGCCTCTGTGGTTTTTGCAATAATGACTTTTATATCCTTCTTAATGGCTCCCTGGCACAATAATTCTGTAAAGATCCTGGCCTGATCTTCCAGATCTATATCATTAACACCCACAACAATACGGCTGGGATACAGATTATCGTATAGTGCTTTTCCCTCCCTTAAAAATTCCGGTGAAAAAAGTAATTTTGCCATTGGATATTTCTGCTGCATCAGCTTTGTGTAACCGATAGGTACTGTTGATTTAATTATAATAACGGACTGAGGATTAATAAGCAGTACCCGCTCAATCACCTGTTCTACTAAAGATGTATCAAAATAATTTCTTTTTTCAATATAATTCGTCGGTGTCGCAATAATTACGTAATCTGCGGATTTATAAGCTTCTTCATCATTTTCAGTGGCAATTAGCTTCAGTTTATGATTTGATAAATAATCTTCAATTTCCTTATCCACCAAAGGTGATTTCCTGTTATTTACCATATTTATTTTTTCTTTTAACACATCCACTGCATACACAGTATTTCTTTGTGCCAAAAGTATCGCATTGGATAAACCTACATAACCAATTCCTGCAACCGCAATCGTAAAAGATCTATTGATCATTTTTCTTTCCTCCAATAAACAAAGTTCCAATAATATATAATGTTATTAACTTAGTACAATTAGCTGCTACTGCTGCTATGCAGAAACCAAGAAGTCCGTATGCATTAAGTAAAACCAGTCCCATACCAACATAGGTAATACCATAAACAAGTTCTTTAATTATCTGAAGCCATGTGGGAGCGAACTTTAATACTGACGACTGTGTCAAACTGCACACGGTACTGATCGTCGCCGCCAGATTTGCTATAAATATATAAGGCGCTGCCTGTTCAAAAACTGTAGGGTATAATAATTTTGTAAAAAATGGTGAAAATATCACAGAAAAAATCACAAAAATCACACCTCCGGCAGCAGCAATCATATTAATCGACCAGAATTTTTTCTTTGTCATAATAAAATTTCTTTGTGCATAATATCCCAAAAGCACTCCTGCTATCGGTGTCATAACGATTCCTAATGATTTTCCAAAAAAAGAGGCAACAGTATAAACTGTTACCGCATTTCCCCCCAGTAATGGATAAATAATAAGTCTATCCAAATAAGTAATAAGGGTAGTTGATAAGCCTGTAAATATCAAAATAATGTACTTGATTAGTGTCATCCTAAAAACTGGCGTAGTAGTTATACGCTCCTTTTGCAAGGAACTATTTTTTAGTACATAAATAAGCTGCAACAACTCAGCCAATATAAAAGGAATAACCCAAATATGGAATCCCATTAGAGCCGCAACTCCAACAGCATACCCCACAGCCCCCACAATATTTTGAATCAGTATCTTTTTAAAATCGAGAATCAATCGGAATTCCACACAATAATAAGATCTTACCGTTCCCAGAACAACAAAGACTGCCAAACCAATTACGGTGATAATTGATTGCCTGAAATAGAGACTGCTGATCATACAGGAAAAAACTACAGCAATAAGCGAAGCGAAAAACAACAGACCATTAAAATCGCCTTCCAGATGCTCTCTCTCGTAATCGTTATTAACAATAAGCCTTACATTATTAAGAGTGTTTCCAAATGCGACAATAACGGTATTCGCAATCCCCATTATAGTAAGAAGAGTCCCATATTCCTGATTATTGAACTTCAATGCTAAAAACGGGTAAACAACAACCTGCATAACTCCTGTTAGAATTACAGATGCCAGAATATTATAAAAAAAGTCCTTTGAAATACTCCCAAACCTGCCCTTTGTTTTCATCGCCATACTTTAACTAAAATATTCCTTTCATATCTACACTCGCAAAGTTCTCCAAGGGCAGCTTAACAGGCCTCCCCGTTTTCTGGCTTTGATAAATTGCAAGTACCACTTCCAGTGCATTCTTTCCTGCTACTGCATCCACATACGGTTTTCTGTCTGCTTTAACTGATTCAATTACATCTTTAAACAAACTTATGTGTCCGTTCCCATAGACATTAGACGCAGCTTCTTCTAATCCCTGTTTCTTTATGTCCTCATCAGACAGATCGGCAAAATTCCACACATCAATATTATTAGCTGATGTGCCCCCCAGTTTAACGGTCCCTTTTTCTCCAAATAAATATAAGGTCTCTTCCAGATTTTTAGGATATACATTTGTTGTCCCCTCAATAGTAGCAACAGCCCCGTTCTTAAACTGAAGAACTGCCATACCGACATCCTCTGCTTCCAGGTAATTATGAAATTGTTGCCTTGTAACTCCATAAACGGTATCAATCTCATCTCCAAGCATCCAGCGAAGAAGATCGATACCATGAATGCACTGATTCATTAAAGCTCCACCATCCTGCTCCCATGTTCCTCTCCATGGTGCCTGTTCATAATAGCTACGCCCCCGGTTCCATCTCACATGAACTGAGCCGTGTGAGATGCATCCAAAACGCCCCGCTTCCAGAACCCGTCTCATTTCCTGTACTGCAATATTAAAACGATTTTGATGGCAGGCCGAAACCTTTACACCATTTGCCTCAGATCGCCTGATTATTTCCTCAGCATCAGAGATATTCATTGCCATTGGCTTTTCTATAATAATGTTTATTCCATGATCAATACAATAGAGAGCGATCTCTGCATGAAGACCGCTTTCCGTAGCAATGCTGATAAGTTCTAACTTATTCTCCTCTATCATTTGTTTATAATTTTCATATCGTTTAATTGAAAGATCTTCTTCTAAATCATATTTTTTTAGAAGTGTATCTATATGATCCGTACTTATATCACAAACCGCTACGATTTCCAGCTGATTGCTTAAAGCCGCTTTAATATGATTAGCAGCAATACGCCCACATCCGATTAGTGCATATCTCATTATATTTTCCTCTTATGAATTCATTATATTTTTGACAAAACCTATAAATTTCTTATGCTCAATTGCGAAATTCCCACTTACCGATGATCCATCAGCAACATTTTTTGTAACTACAGCTCCCATATTTACCCTGGAATCATTCCCTACAGTGATTCTGTTTGCAATAGAAGCATTTAACCCAATCCAGGTACGATCGCCAATAGTCGTATTGCCTCCAATTGCTGCATTGGAGGCAATCAGGGTGCTTTCCCCCACTTTAACACCATGGGCAATGTAGCAATGAGCATCAATTTTAGTATGATCACCGATAAATGTAACATCGTCCTGCCAAATTCCTTTTGCAATTTGTGTAAATGGATATATTTCAACAGAATTTCCAATGACTGCACAGCCTTGATCAGACAGTCCTTCCATAATTCCGGAATTGGCTCTTGCAAAGGAAAAGCTTCGACCGCCAATCACTACATTGGAATGGATAATACTGTTATCGCCGATTGCTACATTTTCATGAATGACCACAAATGGTTCAATAACAACATTTCTTCCTATCCGCACATTTTTACTAGCAATTGAAACCTGATGACTAATGGTACAGCCTTCACCTATCGTAGTCTCCATGTTCTTTTTTTCACCTTTAGCTACATAATGGTTATAAATCTGGTGAAATAAAAATTTTGGTTCATCCGACACTATAATCCCTTTTACATGAGAAGGCAGTTTATCAATTAAATCTGCTTTACAGATCATACAAACCGCATTCGGATTAATTTGAGGAATAAATTTTTCTTTTTCCATAAAACTCAAAAAAGGTTCTGTCACTTTGGAAGTGCAGTAATTCATATCTTCAAATTCCGCATCACAAATTATTCGTGCATTTTTTCCTATAGGTACTTCTGATAATTTCATACCTTACCCCTTATAACTGTTTACAGTTTTAATTACACTTTGAATTTCTTCGTCCGTCAGTTCCGGAAACATCGGAATAACAAGGCTGTTTTCCGCAATATTTTCTGCATTTGGGAAATCTCCCTTTTTGTATTTCAAATTCTCAAATACTTTTTGTAGATGCAGCGGAACCGGAAAATATACTCCACTGGATATTCCACAATCCTCAAGATACTTTCTCAGCTTGTCCCGCTTCTCTGTAACCAAAAGATATACATAATAAATATGAGTATTGTACTCCGCTATAAATGGTTTTTTTACCAGCTGATTTGTTATTTTTTCGTTATACATAGCTGCAATTTGGCGTCTTCTTTCATTCCAGCCGTCCAGATAGTCCAGTTTTACGTTTAGAATAGATGCCTGCAATGCATCAAGCCGTGAATTATATCCCACAACAAAGTTGAAATATTTAGGAAGATTCCCATTAAAATCTACTTCTGATTGCGATATATCTGTTCCCTTCTGCAATCCATATGTGAAGTATCCGTTCATTCCGCTGCCGTGAACCCGCAATGCCATACACTGTTTATAAATTGCTTCATCACTGGTAATGATCATGCCTCCGTCACCTGCAGCTCCAAGATTTTTAGTTGGAAAAAAGGAGATGCAGCCTGCATCTCCCATACTTCCGGCTTTTTTTCCCTTATAATCTGCCCCGGCTGCCTGTGCCGCATCTTCTATCACTTTTAGCTTATATTTTTGAGCGATACTGCATATTACGTCCATATCTGCACATTGACCATACAAATGGACTGGAATGATTGCTTTTGTTTTCTCCGTAATCTTTTCTTCTATTTGAGCAGTGTCCATCAGATATGTATCTGATGTGCAATCAACAAATACTGGAATTGCGCCAACAGCAGCGATGGATTCAGCAGTGGAAAAAAAGCTCATTGCTGTAGTAATGACTTCGTCTCCTGCTTTTACACCACAGGCCCTGAGCGCAATAACAAGCGCATCCGTACCATTCCCAACACCTATTGCATATTTTGTTCCACAATAGTCAGCAAACTCTGTTTGGAACCTCTCCACAGACTCACCGAGTATGTATGATCCAGAATGTAAGACCTCCAGAGCCGCCTGATCTAACTCCTCCCGAATTGATTCGTACTGCCTTACAACATTCATTGATGGTATCATTTTTTATCCTCCGTTCATTCATATAATCTTCTAGCTAATGTTTTATAATCAAAAAATTTTTCTGCTATGGCTCTTGATATCATTTTCATCTCATCAATATTTACTTTTCCCAAAGATATGGCCGTCAAAGCGTTGCTGGCCTCCTCCATATTATTAATAAGCCAGCCATTCCCGTTTACAAATGGCCGATATTCTTTTAAATTATTTAGAATTACTACACTATTTCTACAAATTGCATTTTGTGCAATGGCAGAAACTTTTCCCGGCTGAACATAAATATCACATGCATTTAAATATCTGTTTAATTCATTGCCATCGCGCCACCCCAGATATCGGACTCTGCTGTCCTCAGCGATTAATGCTTCCACCTTTTCTTTAATATCTTCTGATAAACTGCCTATTAAAATAAAAATTAATTGATCATTTTTTATTTTCTTAAATGTTTCCAGCATTTCAACCAGCTTTTTATTTTCATCAAACTTTCCAGCCTGAAGGAACAAGATATTGTCAGCTCTTAAATTAAGTTCTTTTATAACATCGTTTTTTGCCTGGTCTAACTCCTGACTGGATGGCAGGTTGCCTCCCAATGAATAAAATTCTATTTTTTCTTCTGGCAGTTTATACACTTCTCTAAGAAAATCTCCGCATCCTATAGAAATATAAAATACTTTTTCAATATATGGTAAAGCGTTTTGCAGATAGAATCGATACAGTAGTCCATGTAAAATGCCTTTAGACAATAAATTTGTACCTGATGTATAGTAATCTGCATGTGAATCTATATATATTTTCACATTATTATGATTTTTTTTATATCGGCACAATGTTTTAATTTCTAATGAGCTGGTTCCATGAAACAAGATAACATCTGGCATAAATGCCTCAATCATATCGTACAGACCATCAATACAGTGGAATTTTTGATTAATAAAACGGATACCAAAATCTTTATATTTTCTGCGTTTTACTAAAATGTTATCTTCGTTAAGGTAATCCCTGGGTTCTGTATAATATCCTTGTTTGTTGTCGTTATTTTTAAATGTATAAGTAGATGCTATAATCAACACTTCGTGGCCGTCTAATTTATTTTGTCTTGGTAAAATATTTTCCTGATAGTTATAGTGATCTATGTAAAAAGCAGAGATACAACAATGCAGAATTTTCATTCCTTTATGATCCTCCACTCAATTTATAATGATTTATTAATACCTCTGGATCGAAAAAATCATTTCCATATTTTAACAGTTCTTTTTCATCCCAGTTCCACCACCCGATTCTCATCAATTCCTCAATCATTTCGTCTGAAAATCTTTTTCTAATTAGCCGTGCAGGGTTACCTCCCCATATTTCATACGGACCTATATTTTTAGTAACCACAGCCCCCATTCCAATCACAGCGCCGTCCGATACAGATATTCCAGCTTTAATTTTAACACCATTGGCGATCCACACATCGTTGCCTATTACAGTTCTTTTATATGGATTAAACTCTTTATTTGAAAAATTTCGTTTAAGCGCATTAGAACCTTTATAGAATACTGGAGAAGTCGAGACAAAAGCGCTTGGGTGCTCTCCTCCACCGATTATGCAATCACCTGCAATGGAGCAGAAAGAACCTATTGAAGTATTAATAATTGTCGCATTATAACCAATGTATGAGTAACGTCCCACCTCAACATCTAATAACTGGCTTCCGCCGAATATTTTAACTTGTTTTTGAAACGAACAATGTTTAATAGATGTGAACCTTAGCCTTTTAAAAATTTTAGGTAAATAGTACATATCAATCCTCTTCTAATTGTTTTTGGTATTATCCGTTACTTTTTAAAGTCAAATATTTGATATTACTAAAAGCAAAGACAATGCCAATAAACAGCCATGCTCTTTCATTTATTAAATAAGAACTTGAAAAAAGCAACGATATCAATCCCGTTGCAAATGCACAGTAAAAAGCAGTTATAATCTGATTATTAATCAATTCTAAATGCTTAATACTTTTATATACTTTTATAAAAAAAGCGAACAAAATAGCGCCTCCAAATACGCCTCCAAATTGATACAATATTTCAAAAAACAAATTATGTGCATACTGACCACTGATTGCAGATGAACCTGAAAAATTTTGGTTTAAGATTACTCTGTCAGCATAAAGTCCATGTGGCAGTATGATATTTCTTTTAATCTCCTCTATCAGTATCTCGTAATAACTATTCCTATTGGATAAATCAAATAGGTTCCCATTTTTTAATAAAATCAGGGTTCTCGAGGTCGAGTTTATGGAGAGCATATAATCCAGAATTTCATCTCTTGCAAAATAAACCAGTATAGCTGCAAGTGAAAAGGCGCCGCAGGCGATAAGCTTCTTATACAAAGGAAACTGAGCTAACTGAATCCATATAAAAATGATTATTGAGACAGCCATACAGGCAACGGGACCTCTCGCTCCCATAACAATTAACTGGATTGTTAAAAAAGTGGATATTATTAGTTTTAGAACTCTTCCCTGTTTTCGTTGTATCATCATAATTAATATTAGCGTTGTTGGAATTAATATATTGTATGAAAAGGTCATGTAGCCTTCCCGCATACCATATTGATCCAGACTTCCCATATTGGCATAAACAATACAATAAACTATTACCAGTACATAATATTTTTTTATTGAATTCCATAGGCCTTCATCAATTTGTATATTTCTGGCTAAATAAAACCCTACGAGACATCGGCTGATAAAAATCATACTTCCCGATAATAACAAGGAATTAACATCACTTCCATTAACAAGGAGGCTGAACAATGCAAAGACAATGTATAAAATCCCCATTCCCAACAGGTTATTTACCCTTTTTTTATTACAGGCATCCATACAGACAAAAAATAAGATCAATAAATAAATTCCATTTCTGCACAGGTTTGTCACCATTGTATTACCAGTAAAAATTCTAATCAGATCAATGATCATGACAGAATTTATAAAAAGACAAAATACTTCTCTTTCTATATTAATTTTCAATCGAAATGTTCCAAATTTCAGTACCATATTCTACCCTCAAATATCAATCACAAGCTAAAAATCAGTTAATGTTTTTACTGTTTTTTATACACATGATATATTTACCAACGCATTTCTCCCGACTGATATTTTCTTCTACGTATTTTCGTGCATTCCTGCCATACTCCTGTAAATATTCTCTGTTAGAATATAAATACTTGATATTAGAACTTAATCCCTCCCAGTCTTCAGCATGATTAAACATTCCAACCTTTTGACTATTTATTAATTTCTCCATATCAGTATCTGAATCAAAACTGGCCAAAACCGGCGTACCTGCCGCCATAATACTCCAGGTCTTACTCGGCATTGCGCTGCTGCCAAACCCCTTCTTACACGGAACAATTGAAACATCGCCTAAACTATATACATAAGATACCTCTGAATACGGCTGGATCGGAAAAAAGCTAAGATTACAGAGATTAAGCTCTGCCGCCATGTTTTTGTATTCTTCCTCCTGGGCTCCTTTACCAAAAATCAAGAATTTAATATCACTGCAGTCCTTCAAAACTTCGGCGGCTTTTATTATCACCTCAATATTTTGTGCATACCCCAGATTTCCCGCATAAACAACATTAAAATTTTCTCTGGATAGCCCAAACTTTTCATACATATAGTTTTGATCTTTCGGAATTGGTTTTACTACGTTTCCGTCGATCCAGTTGTTAACAATTTCTATTTTTGATTCGGGAACCCCTTTCGTCATAATGTTTGTTTTCATGTCATTAGAGATAACAATAATCTTATCCGCATTTCTATATGTAAAATTTTCAATAACTCTGCCCATTCGATATACTGCTGATCCTTTTTTTGCTATCCCGGTTCCTACCAGCGAATCCGGAAAAACGTCCTGCAAATTGTATACAAAAGGAATATGCATTACTTTTTTTATGATTGCTGCTGTTGCTCCCTGAGTGGGCGGCGTGCTCTGGACAAAGATAACATCAGCTTTAGAAGATATACTTTTCAAAATAAATACTGCGTTCATTAATATATAACGAGCCGCCCGCCCAATCACGCTCTTCCCTTCTTTTGGAATGCCGATTCGATGTATTCTTAACCGGCCGTTACACCTTACTTCTACTTTATGGTTTTTATATTTATTTCGTACTTCATCGCTAACGCCTCTTGTAGGCAATGGTACAAATAAATCAACATCAATCCCGGAACCAGCCATATCCTCATAAAGATTTGTCGATAAGTATAAACTCGCTGCAACCTCTGGTTCATAATATGCGCTGAAAACGATTGCTTTCATATCACTCCCTTTATTCATATGTGATCCCTATTTCTTTTATTGCGTTTTCACATTTTTTCATTGCTTCTGCCGCGGAATCAGCCTGTGCAATAACAAAGCCAATACGGTCAACGCTGCTTCTCACCTGTTTGATGTGTTCTCCTACTCCATGAACAATACTGATCTGCTTTATTCCTTCAATTTTACCAGCGTTCTGTACACCTTCTATCTTTTGTATAACCCCTTCTTGACTTTCTAAATAGCGAATAGCTGAGGCTTTAAAATGCTTTGTTTTATAATCTGGCGTTTCTCCAAGAGCTATTTTAATACAACACTCAACCATATTGACTCCTGTCGATAACGGCACTAAATGTGTTGTGATATTATCCCCACCAAGTCTGGCGCCTAATTCTATAATTTTAGGTCCCTCACTGGTCACTTTTATTTCCGTGTGTGAAGGCCCATTTTCAATACCGATTGACCGATTTGCTGCTACAGCCACTTCCATAATTTTTAGTTGAATATCGGCCGGCAGCATAGACGGTTGACTATGCCCCGTCTCTACAAAGTAGGGAGCACCTGTCGTCATCTTGTCTGTAATCTGAATCACGTGGCATTCCCCATCTAAGCTTAACGTTTCTACGCTTACCTCCGGCCCCTCTAAATACTCCTCAACAACTAAATCTCCAGAACGGGAATATTTTTTACTATACTCATAAGCTCTATCCACCATTTCTTTCTCATAGCTTTTAAGGAGATTTACACCTCTGCTTCCCGAATTATCTGCGGGTTTAATAATACATTGACAGCCATGTCTCTTTATTTCATTAACAGCTTTGAAATAATCTTCTTTGCTGGAGGCTTTAAAATACATTGGTATCGGTACACTATGAGAATATAACGCATCTCTCATTGCAGCTTTATTCGTCGCTTTTAATGCAGTTTCTTCAGTAACACCTGCCAATCCAAGTTCTCTCGCTACAACTGCAATTGTTCTGATCGGCATATCACTCGCCAACGTCATAATTCCATTAATACCGTGTATTTTTGCAGCCTTTAATACTTCTAAAGTATCTGTTGTACTAATAACTTCACGATCGATTCCTTCTTCGGCAAATCCTGCTGCATTGGGATCCATATCAACTGCAATTACAGACAATCCCATCTCTTTCGCTTTTTTTATAGCGGGTAATTGCAATATGCCAGCCCCTAAAATCATAATTTTTTTCATTGCTTTTTTGCCCTCTCAGCCTTTGTCAACCCGATAGATATTTTTACGAAAGAGTACCGTTTTTACTGTCATGCAAATTATCTTTACATCGAAAAGAAACGACATATGTTCAACATAGTAAATATCGTTTTTCAGTTTTTCTTTCGTACCTACTGCATTACGATTAATTGCCTGATTATAACCTGTTACTCCAGGACGAACTTTAAGTATTTTCCTTTCTTCCTCACTATACTGACTGAAATAGGAAGCACTATCAGGCCTTGGACCAATCAAAGCCATATCTCCTTTTAAAATATTAATCAGCTGGGGTGTTTCATCAATACTGGTCTTCCTCGCAAACTTTCCAAATTTTGTAACCCTTGGATCATCCACGGAATTATAAGTTGACCCATCTTCAAGGCGTAGGTCCGGTGCATTCATTTTCATACTGCGCAGTTTGTACATCTTAAATGGTTTACCAAATCGCCCAGTACGATCCGCCAGGTAAAAAACCGGTCCGCCGTCTTCCAGCTTAATACAAATAGCGGATGCAAGCAGAATGATTCCCAAAAACGGCATTCCTATCAAAGCAAGTATAAAATCAATTACCCGTTTTACTTTTATATACATAGCTCAACTCCTCAGGCTGTAACATATTAATAATGAAATAATTCCTTATACTTTCCGGCATCAATATCTTTTTTATAATCTCTCATCATAACTTTAAAATCTGCATATTCTGGAACAAATCCAAAATCTCTTTTTGATTTTTCCATAGAAAACAGATATGATGGTGTACTATTCAGTATCTCCGGTTTATAAACAACTCTTGACTTTTTATCTGGACTCAAAGCAAATAAATCCGCAATTACTTCTGCCTGTTCCTGTAATGTTACACCTCTCCCAGATGTCATATTATAAAGGCCACTGGTCTTTTCACTCTGCATTGCTAAATAGAATGCATGAGCCACGTCTTTTACGTATACGACATCCCTGCTTAAATCCTTATTTCCAAAAACAGTGATATCCTCTCCAACAGCTGCCTTATCCATAAAAATCTGAAGTCCGGACTTGACATAGGTGCCGTTGATAAATAATGATCCATGGGGCCCCACGCCATAAACGGGAGGAAGACGGAAACAGGCATTTTTCATACCATGCTGCTGATTATAGTATTCCATAACATCGCAGGCTGCATTTTTCGACATCACATAAATTGCATGATCGCCTGTATAAAGTCCTCCCCGCGGTTCTTCCTCTGTTAACGCCCGATCCGCGGTCCACGATTTTCTGACATCGGCGTAGGAGGAAGTTGAAATTACCCTTTTTATTTTATTTTTTCTACAGTACTCCAATACATTAATTGTACCTATTGTATTTATGTTAAAATAATCGGCTGCATTTTCATCTTCATCCAAATTTACCTGTGCATTTGCAGGCAATAGTCCAGCTAATAAAATTACACCTTCCACCCCGTGCCTGGGAAGTTCTTCAAAATCTTCTTTTCGAACAAGATCCAGATTTTTATAACACACGTTTCTATTTTCATAATATGAGCGAAATTTATTGTTACGCCCGGTAACAAGTACTTCACACCCCTGTTTCAGAAATTCCTCAACGGTATGAACTCCAATAAAGCTAGATGCACCGATAATAATATACATAGACGGTCTTCCTCCATAATATTTACACTATATTTTCTGTTACTACAGTCCTAAAAATTCCCATGACATACTCCACATCCTGATCCGTCAATCTTGTATGAAGAGGAAGACTAATCAAATTATGATAATAATCATAGGCATTCGGAAAGTCTTTGATATCCCACCCCAACGCTTTATACGCTGACATCATAGGCAACGGCTTATAGTGCACGTTAGCAGCAACACCTCGTTCTGCAAGCTTAATTATGATCTCATTTCTTTTCTCAATACTGATTTCCGGAATTCTTACCATATAAAGATGACCGGAACTGCTATGGCCTTCTCCGTAATGTTCCAGATGCTTTATGCCCATTTCATCACACATGGCATCATATTTTACAATAATTTCTTTTCTTCTTGCCAACATCGCGGGATACCGTTCCAACTGTTTCAAACCAATGGCTGCTGTAATATCTGTCATGTTGCATTTATACCAGGCACCAACAATATCATATTCCCAGGCGCCAAGTTGAGTTTTTGCCAGCGCATCTTTTGACTGGCCATGAAGTGAAAACAACTGATACTGGTGATATATCTCCTCATCGCTAACTGTAGGTATGGAACGCCAGGTAGATGCACCACCTTCTGCCGTTGTAAAATTTTTTACTGCATGAAACGAAAAGGACGTAAAATCTGCTATTTCACCTGCCATTTTACTATGCCTGCAAGCCCCTAATGCATGTGCGCAGTCAGCAACAATAGCTACTCTGCTGATTGCTGCCTGTATCTTATTTTGGGGTCTGAAAATATTTTTTTTATTTTCAGCCACTTGAAAAATGCGCTCATAATCACAAATAATACCGCCAATATCTACCATAACAATTGCTTTTGTTTTCTCTGTTATAGCTGCTTCTACGGCCTCATAATCCATCTCAGTGCTATTTGGCTGTGAGTCTACAAAAATAACCTTTGCTCCCACATGTAATACTGCTGACGCAGAGGCTGTATATGTATAGGCTGGCACTATGACCTCATCCCCCTCACCAATTCCAAGAAGACGAAGATTCAATTCTTCTGCTGCTGTGGCAGAATTTAAGCACACAACCCTGTTTGTATGGCAATACTCTGCCAGATTTCTTTCTAATTGCTTTGTACGAGGGCCAGTAGTAATCCAGCCGGAGCGCATTGCTTCACAAACTTCTGCAATTTCCAGTTCACTGATATCCGGCGGGCTAAATAAAATATTTCTTTTTTCCATTTCTTTTCCTTCTTTGATCTAAAATTTCACCCCTAATTTTTCTCCAGTATCTCCAATCCAACCTCCACTCTCTGTATTCTTCCAAACATAACAAGTTCCAACCATGCCTTTCGCCTGTGTCTGTCTATCTTACAGATAGCGCCTTCCAGCTCTTTTAAAGGTCCCTCCAGTATTTTCACTTGATTATCTGCAATTAAGCCTTTTGATATGGTTACGATCTGCTCTTCTTTACCCAGCCTTTTTAAAATGGCTATTTCCTCCCAAGTTAATGGAACAATTGCACTGCCAGTTCCCAAAAGTTTTGTAAGACCTGTAACTCGTTTCAATTCTCCGAAAAGTAAATCCACATCCTGGCTGTCAGCAAATACGTAACCTGGGAACAGCGGCATCATTTCCTTATGCCACTGCCCCATATAGCGCTTTAATTGTTCCTGATAAGGTATAAAGCACCGTTCCATTGCATGATGGTCAACCAGCCTCTCACATTGCTTTCGCACAGATTCCTCTGTTCCAGTCCTTACCTGTATCACGTACCACATTGCTTAAATCCCTCGTTTTCTCCTGTGCACGCTGGAATGTATCAACAATAATATCTCAGTTTAGAAAATCCCGTCTCCAGGGCATGCTTCGCCACTCCGTCATCTTGCAGGCGGATTTCTAAACTTATCTTTTGTCATCCAAATAATATAAAACGCGGCAAAGCGACGATTTTATCCAATTGGATTTTATACTTTCTTTTTCTATTTAACTGATAACATTCTCCTGAAGATAATTTACTGAAGATAATTTACTGAAAATGATACTCCGGTATAATCTTCTGAACCAGCTGCCTCATATCCCCAGTCTCTTTCCACGCAGCTTCGTCAAGTCCAGCCAATTCTAACTCGAATTTTTCATAATCCATCTCAATCGGCTTCCCAATAAATATCCGGCTGTTCTTCGTCCCCTGCAGCCCTTCCTCCGCCATCAAAAGCTCTTCATACATCTTTTCTCCCGGACGAAGTCCCGTAAACACAATATCGATATCTTTATATGGCTCATATCCGGAAAGACGGATCAGGTTTTCCGCCATATCCAGAATTCTCACAGGCTCACCCATATTAAGCACAAAGATTTCTCCGCCTTTTGCATAAGCCCCGGCCTGCAGGACCAGACTTACGGCTTCCGGAATGGTCATGAAATATCGGATGATTTCCGGGTCCGTGACGGTTATGGGGCCGCCGTTTTCGATCTGTTTCTTAAATAATGGGATCACACTTCCATTGCTCCCCAGCACGTTGCCAAACCTCACCGCGACAAATTCCGTGCTGCTCTTGCTGTTGCACATCTGGATCACCATTTCACAGAGGCGCTTGCTGGCTCCCATGATATTCGTGGGATTGACTGCTTTATCGGTGGAAATTAAGACAAAATGCTTCGTCCCGTACTTCATGGCCGCTTTGGCAGTTTTGTATGTTCCAATGACATTATTCTTAATTGATTCATTTGGACTGTCTTCCATGAGCGGTACATGTTTATGCGCCGCAGCGTGATACACGATGTCCGGACGGTATGTATCAAAAATAGAGTCCAGCCGGTTCGTATTTCTTACGGATCCAATCAGGGTGACGAGATCCAGTTCCGGATAGTTCCGCTTTAATTCCTGCTGAATCTCATAAGCGTTATTCTCATACATGTCAAATATAATCAGACGCTTTACCTCGTGGCCGGCCAGCTGTCTGCACAGCTCGCTGCCGATGGATCCGCCTCCACCTGTTACCAAAACCACTTTCCCTTTTACGTATCCCATAATCTCATTTAAACTGACCTTTATGGGTTCCCTGCCTAAGAGATCATCGATTTCCACATCACGCAGCTTGGAGATGCTGACTTCACCACTCATTAACTGATACAGACCCGGGAGTATTTTCAGGCTGCATTTCGTTCTCTGGCAGATCTCCAGAATCTTTTTCCGCTCTACACCGGTAACGGTGGGTATCGCAATATAGATCTCCTCAATATTGTACTTTTCCGCTAACTCGGGTATCTCCTCCCGTGTCCCCCGGATCGGTACGCCATTGATATATTTTCCGTTTTTATTCCGATCGTCATCTATGATACAGACCGGTATACCAGGTGCTTTTTCGCTGCTGTTTAACTCTTTTATCAGAAGAGTGCCTGCCTGTCCGCCGCCGACAATCATGATCCGCTTCTTTACTGCGGCATCCCGCTTTCTTCCCAGATGTCTTCCTGCCAGCCGCAGCGCCCGGTAGCTCATACGGCTGATTCCCACAAATGCCGTTATAAATAAAAGCCATAAGATATGGTAGCTTCTGGGCACCTCGATGCTTAAGAATCTCATTCCCAGGATTTGCAGAATAAACGTTACGCCACAGGCCGCAACAATGGATTCCAGCTCAATTATCCCGGCACTGCTCCACATAATGGAATACAGGCGAAACAGAGCGAATACAAGAACGGTCGTCACCGTCAGAATCACGCTGTATGACGTGACTGCGCTTATATATTGTGAGGGTATGGATTTTGTGGACAAATCAAACCGGATCCAAAGAGCTAAAAATGAGCAGATCTGAATCATGCAGATATCGTAGATAAGAAATAATACCGATCGGAACCATTTATTTGCTATAATACGTGTCTTTATCATTTTATCCCCTTCGTATCCTACTTGCGCCGTCTGGAACGCTTTGCCTGTTTTTCTTCGCTGCTGACAGATGTCGTGTTCACTTCCGTGTTTTGTTCACTCTTTTCTGCCTTATCACTGCTTCCGCTGGCCCCATAACCGTAATACTTCCCATAGTACTTACTGTAATACCCGCTGTAATAGCCTTTATTCTCCTGGTCCACCTTGTTAAGAACCGCGCCCAGGATCCGGCATCCGCTCTTCTCCAGCTGGCCTTTTACCTTTTGAACCATCTTATAGCTGATGACTCCGCTCTCCACCACGATAACGGCTCCATCCACATTTCGCGCAATGATCGCCGCGTCAATGACACTGCCCAGAGGCGGGGTGTCAATCAGGATGTAATCATAGTTTCCCCGCTGTTCGCTGAGCATCTCCTCAAATCTGGAATTTCCCAGAAGCTCCGCCGGATTCGGTGTGGACGGGCCGGCGAAAATCACTTCCATGTTTTCTATGTTTGTGCTGTAAGTGACATTTTCGGCGGATTCCTGGCCCACGAGATAATGGCTCAGGCCTCTCGTCTCCCGGTCGACGCGGTAATGGCCCATCAGGACGGATTTTCGCATATCCGCGTCCAGCAGAAGCACCCGTTTCCCATCCTCGGCAAATGATCTCGCCAGCTGGAATACGACTGAGGTTTTTCCCTCGTTGGGAATGGTGCTGGTAAACAGGATCACCCTCTGGTCGTCGCCGCAGAATGTGATGTTGGTTCTCAGCGTTTTAAACGCTTCGTTTGTCCTGAAATCCAGCTGCGGTATTTTCTTAAATTCTACCTTCTGCATTTACTCCACCGCCCTTCTTCCCCATTTGCTTTTCTTCTTTTTTCTTCTCTGATTTTCTTCAAATTCCGGTATCTGCCCCAGCGTGTTGAGGTCCAGATAGCGCTCGATATCTCCGGCATTCCGGATGCTGTCATTCATCAAATACAGCAGAATGATAATGCCTGCCGCCGCGATCCCTGCCGCCAGTCCGCCGAGTACCGTATTCTTTCTCACATTTGGACTGGAAGGCGCTGTGGGGAGATTTCCCTCTTCCACGATTTTTGGCGGCACCGAGTCCATGATCTCGGCAATGCGCGCTACCGACACCGATGCCATCTCATCGGCAATGGCCCGTGCTGTCTCTGGATTTGTATCCCTGGCTGAAATAGTCAGAATTCTCGTATCGGCCGGATTGTTGACCGTAATTTTCCCATTTAACTGCTGATAACTCATGTCTAATCCCAGATTCCTTGTCACCTGCTCAAGAACCGGGCGGCTGGTCACCAGCACCTTATAATCCTTTGTCAGCTGTGTTCCCAACTGAAGATCTGACAGCGATGTAATATTGTTTGTCTTGTTTAATATGTAAATCATGGTGGAAGACGTGTAAACCGGTTCCACCAGGGTTGTGGTGTACAGCATGGCCGCCGCCGCCCCCACGACAACCGCCAGAATCATAATCCACAGTCTTCTTTTCATCACCCAGAAAAGCTGCAGCAAATCAATCTCTATCTCATCGTCTCTTGTATCTTTCATCGTTCTCCCTCTGAAATTCTTATAGTATCCGGCCCTCCAGCAGCCTCGCAGGATTTTCGTAGAGCACACGCTCCACAAGCCCTTGATCACAGTGGCGTTCCAGCCATTCCACCGCCTTTCTCATCCGCGGCGGTTTTCTGTCCGCGCCATGTGCATCCGTGGAAATCAGCTGGACATAACCGGCCTTCATCAATTTCCTGTACCAGACCATCCGCACGTCCGGAATCCGCTGAAAAAAGCACTCCGTATTCATCTGAATCACAATTCCCAAATCCCGCAGTTCCTCTATTCTCTCCACGCTCTGATACAGGCAGACATATCGCTCCACATGTGCCAAAACCGGGATATATCCCTTTCTCACCACGCGAGAAAGCCCCTGAAACATATCCTGGTATCTTACCCCCTGATAGAATTCCAGAAGCACGTACTTGGTATCTGCAATTGTAAATATCTCGCCCTGTTTTAACAGTTCCTCCACGCCGGAAACGTAGAGCACTTCGTTGCCGCAATAATACTTTATGCCTTGAATCCCTGCGTTTTCGGCGGCCTCTCTGACCTCATTTATTCGTTCTAAAATGACTTCCTTCTCTGCAGAGACCTTCCCCGGTGTATAATGAGGCGTAAATACGATATGACTGATTCCTTCATCCCACGCCATCTGAACAGCACGCAGAGACTCCTCCAGAGAAACGGCACCGTCATCTATTCCATAAAGCAGATGGCAGTGGAGATCAAATAGACCGAGCGGCATTTTTTGTACCCCCCCCCCGAAATGATTCCGATAATCATTATTATCTTTGTCTCTTCCTTTTCTCATTCCTCTCATGCCATCCTCCCGACTTCATCTTTCGTACTTCATACATTTTGATATATAGAATGCCATTGCTGACAGACAGCAGCCCATGCCTCCGAGCGAAAGCGCGCTGTATCCGGCTGAGACTGACAGATACCGTGCAAATTCATTCATATAGACCGGTTCTGTCCACACGGTTCCAGCCCCTCCGAATCGCCAGAGCAGAAGACCGCAGACGCCAAGGCCTAAAAATCCCACAAACAGGCTGGTTCCGAATCTCTTGACCGCCCGGTAACGGGAACGGCTCAGACAGATCAGTTCTGCGGTCCCCAGTGAAAAGACCAGAACAGCACCTCCCAGTAAAACCGGCATCCAGCGCAAAAAATCCCTCGTCTTCTGGCGCCACCAGTCCATCCCCGCCCAGTGCACCAGATTCTCACACCGTGCCTCCAGGCCGTCCATCAGGTACTCCACGCCCGCGGCAGCCACTTCAGAATTCGGATATGCATGCCTGTAACCGGCAGATACAAAAGACCGCAGCGGTTCCATCGCTCCCGCTAAATCAGGGTGCGGCGATTCTCCCTCAAGCTCTGCTTTTACCTGCTGCCTGGCAGTCAGTACCACATTGGAATACTTGACCGTGTCCCCGTAATCATATTCAGGCGCCTGGATCAAGGACAGAGTCCTGAATGTCTCCCGTTTCATATCGTCATAAACCGTCTGGTACCAGGAAGTCTTTTCGATCTGGTTTAACACCGCCTGTTCTGAAAATGCCCCAATGCGAAGCGATAGAAGCAGTCCTGAAAGGAAACAGGCGCCGGCCGTCATGCAGATTACAATCGTCTGCAGCGCCTTTCTCGCCTTGCTCCGGCGCCTTAAGCTCCGGTTCCTGGCAGTTTGGGCCAATGCCGTTATCAAAATGAGTAAACACACGGCTTCGCCCACCATGAGCAGGCAGTAAAGAGCCGGATCTAGCAGGCGATGCCATCCATTTTCTGTTCCAGCTCCAATTCCAGTTCCTGCGTCCTCTCCTCCCGCACGATTCCCTCCGAACCACCAACACCCCGGCAGCCGGAAAATAACGGGAGCACACTTCTTGAACTTCTCATCAGGCTTATTGCCGGGCCACTCTTCAAATTGTTCGTCAGACCTCTCCCCAAGCTGTTTGTCAGAACGCTCCTCATCTCCTGACAGGCCTTCCTGTCCAGAGCCCTTTTCTTCCTGGGATCCCGCCTCTGATTCTATCGCTTCTATGGTATCTGCGGCGGTCTCCCCACTGCCTCCGACTTCATAGAGATAGCCCTCCGTCACACCGCGTTCCACACTGCCGTACATTTCTGCGGCCGCGGCCGCGCAGGTGTCTGCGTTTAAGTCCACATCCTCCCTGCAGAGGTATGCGGTCAGCTGGTCGATATACGTCTGCTTTGCCCGGTACTCTTTTCCATTCCATTCAAACGTACCTTTGGCCTTTGCCACCAGCTCCTGTTCGCTGGCATTTAATCCGGATGCGCAGCCGGTCAACGGTGAGATCAAAACAAATATAATGGATAAAAGAAATGTAAAAAGGATTACTAATAAACATTTCGTTCTTTGAATCATCTCAGAGGACCATCACTCAATTGACAGCAACGGAATATACGAGAGTTCCGTCTTCATATCCATAGTCCAGCGTTCCGGAATAGGATACCGTCACCGTATAGGACCCTCTAGCCTGAGAAAAGCTTCCGCTTCCCGAAAAGCCCAAGCTTCTCGCCGCTCCCACCAGGTCGCCTGCCTCATGAACCACTGCGCTTCCTCCCGGACCGCTGATTGTCACTTCATTGATATATCCGGAGGACAGAAACACCTCAAAAACCGACTGCGCAGCCGGAAGTCCCTCCAGCATCGTAGAAACGGCAACCGGAGTCACACTTATGCTCTGTCCGCTGATCGATGCGCTGGCTATGTGTTCACTTCCGCTTGTCTGATTGACTGCATCTATGATGTCGTTCTGTACGGCGTCCCTGACCCGCACTTTTTCCCTGGACGAACTGCTGTCTGAACCGGAAGTCTGGTTTCCGTTGGCGGACCACACCTGCGCGGTCGGGACAGGAGGTACGGATCCTACGGTTCCATTTTCCGTAAAGTGATAGATCACACCGTTAATTTCCTTATCCCCTGTAAACAGCGCTCCGCTCGGTTCCATATAGTATACTTTCTGGTCTACTTTGATCAGACCGGTCTGCATGGCTCCGCTGTAAGCGAGAAAATACCATTTTCCATCAGGATCCTGGTGCCAGCCGGTCTTCATCGCTCCTGTGTCTGTTGCCAGGAAATACCACAAGCCGCTGCCATCCTGAAACCATCCGGTCTGCATGATTCCACTCTGGTCAAAATGATACCAGCGCCCATCCGTATCCTGGAACCATCTGGCTGCCTGATACTGCCCTTCCACAGACATATAACGCCAGCCCTCCCCGGTTAAACTCCATCCCGGCGTCTGCGCGTAGACGGCTGCTGCCGCGCT
This sequence comes from Hungatella sp. L36, assembly GCF_014288035.1. Lineage (NCBI taxonomy): Bacteria > Bacillati > Bacillota > Clostridia > Lachnospirales > Lachnospiraceae > Hungatella > Hungatella sp. L36. The sequence continues at coordinate 391,230 of NZ_JACOPC010000004.1, read as the reverse complement.
GATACTAAGTCCCAGTGTAACAGCTGCAAGTTTCCATGTTTTTCCTCTCATCTTTTCTCCTCCTGATTGAAATATCCTGATTGAAATATCCTGATTAAAATACCCTGTCCGCAATTGTCCTGTCTGCATGATTGGAATATTATGCCGCCTCGGCGCTCTGATTCTGCCCGGGAAATTACCGACCATGTTCGGTTTACAACATAATACACATTATGTTGTGATAAGCATACAGCAACGAAGTTTCGTTGTCAATATACGACAGGGTATTTTTTTTAGAACCTGTAAGGCTTTGCGGCAATAAAAACGAATAGGATCAGGTCTGCGCTCGGACAGCGGCATTTATTCCAAATACGGAAAAAAGCCGCAAATACATGATAGCGCAGGCCTTTTTTACTACATATTGTGTAATATGTAGTTTACCGTACTAAAATCCTTGACATAAAAATCTAAGAGTTGTATAATTGTCACAACATAATGTGTATTATGTTGTGTTTTTATATTATTAGACCCATTTCATTCAATTGTCTTTCATATTCCCAACTGCTCGTCATGGTATAAATCCTGGTTGTTTCGATGCTGCTGTGCCCCAAAATATCGGCCAGATGCACAATATCTTTCTGTTTTCCATAATACGTCCTTGCAAACAGATGACGCATATTATGGGGAAATACTTTTTCATGGGAAATCCCCGCTCGCTCACATATTTTGTTCATTTCAGTCCAGACATTGCTGCGGTCGATCGGTTTGCCTGTCCGGGTTATAAAGATGCTTCCCGACTGGATGTCGTTATTGATACAGTAGTCTTTTAGTTTGTCCTTCAGCTTTAGAGGAATCAGGATAATCCGCTCCTTTCCTTTGCACGAGACGCTCGCATACCCCCTCTGCAGGGATTCTGCCGTTATATTGCGCAGTTCGCTGATGCGAATTCCGGTCCCGCAGATCGTCTCCATAACCAGGGCCAGCCGATCTTTCTTCTCACTCTGGGCCGCTTCAACCAGTCGAATGTATTCCTCTCTGGTCAGCTCTCTGTTCTGATCGGTAAATACGCGTTTCTGGATCTTCAGTAGCCTGACACGGCATTCCTGCCTTTCGTAAAATGTAAGGAAGCTGTTCAGCGCGGTTAAAAAGGAATTCACACTGGAAGGCTTATAGCTTCCTATTAGTTCTGTTTTGTAGTGCATGGCGTTTTCTTTCGTTATCTTGTCTCCCGTTCCCCCACAGGTTTGCAAAAAATCCAGAAATTTGCCAGCATCCCGTACATACTTACTGACTGTCGACTTACTTTTCTCATTGTAGATGAGATACCTTCGATACTCTTCCAACATCATATCTGCATTCATTTCTGTCTCCATCTGTCTTCTCCTTTTCAATTTTACGTTTTATGCACTATTATTACCGATACCAAAGAAAATATTATCTGTTAGGAGATCAGAAAAAAAGTGTTTCATCCATTTCCTGTAAAAATGTGAACATAATCATACCGGCTGATATGTCGCCCGAAACTCAAACCGTGGATGGAAACGATGCAATATCCCCAAAACCATTGACTTTCCACTCGGAATTTGATAAATTTTTATTATTAAACATCCTAATTCAGCGCAGCAGCCACAAGGAATTTCCATACCTGTTCGGGCTTCATGCTGATTTACCTGCTTACAATATGAATGGAAAGGTGAAGATACTCATGATGAACGAGAGAATACATGATGAATTCCTGAAGATACTGGCTGAAGAACTGATCCCCGCCATGGGATGCACCGAGCCCATCGCACTGGCCTACGCCGGAGCCAGGGCTAGAGAGGTGCTGGGCTGCCTGCCCGACAGAGTCATCGCTTACTGCAGCGGCAACATGATTAAAAATGTCCGCTGTGTCACGATTCCCAACTCAGAGAGTATGGTCGGCATCGAAGCCGGCGTCATGCTGGGAATTGTCGGAGGCAATGCCTCCAAATGTATGGAAGTTTTAGAAGATCTGACAGATGAGGACCGGAAGACGGCGGCCGCTATGCTGAGAGACGGAGTCTGTACCGTGGAATATCTGGATTCTGAGATTCCGCTGCACATCATCCTGGAGCTGCATAAGGACGCTTCCGTTGTAACGCTGGAGATCCGGTATGACCACACCAACATCACGAAGATTACGAAAGACGAAGAAGTGATTTTCAGTTCAGACCATAAGGAAGGCGGATGCAGTCTGGCGGACCGCAGTCTGCTCTCCGTGGATAATATTAAGGATTTTGCAGACCAGGTACCGCTTAAGGATATCCACGAGCTGCTGGACCGGGTCATCATTCATAATATGAACATTGCCTATGAGGGAATGGCCGGAAGCTACGGACTCGGTATCGGAAAGATCATCAAGGAATCGTACCCGGATGGCGTGGCTGTCCGCATGAAGGCCTACGCGGCCGCCGGATCGGAGGCTCGAATGGGCGGCTGTGACATGCCGGTCATGATCAACTCCGGCAGCGGAAACCAGGGAATCGCCTCCTCTGTACCTGTCATCGTCTATGCAAGGGAGAATAATATCTGCCAGGAACGTCTATACCGGGCTCTCGCATTTTCCAGCCTGCTGACCATCTACCAGAAGGAATTTATCGGCAAGCTGTCTGCCTTCTGCGGCGCCGTATCCGCTTCCTGCGCATCGGGAGCCGCCATCACCTATCTGGTGGGCGGAACTCTGGAACAGATTAAGAATACCATCGGGAATGTCTTAGCCAATATCCCGGGCATCATCTGCGACGGTGCGAAGATCTCCTGTGCCGCCAAGATCGCCACAAGCCTGGATGCCGCCATGATGGCCCACTATCTTGCCATGAACGGCAGGGCCTACCAGGCAGACAGCGGCATTCTCCAGGAGGACGCCGGCGAGACGATCAGCTGTGTGGGATACATTGGAAAAGAAGGCATGAAACAGACCGATAAAGAGATTATTAAGATTATGCTGCAGTAGTATCTCGCAGTATGATTCTTTGCAATGAAATTTAACAAAATAAGCGATTCATCTCCACCTGTAGAGGCTGGGAGATGAATCGCAAAAACAAGTTCAGCGGCAGCGGCGGGCATATATCCCCCACTGCCATGTCATTCTGGGTATTGTATTCTGGACTCAGAATGTGGATTGAAACAAACACACAAACAAAAACACACTAATCTTCATCCAATTTCCGGTTAATCCGGTTTCTCATCTGGAGAATCCAGTAATCCGACTTCGGATACCGCTTAAAGGTGATCGGCTCTCCCAAATCCTCCTCCAGCATATCAACGACGTACTCTCTCCCCTTCTTATCGGCCAGCTGCTCCATGGCCCTCACGTCCTGCATCGTATGGCACAGGACCATCATGCGTATGGATTCCTCCGGTTTTCCGTCCGCTCCCGGATACACCAGGAATGAATCACCGGATGGAAATGCGCCGTCGGCATCCGTGGACCGGTAGGGATCCAGGGTCTTTAATGAGTACTGGGAATTATAAAAATTGTATCCCCAGTGAAGAATTCCCTCCATGCCGTATTTAAAGACCTGCGCGCCATAGATACGGCATCTGGCGGACGGCATGGCCATGAAGCGGTTGCTGACCAGATAATCCTGGGCTGTACAGTAATAGCTCCACAGAGGCGTAACGCCTGCTTCCAGAAATGGTTCCATATGGTCATTGGAGCACACCGGGCAGTCGATTTCTCCCTCCCTGCAGACCGCGATGCTGGAGATGGCGTCCATGATGACAAAATCCTTCAGATACGGCGCCACGGATTCTCTCGCCTGCTTATAGGATAAGAGATGCTGCGGCTCCGGTTCATCGGAAATGTGAAATCTGGTTATCCCGGCAATGCCTAATTCCCGCAGCTTTTCCGTCAGCCTGGGAAGATAGGCCTCCAGGAATGTGGTGTAGCGTCCGCCCACGGCCGGATCATCCCAGCCGAACAGCTTTATTTCCTTCCCGTTCTCCTCGGCCATGATCTTCGGAGGATGACCGGCTCCCCACTGGGTAAAGAGATGGGACATTTCAAAACAGGTCATGCCGCAGGATAAGCACATGGCAGCCCAGCGCTCCAGCCTGGAAAAATCGAATTCATAGCCGCCCCCGGGAAGCACCTTTACTCCCACCAGCTGAATCGTGGTCCGCTCTCCGCCGGGCGCCGTGTCGAGAGGCGGGGTGAACTGCGGCGTCAGGATCATATTACAGCCCCTGGCCGCAGCCGCCGATATGAAATTCTCCATGATCCTCCAATGCTCCTCGGAAAAGACAGGCACCTGGTAATAGTCGGCAAGACAGTCTCCGTGGAACCATTCCGTGCGCAGGAGTCTCTGGGGACCGAGTACGGTCCGGTACACCTGTATGGAGGTCTCTCTCCTGCACAGCTCCTCTCCCTCCGGCGAAGCAAATACCACAGCCACAGGAATTTCCCCATGCGGTCCGTTCTCCGGAATCTCCACATCAATCCACAGGCTCTTAAACTGGCCCGGTGTGAAGGTAATGCGCCCTCCCGCCGGCTCAGTCAGCAGATCCGGATACATTCCCGGCTGTGTGCGCAGATAATTGCTGTCCGCACAGCTGTTTACCGGGCGTAGGGATGGAACCGGGATGATCTCCCGGATACGGCAGTATTCCGCAGCCGGTGATTCCACCCGCACCACCGCATCGAAATTTCCCCGGCCGCCATTTCCGCCGCCGCAGGTATACGCGGCCACGAAGCTGAACGTCTCCCCGCGGAGCATCGTAAATCCGGTACAGCACGGGTCCTCTTCCGGCTCCTGTCCGGGAAATACCTTCGCCAGTGCGCTCATCAGTTTTATCTGGTATTCTCTGTTATCTTTCATCATACCTCCCCATACGCCTCATTTACTTCCGGGAAACGGGCGCATACCTCCCGCTGCCATCCATGCAGGAGCATCCGGAGCCGCGCAGCCATCTCAGGCATGTTTTCACAAATATTGTTCGTCTCACTGAAGTCCGCTTTCAGGTCGTAAAGTTCTCCGCGTCCATCTTCGAAAAACTCAATATACTTGTAGTCTCCCAGAACAACGGAAGCGGCAGGAGTCCCTCCCTGGTTTCCATAGTGTGGGTAGTGCCAGAAGACAGGCCTTTCCGGCATGTGATTACCGGCCAGCAGAGGAACAATGCTTCTTCCGTCGATGGGAATCCCTGCTTTTTGCGTTACGCCGGCCAGTTCCAGGAATGTGGGATAGAAATCCGGGGTCGTAACAGGCACGTCACACCGGCTCCCCGGAGCCACGTGGCCCGGATACTTAACGATCAGCGGAACCCTGGTTCCGCCCTCATAGACCCAGCCCTTTCCTTCCGAAGCGGGCAGATTGCAGGTGGGCGAGCCTTCGCTTGTGGCGAGTCCGCCGTTATCAGAAGTGAATACCACCACGGTATTCTCCTCTTCTCCGCACTCAGAAAGCGCCTCCAGCAGCCGTCCGATATTCTGATCCAGATTCCAGATCATTCCCGCGTAGGACGGATCCGACTGAATCACTCTTCTGACCACGCGCCGTCCCTTCTTATCCTCGGTATGGTGGAATTCTCCTTCCACCAGGGCCGTCTCCTGATCGAGCCCCTGCTCTCTCGCCTTCTTCTCGAAGCGCTCCCGGTCCTCATCCTTCACCTGTATCGGTGTATGTACCGCGTAATGGCATAAATTCATGTAAAATGGCTTCCTGCTTCCGCCCGCCTTCCGCTCTTTCAGCAGGCGGACCGCCTCGTCCGTGATCCGGTCTGTCAGATATTCCCCTTCCGGCCCTTCGGGAAGCGTCTCGATCCCATAGGGGCTGAAATATCCTTCGTGGGGATGGCCCCAGGAACAGCCGCCTATATTGACATCAAATCCGAAATGGTCCGGGTAGTATTCTCTTCCTCCCAGATGCCATTTCCCCACATGCCACGTATCGTATCCCGCATCCTTTAGCGCCTGGGCGATTGTATACTCCCCCTCCGGCAGATGCTTGATATACGGGGCATCAATGAGTTTTCCCCTCAAGGGGTGAGAGGTTCCTTCCATATCGATCCAGTCCGTCACACCCAGCCTGGCCGGATACTGTCCGGTTAAATAGCTGGCTCTCGACGGAGAGCAGACCGGGCAGGACGCGTAGGAATTGGCAAATACCATCCCCTGTCTGCAAAGCCGGTCAATGTTGGGCGTCTCATAAAAGGTACTGCCGGTACAGGCCAGATCCCTCCAGCCCATATCGTCCATAAAGATAAATAAGAAATTCGGTTGTACTGCCATGATTTCTCTCCTCCGTTTTCATGCGGTGCTGCACTGGCTTTACGTCCCCACCGGGCCATATACATCTGTGCGTACAGCGTAAAGGCCGGGTCTGCAAAGCTGTCCCGATCCTGTCACACCTTCCCTTACCCCGTCGATCGCAGGATCCGCATACTTGAGAAACCACGTTTCCATCTGCTTCTTCAGCTCCAGAACCTTTGCTTCATACTCTGGAAGCCCAAAGAGGTTTTCTGTCTCTCCCGGGTCGTCGGTCAGGTGATAGAGTTCGTGCGTTCCATAGGGGTATCTGTGGATATACTTCCATTCTCTGTTCCGAATCATCCGCACCGGGCCATATTCGTCAAACACGACGATCTCTCCCGTCCGCTCCTGTTCCCCGCCGGTAAGCAGGCTGGAAAAGCTCTTCCCCGGAAGGCCTTCCGGGAACCGGTCAGACAGGCCGGTCAGTTCCAGCAGTGTGGGGAACAAATCATACGCACTCACTATCTCACAGCATACACTTCCCGGAGCGATATGGCAAGGCCAGGATATAAGAAACGGCACTTTGACTGCCGAATCGTACATATTCATAGGAAAGGTTCCGTTTCCCTTTCCCCAGATTCCGTGCTGCCCCATGCTCATGCCGTTATCCGCAGAGAAAATCACGATGGTATCCTCTGTCAAATGCTTCTCTTCCAGGGCGTCTAAAAGTCTTCCCACCTGCTCATCCATGGCGCTGACCGCCGCAAAATAGCCCCGCAGATTTTCCTTCCTCTTTTCCGTACCGTAGACCGGCCCGGTCAGCAAATCGGGATGGTCCGGAATATCCGGAATGGAGGCAAAATCACAGTCCTCATAGAAGTCGATCCATTTGGCCGGATGGTGCTCCTTTCCCCATGGGGCGTGAGGCGCCGTGAAGTTCACAGCCAGGTAGAACGGTTCCTCCTCCTTTGCCAGCTCATCTAAATAGTCCAGAGCCTTATCGGCGAAGAGCTCCGTCACGTATTTGCCGTGCTCCACCGTGATCTCCCCGTGATCCACAATGTCCGGATGGTAATAACAGCAGCCTCCCAGACCGATGGTGTACCATTTCTCAAATCCATGCTGGGGCGTCACGCTGTCCCCCAGATGCCATTTGCCCGCCAGGGCACAGTGATATCCGTCCTCCGCCAGGATGTCCGTATAGGCGGTCTGCCCGTCTAAATAGGCGATGGGCTTCCGTTCATTTTTGTAGCCGTCCGCGTAGGGATTCTCTTTTCCCTGGGCGGCAAATTTTTCCGCGTCCACACTTCCGCTCCGGATCCAGTCCAGGACACCGTGGCCCGACGGAATCTTTCCGGTGAGGAGTGACGCACGGGCCGGCGAGCAGACCGGCGAGGCGCAGAAGAAGTTGTCGAAGCGCATCCCCGAAGCGGCGATTCTGTCCAGATTCGGGGTATAAAGCTCGGGGGTGCCCGAGCAATGCATTGCCCAGGCCCCCTGATCATCTGTAAGTATGAAGAGTATATTTGGTTTCTTTCTCATCGATTATTCCACCTATTTTTCTGACTTGTAGATCTCATTGGCTTCTTTTAAGATCTCATCGCCGCCCTGGTTTCTCCACTCTTTCCCAAGAGATACCACGCCATCCTCGATGGATATCTTTCCCTGAAGCATATCGGAGAAGTACTGGATAAATACGTCATTCACTGCGGATCCATTTTCAATTTCCGCCGGGGTCTTCTGTTTGATTAAATTCGGCATCTGGCACTCGGAGGCTAACTCCACGGTCTCCAGTGCGCGTTCTCTGTTGGGATCGGTTGCCGGGATATATCCGCTCTCCAGCGGCCAGTAGAAGGAGCCCCAGGCCAGCGCATGCGCCCAGCCGTCATCTGCAAATGCGTCTTTTGCACGTTCTTCTTCGTTAAAGGTGATGGTGTCTCCGTCCTTTGTATAGTGGATTCCTTCAATACCAAGTCTCAGTAAGTCATTGCCTTCCTTGGAAACCATGAAATCGACAAATGCAGCCGCCTTATCCGGGTTCTTGCACGCTGTGGTGATACAGGTCATCATACCGCCTTTTCCCTGTTTGTTCAGTCCTCTTGCTCCATCCGGTCCTGCAGGCGGAAGTCCGTAAGAAATGGAAGCCTCCGGGTACAGTTCTTTTACGCTGTTTTCATGTCTTGTAACATGGCGGAACAGAGGCCCAAGCATGGCGCCGCTTTTACCCTGATAGAATTTCTCTTCCTTTTTCGGCTGATCGTTAAGCATCAGTTCCGGATCAACTACCTTTATATCCCATAAATCCTTGATATAATGCATGGCCGGGATAAAAGACGAATCCTCAAAGAATGGAATAATTTCACCATTCTCATTCAGGGAATAGTCCGCATACGGAAGGCCGTAGGCAAAAAATACCCAGTCAAAAGGCGTGACTCCGCTTGAACTGCTCGGTTTTTCAGCCGTATATCCGTATGTATCGTTCTTTCCGTTCCCATCCGGGTCATTGTTTGTAAATGCAATCAGCACATTTTTCATATCATCCAGTGTTTCCGGATATTTGAGTCCCAGTTTATCCAGCCAGTCCTGTCTGAATATGATCAGGGCATTTGCCGCGTTGTACTGGGTAATAAACGGCAGTCCGTAATACTTCCCATCGATAGCTGACCACTGGTAGTCGTCGTCCAGCCACTTTTTTATATTCGGCATTGTATCAAAGTAATCATTGAGGGGAATAACCATGCCGTCGTCAATCCACTGCTGTGTGGCGCTGGTTCCATAGCCTCCTGTCACCACATCGGGAAAGTCCCCGGAAGCCATGGCTACATTGACCTTTTCCGTATTTGCCTCCGGTACGATCTCGACTGTCAGATCGATTCCCAGCTTTTCATTAATGGCCGCTATAATCCGGTCATCCGGTTTGATCGCTTTTGCCGCCGCGTCGCCCGTCGTCAGCCAGCGGAGCTTTACCCGATCCTCGGACTTGGACGAAGCTTCCGTCTTTGCAGATTCTGTCTTCCCTGACTCTGTCTGGCCTGATTCCGCCTTTGTTTCCTTGTTATTGGCCGCTGCGCCCCCGCCGCAGGCAGTTAAGGAAGCTGCCATAATCCCTGCCAATACCAAACTCATTACCTGTCTTTTTTTCATTTCATATCCTCTCTTTCTTTATATAGTAATTGCTGATTTCTTAGAATTCAGATACGCTTAACCCTTGACCGCCCCCGCCGTCATTCCTGTTGTAAAATATTTCTGGAAGAATGGGTAGGCGCACATGATCGGAATAATCGCCATCATAACCGCAGCCATCTTCATCGGCTGCCCCAGCAGGAACAGGCTCTCGCCTCCGCTGGAATACGCTGCATCGTTCTGAAACAGCATGGAACGCAGGAACAGCTGCAGCGGCCACGCCTGTTTGCTGTTGATATACATGATCGCCGAGAAAAAGTCATTCCAGTGATCCACCGCATAAAAGAGCGTAACGGTCGTCAGCGCCGGCTTGGAGATAGGAAGCATGATGCGGAACAGGACTCCAATTTCCGTACAGCCGTCCAGCAGTGCCGCCTCTTCCAGCTCCAGCGGTAAATCCATGAAGAAATTGCGTAAAATAATCAGATTGTAGGTATTGATCGCCGACGGAAGGATCATGGACCACAGAGAATTCATAAGATGAAGGTCCTTAACCACGATATAGGTCGGAATAATACCGCCTGAGAACATCATGGTAAACACCGCCAGGAACATGAAGAACCGCTGTCCCTTTAAATCCTTCTTTGACAGCACATAGGCCGCCATCGTCGTGATCGTCATATTGATCAGGGTACCTACGACCGTTATGAAGAGGCTGTTGGCGTAGGAGGTCCACAGTTCTATATTCTTCACCATGTAGGCGTAGCCGTCAAGTGACCATTCGGAAGGCCACAGATGGATACTCGTTGCAAGATAGCTTTTCAGTGAGGAAAATGACACCACCAGACAGTCCCAGAAGGGATAAAAGGTCGTCAGAGCCAGCAGCAGCAGCAGCGTCACATTGACGACGTCAAAGACCTTGCTTCCGGTGGAAACCTTAACATGGCTTCCTTCCTCTTGTTTTTTCAATCTCAGCATCAGTAAATTCCCTCCTCTCCGGACATTCTTGCAATCTTATTGGCGGCCACTACCAGGCCAAAGTTAATGACGGATTTAAACAGGCCGACCGCCGTGGCCAGTTCGAATTTTCCATCCTGAAGGCCCATTCGGTATACGTACGTGTCGATAATATCCGCTGTCCCGTAGACGCCCGGATGGTAGAGAACGAAGATCTGCTCGAATCCGGCCTGCATCAGACTTCCGATACGGGTAATCAGTATTACAATGATGATGGAACGAATACAGGGGACCGTAATATGTACGAGCTTCTGCCACCGGTTGGCGCCATCCACGGTCGCCGCCTCATAGAGCTGGGTGTCGATGCCTGTGATTGCGGCCAGATAGATGATGGTATTCCAGCCGAAGGTCTTCCAGATCATGGACACTACCATGGTCGGCACGAAAAACTTTTCATCCGTCAAAAATCCGATCGGCTGAAAGCCGAGGCTCTTGATCACTCCGTTGACAATTCCCGAATCCATGGAAAGAATACTCGTCAGGATACCGCCAAGAACTACCCATGATATAAAGTTGGGAATGTAGATGGCCGTCTGAATCACTTTCTTCATCCGCAGGTGGCGCAGTTCATTTAACATGAGTGCGATAATAATCGGAAATGGGAAACCGAATATCAGACGGATCAGGCTGATCCTTATGGTATTCCAGAACACCGAATAAAACTTTTCCATGGAAAACAGCTTTTGAAATGTTTCAAAGCCGACCCAGGAACTCCTCATAATTCCTTTCATCGGGTTAAAATCCTTAAATGCGATAGTCACCCCATACATTGGTACATAGCAAAAGATGATGTAATAGACGATTGCCGGAACCAGCATCAGATACAGATACTTGTGTTTCCATATATAAGTTTTGATTCCGGGTCCATTTCTCACCTTTCTGTTTTTGCTTACGACTGCTTTCCCCAACCTTCTCCCTCCTCGTTATGAGCATTTAGCGGACATCCTTCGGCCGCTTACGTGAGATCACTTACATTTCTCGTGACTAAAGCATAGCAAACTATTGTACTAAAATAAGTACAAAAAATAATCCTATTTCGTTCATTTTTTCACAAACCGTCATATTTACCTTATTTTCAATGGAAATTGCAAAAATTCATCTGCTTTTTAACCAATTAAGTTTATTTTTTGCTATGGATTTTATACATTATATCCAATTTGTGTTTTGATTTTTACCATTATGCGGAAACCTTTTCGCTCATTTCGCACAAATCTTTTTGACTATCTGTCTATTTTTTGTTATAATTGGATACAACTAATCATTGGAAAGGATGGGACCATTGGGAATTAAGCACAAAAACACCAGGGACAGCAAATGGAAAAACATTCTGAAATCCAGACATTTCCGTTCATTTTTCTATATTACATTTCTATTCACTACTGTAATCTTTATCATCGGCGGCGTGGTGATTACGCTCCAGAACCGGATGAAGCTTCATGAAAATCTGGAGATGAAAGCGAATTATGTGGCGCTGTCGGTTCAGGATAATTTGTCCAACATGAAAAGCAGCGCGGTATTTATGGGGAATCTGGCCTCCATCGAGCGGGTTCTGGAATCGAAGGCGCCCACACTCGATCAGCTTTTACGCATGACCAACGATGTGACGCCCTACTCCACCCTGTACCACTATGAGTCTATCTGCCTCTTTTTCAACCGCTCCCAGAGAGTCTTTGACTCCAGCGGCGGGATGTATGATTACAGTGATTTCTATAATAAAGAATTGATAGACACCCTTGAGAATATGAAGGGAGAGGAGATGTGGCTGATTAATGTCCCCTATAAGCGTTACTACGCCCCCACTCCGGCGGTTCCCGTGATAACCTATGCGCGCCGGCTCCCCCTGTATAAATCCCAGGGGCGGGGCTATGTGACGGTATCCTATTCCCTCGACCGGCTTCAGAAGGCCGCCGCAGAAGCCGCGGGCCACAATCCTTACACGGCCACGGTTTCCTTTCAGGACCATTTGCTCTGGTCCTCCTCCAATACCGTCATGAAGAACTGGGACAACGGGCTGTCTGTCTCTGAGAATGAGGAACTTCTGCTGCCAGGCACCTCCACGTTCTCCTCCTTCTCCACGATCGGGGCCAGGTGTTCTTTTTACGCGTCCAGGATGGACCTTTTTACCGCAGTAAGCGCCACGCTCCTGCAGTGGTTTATCATCTATCTGGCCGTGGCTGCGGCCGATTTCGCCGCTTCCATGATTTACGGCATGATTATGCTGCGCCCGGTGGATGCGATCATGAAGAAGATCGGGATCAATCCCTACACGGAGATTCCCGGAGTCCGGGAGGATGAATTTTCGCTGATCAGCACCGCTCTCGATAATCTGAACGCGCAGCTGTCCGACATCGGTACCGTCATGCATGAAAACCAACTGCTGGTCCGCGAACGGCTGCTGTCAGGCATCCTCTATAACTACGTGGATATCACCAGTCTTCCGCCGGAATACGAGGAACACGGGCTGGTATTTCCCTATCCGTTTTACGCCGTTATCCTGATTTCTCTTCCCTCTCTCGACGAGATGGAGGACTATACGAGGCGCGAACAGCTGAAGCTGGTCATCCGGACCAATACCACCAACGCCTTCTCCGCCCTGGGCACTGCCTACAGCCTCTATATTGACAATAAAAGTATCTGCATTATCCTGAATACCGGACTGTCCGACGCCCTGGGAAAGGAGCTGTCGAAGCTGTGTACCGCCCTGAAGAAGCGGATGAAGCAGAGTCTCAGCGTCTACCCGCTGTTCTCCATCGGTATCTGTTCCGAGTCGGAACCGGCCCCATGGCAGGTATGGCAGCTGGCCCGGCGTAACTTCATCTTTACGGCCGCGGATGCCGATGATTTCGTTCTGCTCAGCTATCAGAATGAATTCACCTCCTCCATTGACCAGGATATGCTGTCCCGCATCACCCAGGCGATCATCGATAAAGACGGCGCCGGCTTAAAGGAGCAGACCGATGCCTTCCGCGACCGCTATCTGGAGAGCGAGGACCAGGAAGAGGTCAGGCGGATGGCTCTCATCACCGTCAGCACCATCTACGCCTCTCTTCTGGAGATCAACGGGGACATTCCTGACATCCAGATAAACGCCTCTGTGCGCAAGCTGGAAAACGCCTCCTCCATCGAGGAAATCAATAAGTATTTTTACAACTGCCTGTTTGGGATGCTGGATGCAAAGAACAAGATTTCCACGGAATCCTACGGTTATATCCAGAAGGCGATCCAGTATATCGAACAGAATTACTCGCAGCCCATCACCATCCCGCAGATTGCCGGCTTCGTGGGCGTCAGTTCCATCTATCTGACGAAGCTGTTTAAGCTCTCTACCGGAAAGACGCTGTCGGAATATTTAAACTACTACCGCACCCAGAAGTCCCTGGACCTGCTGATGAATACGGAGGAGACCATCGGCTGGATCAGCGAAGCCGTGGGCTACAGCGACGTAAGAAGCTACATACGTTTCTTCAAGAAATTTTACTATATGACTCCCAGCGAGTACAGAAAAGACCGCTGATCCTTCCTGCGGAACAAAAAATAGGGTTCTCCGAATATAACAGCGGAGAATCCTATTTCTTTGTACTGCTTCTGTACTTCGTTACTGGATTTCTTTCAGATACCGTTCCAGCGCATCCTGCCAGGATGGCAGTCTCTCAAATCCGTTTTCTTCCAGCTTATCCTTGCTCATGCGGCTGTTCATCGGCCGTTTTGCCTTTGCCGGATACTCTGCGGAGGTGACCGGAATTACCTCGACATTCATGTTTGCCTGTTTAAATATCTCCCGTGCAAAATCACACCAGCTGCACAGTCCCTCGTTTGTGGCATGGTAGCGGCCGTACTTGTCGGTCTCAATCATATCCACCAGAAGGCGGGCGAGATCGTAGGTGTAGGTGGGGGAACCGATCTGGTCGGATACCACGGTGAGTTTGTCGTGGGTCTTTCCCAGATTCAGCATGGTCTTTATGAAGTTCTTGCCGTTTACGCCAAACACCCAGGCGATGCGCACGGTAAAGTATTTGGTGAGATTCTGCTCGATCGCCAGCTCACCCTCGTACTTCGTAAGGCCGTAGACATTTAACGGTTCTCTCTCATCGTCAGGCTCCCATGGACGGGTGCCCTGGCCGTTAAATACGTAGTCCGTGCTGATGTACATCATCTTGATGTCCAGCTCCCGGCAGACCCTGGCAATATTCTCCGTGCCGTATGCATTCACGCGTCTGCAAAGCTCCAAATTGTCCTCCGCCGCGTCCACTGCCGTATAGGCCGCACAGTGAATCACCGCATCCGGACTGGCTTCCCGGATCACACGGTCTACGCTCCCGGCATCCGTAATGTCCATCTCATCGATATCCACGCCGATCGCCTCATGGCCTCTCTTTTCCAGCTCATCGACCACATCGTGGCCCAGCTGGCCCTTTACTCCTGTTACAAATACTTTCATATATGCCTCCAGTGTGCTTTCTGCGAATTATAAACGGTCTCCGTACATATTCTCAAAGTAGTTCTGGTACTCTCCGTTGATGATGTGCTTCCACCAGTCTTCATTGTCCAGATACCACTGAATGGTCTGTTCGATTCCTGTATCAAATGTGTATTTCGGCTTCCATCCAAGCTCTGTCTCCAGCTTTTTCGGATCGATGGCATAACGTCTGTCATGGCCGGGACGGTCGGATACGTACTTGATTAAGCTTTCCGGCTTGTTCAATGCCTTTAAAATCGTCTTTACCACTTCCAGGTTCGTTCTCTCATTGTGGCCGCCTACGTTGTAGATCTCGCCTTCCCTGCCCTCGTGGATAATTAAGTCGATTGCGGTGCAGTGGTCGGCTACATGGAGCCAGTCACGGACATTTTCACCTGTTCCATAGACCGGAAGCTCTTCATCCGCCAGCGCGCGGCTGATGATCAGCGGAATCAGTTTCTCCGGGAAATGGTACGGTCCGTAGTTGTTGGAGCATCTCGAGATAGTTACCGGCGTCCCGAAGGTTCTGTGGTAAGAGAGCACGAATAAATCGGCGCTCGCCTTGGAGGACGAATACGGGCTGGAGGTGTGGAGCGGGGTCTCTTCCGTGAAGAATAAGTCCGGACGGTCTAACGGAAGATCTCCGTACACTTCGTCGGTGGATACCTGATGGTATCTCTTGATTCCAAACTCACGGCAGGCGTCAAGGAGAGTGGTGGTTCCCATAACATTCGTTCTGACGAAGCTTTCCGGATCGGTGATGGAGCGGTCAACATGGCTCTCCGCCGCGAAATTGACGATCACGTCCGGTTTCTCTTTTTCAAATAAGTCGAAGATGAATTTGCGGTCCGCAATATCACCCTTTACGAACTTGTAATTCGGCTTGTCCTCTACCGGCTTTAAAGTCTCTAAGTTGCCCGCGTACGTTAATAAGTCTAAGTTGATGATCTCATAATCCGGGTATTTGTTTACCATGTGATGGACGAAGTTGCCTCCAATGAAGCCTGCGCCTCCTGTAACGATGATTTTCATATGTGATTTCCTCCTGTTTTTACTTAATATCAATATATTTACCGGCCAGAACATCCATAAGATAATGGCCGTACTGATTCTTCTTAAGTGGTTCGATATCCTCTAAAAGCTGATCCCTGGTGATCCAGTGGTTTAAATACGCGATCTCTTCCAGACACGCCACTTTCCTGTGCTGATGGGTCTCCATGGTGCGGACAAAGTTGGTGGCGTCCGCCAGGGATTCGTGGGTTCCTGTGTCGAGCCAGGTAAAGCCCTGTCCGAGAAGTTCCACATCCAGTCTGCCCTCTTCCAGATAGATCCGGTTTAAATCGGTGATTTCCAGCTCGCCGCGGGCGGAAGGCTGCAGATTTTTCGCATACTCTACGACCTTATTGTCGTAGAAATAGAGTCCGGTCACGCAGTAGTTGCTCTTCGGATGCTCCGGCTTCTCCTCGATGGATATGGCCTTTCCGTTGGAATCGAATTCCACGATGCCGAACCGTTCCGGATCGTCCACATAATATCCGAACACCGTAGCGCCCTCTTTTTTGTTGGCGGCCTCCAGAAGACGTTTGGTCAGACCGTGTCCCGCGAAGATGTTGTCGCCCAGAATCATGGCTACATGATCGTCCCCGATAAATTCCTCGCCGATGATAAACGCCTGGGCCAGCCCATCCGGTGACGGCTGGACCGCGTAGGATAAATGGATTCCAAACTGGCTTCCGCTGCCTAAGAGCGCCTCGAACCGCGGGGTGTCATCGGGTGTGGAGATGATCAGAATATCTCTGATTCCCGCATTCATCAGAACGGACAGCGGATAGTAGATCATCGGCTTGTCGTAGATCGGCAGAAGCTGCTTCGATGTGACCATGGTCAGCGGGTAAAGTCTTGTGCCGGAGCCTCCGGCGAGGATAATTCCCTTCATAGTGTGTTCCTCCGTATTTTATTTTATCTGTTTTCAGGTTTAGTTCTTCCGTTCATTTTCTTCCTGCACTTAAAGATACCGGCTCTCTTGGTGACAAAAAGCGTCCCCTTTTTCTCGATCTTCTTTTTTAAAAATTCCCGGAATTCATCGTACCGCTCGCTCAAATACTCCTGCTGGTTACCGTGACAGGAAAGAATATACTCCATCAGCGGCCCCTCATCCCGGACCTCCAAATGGTCCTCATACAGGATCTCTTCCACCTGGTCAAAATGGCGGTTTAAAATCTCCCGGCCGTTTTCCAGGCCAAACACGTCGTATAAGTTCACTTCCGACAGCACGATCCGTGAATCAAACTCCTTCACCAGCTGGCTGATCTCCTTCATATGTTCCCGGCCGTAGGTGCTGCAGAAAAATGTCCCGTCCGGCTTCAGAACCCGCCGCACTTCCTCCAGCGCACCGTCTAAGTCCTTTAAATAGAACAGCACATGGTTGGCCGAGACCTTATCGAAGCTCTCCTCCGCCTTCGGAATCCTGCAGCAGTCAAAGACTTCATAGGAGAATCTGCCCGGCACACCTTTTAAATGTTCTCTGGCATCCTGGATCATACCCTCCGAGACATCGGACAGGCAGATCACCGCTTCCGGCGGGATTAAATCCCGGTTCTCTCTCCACAGCTCTCCATTTCCGCATCCGGTCTCCAAAACTGTTTCACCGTCCTTCAGCTCCAGCTGGGAGTACAGCCACGGAAACCACCCGATGGGATTCTTCGCATATTTCTTGTGAAGATCAATCCTGATGTTGATATTGGCCGCATTCTTGTACTGCTCCACCAGGCTCTTTTCCATATTGGTAATATGGATTAAGTGCAGGATTTTATTCCAGTCAATGACCGGATTGTCCTTTACCAGCTTCGAGGTCTCCGAAAGTGTCTGCTCCACCAGTTTCAAATGCTCGATCCGTTTCTTCACCAAATCCAGCTGAAGCTCCAGGGACTGCTCTACATAGCCGTTGTCATCATCGTTGATGGTGATCGAGCGGATCTCGTCTAAGGAGAAGCCTAGATATTTCAGTGAAAGGATCTTCTGGAGCTTGGCAAAATCGGAATCCGTGTACAGCCGGTATCCGGCCTCGCTCATGCCCGCCGGTTTCAGCAAGCCCTGTTTGTCGTAATAACGGATCGTCCGGATTGATACGTTTGCCTTTTTTGCGAACTCTCCGGAAGTATAATACCCTTGCATATTCTGCATCACCGCCTTTGTTCTGGGATCTTTATGATACCATTATATAGGGTGACGTAAGGGAAGGGTCAAGTGTTTTTTAGAATTTTTATTTTTTTAGAATTTTTAACAATGGAATACAGCCGCCGGTATTCCAAAATAGACGGAGAAATTTAGATTAGAAAGATTAATAATGGCTCCTTCCGGAAAATGATTCAGATATTCCGCTAAGGAGCCATATTTCTGACTTATAAAACTGATGCAGTTAATAGCAGCAGCCCGATATTCCTTTATCGCGTCCATAACAGCCACGAAAAAAGCAATACCAACTCGGCTGAAACCATTTCTTATAAACGAACCGTTTCGATTTTTGTTCGATCTGCCTCCCGGGCCGCCAGCCCATCGGTTCCCTTTCCCACAGCCGCCATTGCAATCGGCATAAATCCGGATGGAACTCCCGCTAATTCACACAGTTCAGGAAGCATCTGCATCACGGCCGGAACGGCAAATAAATAGATGGAACCTAATCCCAGATCGGTCGCTTCCAATAAAATGTTCTCTACAATACAGGAGGCGTTGCAGTATGGAATGGCAGCATTGGGGCCTTCTCCCTTCCTGCCGCTGATCAGGATCGCTGTTGGCGCATGATAGATCGGGTGCGCTCCTACTGCCGGCATCGCGGCGCAGACCGCTGCCTCGATTTTCGCAAGAAGCTCCTGATCCTGTATTACGCTTATTTTAACGTCTGAATAGTTTCCATTCGCAACCGGTGCCGCATTGGCCGCCTCCAAAAGGGCAGTACACTCACTTTCAGTAATCTGCTCTCCTGTAAAGCTTCTGCATGACCGTCTGGTTAATATTGTCTGTTTCATATCCATAGTATGAATCCTCCTTCGCTTATGATATGATAATCATACTATGTACGAAAAAGTTAAGCAAGTACGCAGAATTATCATACCTGGTACGGTTCAGCGTACTTCATTTCAAGGAGGTTGCCATATGGAACAGGAAATCAAAGCAGAAGCATCTTTACAGGGTAAGCCGGATACAGTCTCACCGGATACATGTCCGGTCCGCAGAACGCTGGAAATTCTCAGCGGGAAATGGAGATCACGGATTCTATATGAATTATGCCAGAAACCATCGTACCGGTTCGGCGAATTGAAAAAGGCGATTCCAAAAATCACCAATACCATGCTGACCGCCACATTAAGAGATTTGGAGGAATTAGGCATTGTCACCCGCGAACAGTTTAACGAAATCCCTCCCCATGTGGAGTATTCCTTGACCGACAAAGGGAGGGCGTTGATTCCCATTTTTGTGGAGATGGCAAAATGGGGCGAGGCGTATTTGTAGATCATTTATAAGAATCGAAAAGTAAGGGGATGTGAAACAACGCTTCCCCTCCAGAAAAATTCTTACAGCAATCCCGCTGTCTTCCCTACACCATCATCTGGTAATTCTCAATATCCAGATACCTTCCAAACTTCACGCCCACTTCTTTGATCGTCCCGCAGTGCAGAAATCCAAGCTCCTCGTGCAGATGGATGCTGGCCTGATTTCCGCCGGTGATCACGGAAACGACGGTATGTATTCGCTCATCCTCCCTCGCCAGGTTCAGTATATGCAGAGTCAGCTTCCTGGCAATTCCGCGCTTCCGGTAATCCCTGTGGACGTAGACAGACAGTTCCACGGTAGCCGCATAGGCCTCCTTCACACGATAGGGGGACAGGCAGGCATAACCGACCGCATGGCCGTCCTCCACCGCCACGATTAAGGGATGATTACTTATGTTATGAGCATAATACCAGTCGAGCCGCTCCGACAGCGTCCTGGGGTTGATATCGAAGGTCGCTTCCCCGTGCAGCACCTCGTAGTTATAAATATCTAAAAGATATGGGACGTCTTCTTCCTGCGCAATTCTGATTTCCATAAACTTTTCCTCCTGCGTTACTATTTCTTTTCCTAATATTACAATATTTTACTGTCCCCGTCCAATACAAATCGCAATAAAATAGACATTTTTCACTCCCGCACGCAACAGTGCCCTGGCGCACGCCTCCATCGTGCTTCCGGTCGTATAAATATCATCCACCAGAATCACCCGCGTTCCCCCTTCCGGCACCGCTCCCGCTGCAAACGCCTCCTCGAGATTGTGAAGCCGCTCCTTTGGATTCAGCTGCTTTTGAGGCGCGGTCTTCTTCCTGCGCACCAGCATCTCCGGACAGACCGGGATCCCCAGCCGTTCTCCGATCCGGTCGGCAAAAATCTCCGCCTGGTTAAAGCCCCTCTGACGCCTGCGGGACGGATGGACGGGCACCGGCACCAGCGCATCGGCTCCCAGCCGCATCAGAAGCTTCCCATACCGAAGGCAGACCGCCTCCGCGTAAAAATCGAGATATTCCCGCCGGTTTCTGTACTTAATATCCGCCATGGACTTTTTCGCGGTGTCATTATAGTTTAACAGCGCCCTCCCGTAATCAAAGGACCGCTTGTGCTTCGTACAGTCCAGGCAGTACTCCCTCTCGGCACTGGTAATCTCCTTTCCGCATTTCTTGCAGACGGGCTGTTTCACGAAAGACAGCTTTTTCACACAGCCAGGACAGATCAGCTCTCCTTTGGGCAGCACAATGCCGCCGCAGACAGGGCAGCGGCGGGGGAAAAGGAGGTCGGTTAAAAACCGTTTTATCCTGCTTGCGTTTGTAATATGCGTATTATTTACTGGGGAAATTACCTCTGCAAATGTTTTTCTTCGTACAGGGTCACTGCTCTTAGTGGTTATTTTTCTTTCTATAAATTGAATTTTTCCTATCGTATTTTCCTCCATCATCCTGTGTTTTTTGATTGATCTCTCTTTATTTAAATGATAAATATACGGGAATAGAAATGCAGAAATGTCGCAGACACACAACAGAAATAATATAGAAAAAAATTGAATACAACCTTACCGTCAGCTCACGAATAAAGAAAAAAGTACCAGCCAGTACCAGAACAGAGAGAGAATCTATATAACTGTATTGCTTCCTCTTTCTGCTCCGTTACCAACCTTCTATCAGATCCGCTACTCCATCTGATAAATCTCACAAATCCTCTCCCTAAGCCCCGAATACCGTCTCTGCTCCATCTCATTATCCACCATGGCCTGGAACACCTCCGGCACTCCCACCAGACAGACACAGGCCCTGGCCCGCGTCACCGCGGTGTAAATTAAGTTCCGCGTCATCAGCATCTTCGGTCCGCTGAAAATGGGAATCACCACGGCGGGATACTCGCTTCCCTGAGATTTGTGGATGGTGATGGCATAGGCCAGCTCCAGTTCCTCCATCTGTTTGAAGCTGTATTCCACCATACGGCCCTCGTCGAACTCCACGGTAACCAGCTCCGCAAATAAGTTGATCTCACGGATGATTCCGATATCCCCGTTGTAGATTCCGGTTCCCTTGTCCACAGGGATCCCGTATTTATTCCGGACTTCCCACTCGATGTTGTAATTGTTCTTGATCTGCATGACCTTGTCGCCCACACGGAAGGTCACGCCACCGCTCTCCTTCTCCAGCTTGCTCTTATCCGGCGGATTTAGGTATTCCTGCAGGATGGTGTTAAGCCGTTCCACGCCCAGCGCGCCTTTCCGCATGGGAGTCATGATCTGGATATCGTAGGGGTCTGCGCCCACATACCCCGGCAGCTTCTTCTGTACCAGGGTAATCATGGCGTTGATGATCATATTGGGGTCATCACGCTTGATAAACAGGAAGTCATTGCTCTTCTTTCCGAGGGGAACCGTCTCACCTGCATTGATCTTATGGGCGTTGACGACAATATCACTCTGGCTCGCCTGCCGGAAGATTCTGGTCAACATAACTACGTTAAAACAGCCTGCCTCGATGACGTCCTTCAGCACATTACCGGGGCCGACGCTGGGCAGCTGGTTCACGTCCCCCACCAGGATCAGTCTGGTTCCCGGATTGACCGCCTTTAACAGCGACTGCATCAGATGGATATCCACCATGGAAGTCTCGTCGATGATGACGGCGTCCGCGTCCAGGGGATTCTCCTCATTTCTCTCGAAATGCATGCCGATGGAACGCTCGTCCCCCGGCATACCGGAGATCTCCAGCAGCCGGTGTATGGTTCTGGCCTCATAACCGGTGGCCTCGGTCATCCGCTTCGCCGCCCGGCCTGTCGGCGCTGCCAGAAGGATCTCCATCTCCTCACTCTCAAAATACCGGATAATGGTGTTGATCGTCGTCGTCTTTCCAGTTCCTGGTCCGCCCGTGATGATAAGAAGGCCGCTGTTTACTGCCTCCACCACAGCCTGCACCTGTTTTTCGTCCAGCTCGATCGACTCTTCCTTCTGAATCTGAAGCAGCTTCTTTCTGATCTTCTCTTCCGGCTCCCGTCCCCTGATATTTAAATCGTGGAGCATCCGCGCCACGCCCATCTCCATGTAGTAATACTGGGAGGCATAGACAACACGGACGCCCTCCGACTCCCGGATCACCAGACGCTTGTCGATCTGCATGTCCATCAGGTGTTTTTCGATGGATTCCGGTTCTACCCGCAGGAGCTCCGATGCCTGGGAGAGGAGGTCCGTCTCCGGTAAGTACGTATGGCCGTTGCCAGTGGCCTGAAGAAGCGTATAGAGAACGCCGGATTTAATGCGGAAATCCGAATCTGTGAAGATTCCCACCCGCTTGGCAATCTCATCCGCCATCTTGAAGCCCACGCCAGCGATATCGTCCGCCAGCTGATATGGATTTTCTTTGATAACCGTATAAAGCCTGGGGCCATATTCCTGATAGATTTTCACGGCCAGGCTCATGGAAATGCCGTATTCCTGGAGGAACATCATGGCCTGGCGCATCTCCTTCTTCTCTTCCACCTGCTCGGAGATCGCCATGGCCATCTTCTCGCTGATCCCCTTCACTTCGGATAATCGCTCCGGTTCTTCCTCCATAATACGGAAAGTATCTGCCTTAAAACGCCGGACAATCCGGGCCGCCAGCGCGGCTCCGATTCCCTTTACGGCGCCGGATCCCAGGTAACGCTCCATGGCCGCCGTATCCTCGGGAGCCTTGATCTCGTAGGTTTCCACCGTCATCTGTTCCCCATAGACCGGATGCTCGGTCATAGGGCCGGTGGCTTCCACCATCTCGCCCTCGCTGATATAATGGAAATTGCCGACCAGAGTGTATTCCTCTCCTTCGTCCGTAAGGCTCAAGACCGTATAGCCATTTTCTTCATTGCGATATTTAATTCGTTCTACAAATCCGCAGACCGTCGCCATGGTCTTCCCCCTTTGTCGTCATAGAAAAAATACAGAAAGCAGGCAGTCACAAAACAAGCCCTGCCGGAATCCTATGATCCGCCAGGGTTGTCCTGCAACTATCCTGCTCAAATGGTTAAAATTCAGATTTACCGCCGTCATGGGTGAACTCGATAAACTTTCCTGTACCAATCGCAACTGCCGTAAGCGGATCTTCCGCGATCATGGTATTGATTCCCGTCTTTTCCTCGATCAGAGAATCCAGGCCGGAAAGCAGGGAACCGCCGCCCGTAAGAACAATGCCGCGGTCAAAGATATCGGCAGCCAGTTCCGGCGGAGTTCTCTCAAGTACGTTGTGCACGGCGTCCACGATCTGCATCGCCGGTTCTTTCAATGCATCCAGAGTCTCATCGGAGGTAACGACAATCGTCTTCGGGAGACCGGTAACCAGGTTACGGCCTCTTACTTCCATAGTCAGAACTTCCGGTCTGCGGTAAGCAGCACCGATATTAATCTTAATCTCCTCTGCGGTTCTCTCACCGATCAGAAGATTGTGTTTTTTGCGCATATAACGGACCAGCGCCTCATCGAAATCATCACCGGCCACCTTGATGGACGTACTCACTACCGTACCGCCCAGGGAAATAACGGCGATATCGGAGGTACCTCCGCCGATATCTACGATCATGTTTCCGCAGGCCTTGGCGATATCGATGCCTGCGCCGATGGCAGCCGCAACCGGCTCTTCGATAATCGATACTTCTCTGGCGCCCGCCTGATACGTAGCGTCCTCTACCGCCTTCTTCTCAACCTCTGTGGCTCCGCTTGGAATGCAGACGCTGATTCTCGGCTTTCTCAGTGTTTTCTTGCCTACTGCCTTGTTGATGAAATATTTTAACATCTTCTCCGTTACGGTATAATCGGAGATAACGCCCTGGCGAAGCGGTCTGACTGCGACGATGTTGCCCGGCGTTCTGCCGATCATCAGTCTTGCCTCTTCCCCGATTGCCTTGATTTTATTCGTGTCACGGTCGATTGCAACTACGGAAGGTTCTTTTAACACAACACCCTTCCCTTTAATATACACAAGTATGCTGGCGGTACCTAAGTCGATACCGATATCATTGGACATCATAATTTATTTCCTCCTGTTCGCTTAAACGGTTCCCAGAGTTTCCTTTATCTGTATTTCAAATTCGGGTTACTGGCCCTAATAGTTAAATTTCGTTTATCTCCCTTATTATATACAATAACAACCTGTTTTTAAAGGGTTTTTTTTATTTTTATTATGTTTATGGTTTTTTTATGTCCAATACACACTTTGGTCACAATTTCCCCGTATACTGAGAATACGTTATCCGAGAGGATAGCGGGCCTTTGTTTCAAGTAACTTACTTGAAATCACAAAGCTTTTTCATACTCATACCGGATGGTCATAAGATCATCCGGCCCCCCTAAAGATTAGTTCCCGCTTCGATCCCCCTCGGAGCGGGAATTTTGTCTGTATAAAGGAATTCGGGAATGAATGAAAAAGGACGTTCGGGGAGCAGGGCATAAGAAAAAGAAACATAAGAATAGCATACCCGGTTTTTACGAAATAATTTTAAATAAATACTTCATAAAGTTATAACCTTTTTTATTATTTCTTAATGGAAAGTCCACAGATTGCACACAAATTCCTGATATTATATAACTAATCACAAAACAGTGATTAACACAAAGCTTTTTCATACTCATACCGGATGATCCAAAAAATCATCCGGCCCCCCTAAAGACATTATCCTAATTTATTATACCTACCATTCCCAATAGTTTAAAGAAGCAGCCGCCTGGAACAAGGCGGCTGCTTCTTTATTATCATCCATCCCTCCCGGCGCCCTGCCGGGAAGGAACGGAATATCAATTTCTTCTATGACAGCTTCAGCGCCCACTCCCGGCAATCCCATACCTTTGTCGCCACGCCCTCATAAAACTCGGGCTCATGGCAGATTAAGAGGATACTTCCCCGGTACTCCTTCAATGCGCGTTTCAGTTCTTCCTTCGCCTCCACGTCCAAATGGTTGGTCGGCTCGTCCAGCAGAAGCACGTTCGTTTCCCGGTTAATGAGTTTACATAATCTCACCTTTGCCTGCTCACCTCCGCTCAGGACACGGACCTGGCTCTCGATGTGCTTGGTCGTCAGGCCGCACTTGGCCAGGGCGGAGCGGACCTGGTACTGAGTATAGGCCGGGAATTCCTTCCAGATCTCCTCGATACACGTCGTCTTGTTGCCGGGCGCCATCTCCTGCTCGAAATAGCCGATCGACAGGTAGTCGCCAAGCGTCACCTTTCCGTCCAGCGGCGGTACCAGTCCCAGAATGCTCTTTAAGAGCGTCGTCTTACCGATTCCGTTGGCGCCGACCAATACGATCTTTTCCCCGCGCTCCATACGGACGTTTAGCGGTCTCGACAGCGGTTCGTCGTAACCGATTATCAGATCGGTGGTCTCGAAGATCGTCTTTCCCGCGGTTCTCGCCTCCAGGAAATGAAATTCCGGCTTCGGTTTCTCCCGCGCCAGCTCGATGACATCCATCTTGTCCAGCTTCTTTTGTCTGGACATGGCCATGTTCCTGGTTGACACCCGGGCCTTGTTGCGCGCCACGAAGTCTTCCAGCTCCGCAATCTCCTGCTGCTGGCGCTTATAAGCCGCCTCCAGCTGCGCCTTCTTCACGGCATGGACTTCCACAAACTTATCGTAGTCTCCCACATAGCGGTCCAGACTCTGATTTTCCATATGATAGATGATATTCACCACGCTGTTCAAAAATGGAATATCGTGAGATATCAGAATAAAGGCGTTTTCATACTCTAATAGGTAACGTTTCAGCCACTCGATGTGCTGTTCGTCTAAATAGTTGGTCGGCTCGTCCAGTAGCAGGATGTCCGGTTTTTCCAGAAGCAGTTTTCCCAGCAGAACCTTGGTCCTCTGGCCTCCGGAGAGCTCGGTGACGTCCTTATCAATGCCGATATCCGTAAGCCCCAGGGCCCGGGCCACCTCTTCCACCTTGGAGTCTATAATATAGAAATCGTGGGCCATCAGAAGGTCCTGGATCGTTCCCAGTTCTTCCATCATGGTCTCCATCTCTTCCTCTCCCGCTTCGCCCATGCGGTCACAGATCTCATTCATCTGTTCTTCCATCTGAAACAGAAATGCAAACGCGGACTTTAACACATCCCGTATCGTCATTCCCTTTTCAAGAACCGTATGCTGATCCAGATAACCGACACGGACGCGCTTCGCCCATTCAACCTTACCTTCGTCAGGCTGAAGCTTTCCGGTAATAATATTCATAAATGTGGATTTGCCTTCGCCGTTGGCTCCGATTAAGCCGATGTGCTCTCCCTTTAAGAGACGGAACGACACGTCGCTAAAGATGGCCCGGTCTCCAAATCCATGTGTCAGATGTTCAACGTTTAATATGCTCATTCGTAAACTCCTCAATCTTCTTATTCTTTACCCATTTTACATGACAACCGCCGTTCTGGCAAGGGGAAAGAGCGCGCTTAGTTTTGGGTTGTAAAATTCGACAAAAACGTTTATGATATAGTATAGATCGTTAAGTCGATAATTTTAAACGAAAGGATTTTACTTATGTACATATACACCTGGTATCAATGGCTCCTCTTTTTCTTCATTTACTGCTTCATAGGCTGGATCATTGAATCCACATACGTTTCCCTAAAATGCGGCCATTTCGTAAACCGCGGTTTCTTACGCCTTCCGCTCCTCCCGTTATATGGAAGCGGGGCCATCATCATGCTCTGGGTCTCCCTGCCGTTCCAGGATAACCTGTTCCTTGTTTTTCTGTCCGGAATGATCGGCGCATCCGCACTGGAATACGTCACCGGCTGGACCATGGAGCGCCTGTTTAAAATGAAATACTGGGACTACACCAACAATCCCTTCAATATTAACGGCTATATCTGCCTGGGCACCTCCATTGCCTGGGGCTTTCTGACCATTGTGCTGACAGAATTTATTCACCGCCCCGTGGAAACCGTGGTACTGGATTTAAACCCCATCGTGTGCATCGTCTTATGCGGCATTATCGGAGCCCTGTTTGTGGCCGACACGGTGGAATCCACGAAAGAGGCCCTCGATCTGGGCCGCGTGCTGGAGTCCATGACAAAGATGAAGGCAGAACTGGAGGAGATCCAGGTGCAGATGGCTCTCTTAAAGGCAGAAACCGCGGACAAACTCTCCGATCTGCGTGACGAGCAGATTCAGCGGGCGGCCAACCTAAAGGGCGAAGCCGCTGTAAAGATCACCACCTTGAAAGCAGAAACTGCCATGCGTACAGAAGAGACCATAAACGCATTAAAGGAAAGTGCGGAACGGGGCCTCGAGGCCGCTTCCCTCTTCAAGGAGACTGCAGGCAAGGCAGTCCCCGACTTATCCTCACTGAGTGAACGTCTCCAGTCCCTCACAGAAAACCGGGACAAGCTATCCAAACATCTGGGCTTCTACCGCAAGGGCCTCTTAAGAGGAAACCCGACCGCCTCCTCCAGACAGTTTGGAGAGGCGTTAAAGGAATTAAAGGAACGTCTGAAAAACTAAATAGCAAAAAACAGAGTGGAATAGACTGGAAAAAACAGAGCAGAAACATCGGCTCTGTTTTTTTTGTATCATGAATGCTGCTAAATTTTTTTGTTCTTTCTCTTTACAAACAGATCAGAGTATGGTATTCTCTTTTTATAGACCGACAGTCAGTCGGTAATGAATCGTAAAAGGAGACGGCACAATGAGAACGGTAAAAGAACCTGAGATACGTAAAAATGAAATTCTGGATGCGGCAGATACACTTTTCGCCCAGAAAGGCTTTGACAATACCAGTACCGGCGATATTTTAGAGATGGTCGGAATCGCGAGAGGAACCCTGTACTACCATTTTAAATCAAAAGAGGATATTCTGGATGCCCTGATCGACCGGTATAACAGACAGATCCTGAGTGCGGCGCAGGAGGCCGCGTCCGACAGCAGTCTCACCGCCAGAGAACGTCTGATCCGCACAATACTGGCGCTGAATGTCAGCCAAAAGGGCGGTCAGGAGCTGAAGGAGCAGATGCACCGGCCGCAGAACGCGCTGATGCACCAGAAGACACAGATGGCGGTATTAAACGGCGTCACTCCGATTCTGACGGGGTTAATCCGGGAAGGCGCGGAGGCCGGATACTTTCAGACTCCCTATCCAAGGGAGTGTGTGGAGATGATTATGGTCTACAGCAACGTCTTCTTCGACGATGCCACGGAAACCTCAGAGGAACTGAGAGACGAGCGGACGCAGGCGCTTATCTTCAATATAGAACGGCTGCTGGGAGCAGAGACCGGGAGTCTTGCATCGGATCTCATGCGGGTGTTTGGCAGCAGAAAGGTCGAGCGGAATGAAGCAGACAACTAATTTTAATAAATTTCTTCTCCTCTGGACAGGAGAACTGGTTTCCGCCATCGGAAGCGGACTCACCTCCTTCGGGCTGGGCGTATATGTCTTTCAGCAGACAGGTATGGCCTCCGCCACGGCACTCGTCACACTGCTGGCCTTTGCGCCGGGACTGATTCTGGGCGTTCCTGCCGGGGTTCTGGCAGACCGTTACGACCGCAGGCTCTTAATGATTCTGGGCGACGGCCTGTCCGCGCTGGGACTCCTTTTCATCCTGTTCTGCCTCTCTAAGGGGGAGGCCGCGTTGTGGCAGATCTGTGTGGGCGTTACCATAAGTTCTGTGTTTTCCTCGCTTCTCGATCCCGCCTACAAGGCCACGGTGACCGACTTACTGACGCCGGAACAGTATACGAAGGCCAGCGGTCTGGTGGGTGTCGCAGGATCTGCGAAATACCTGATTTCTCCGGTACTTGCAGGCCTGCTGCTCACTATCTCCGATATTCGTCTTCTGCTTCTCTTAGACACCGCTACCTTTTTCTTAACAGTTACTGCGACGCTGGTCGTCCGGAAAGGGATCGACTCCAGGAAGACAATGGAGAAAAAATCCTTTACCAGAGAATTTTCGGAAGGATGGAATGCCATCACGCAGAAGAAGGGCGTGCTGGTGCTGGTTATTCTGTCTTCTGCCATCACATTTTTCTTAGGCTTTATCCAGACGCTTTTCGGCCCGATGATCCTGGGCTTCGCAGACAGCACTGTCCTCGGCGTTTCCGAGACCATCTGCGCCTCGGGCATGCTCATCTCCAGTCTGGTGATCGGGACGGTCAGTTTGAAGAAAAACCGCGTGGTCATCCTGTCTGCCGCCCTCTTTGCAGCGGGAATCTTCATGGCCGGTTTTGGAATCCGGGAAAACATCGTTGTTATCTGCATCTTTGGATTTCTTTTCTTCTCCTCCCTGCCTTTTGCAAACGCAGCGCTGGATTTTCTCGTCCGCACGAACATTGCCGATGATTTCCAGGGAAGAGCCTGGGGGCTGATCGGTGTCCTGTCACAGCTGGGATACGTGGCCGCTTATGCAATTTCCGGCATTCTGGCAGACGGTACCGGCGCGCTGTTTTCCATCGGCTCCGGGAGAGGTTCCGGTCTCCTGATCGTCGCAGCCGGTCTTTTCCTGGCCGCCATATCCTTTCTGCCCTGCCGGATCAAATCCGTGAGGGCTCTTGAAGAAACGAGGTAAGTTATGAACTATTGCCGCATCATCCGTAACGATATCAGAAAAAGCCGGCTCACCACCATGATCACTACCCTGTTTGTGGCGCTGGCCGCCATGCTCGTCTCCCTGGCCGTTATTCTGGCTCTGAACCTTGCGGGCGCCCTGGACCGGCTGATGGTGCAGGCAGAGACACCCCATTTCATGCAGATGCACTCCGGCCCGCTGGATGCTGAGCCCTTAAACCGTTTTGCCTCACACCATGAGGCAGTTGACCGGTATCAAATTCTGGGGTTTTTAAATATTGACAACGGGGAGATTGAACTGAACGGCCAATCCCTGATCAGCAGTACGCAGGACAACGGTATTTCCACTCAGAGCGGTGCGTTTGATTACCTTCTGGACCTGGATGGAGCCGTCATCACCCCTGCCGTAGGGGATATCTACGTTCCGGTCTGCTATATGCAGGAAGCTGCCATGAAGACCGGCGACACCGTCTCCGTCTGCGGAATTCCGTTTCGCGCAGCCGGATTTCTGCGGGATTCACAGATGAATTCCATGCTCTCTTCCTCCAAACGCTTCCTCGTAAGTCCCCAGGATTTTGAGCGGCTGAGAGACCTCGGAACCATGGAACATCTAATTGAGTTCCGTTTAAAAGATTTATCGGCCCTGGACGCCTTTGCCGCTGATTATATGGCCGCCGGGCTTCCTTCCAACGGTCCGGCCGTCACATACCCACTGTTTCGCATGCTGGGCGCCTTATCCGACGGCATGATGATCGCCGTGATCCTGCTTCTCGGATTCCTGACCGTAATGATCGCCTTCTTATGCATTCGTTTTACGCTCCTGGCCCAGTTGGAGTCCGACTGCCGGGAACTGGGCGTGATGAAGGCGATCGGCCTGCGCGTCTCCGACATAAAGAAACTGTATCTCGCCAAATATGCGGCGATTGCCGCGGCCGGATGTACGGCAGGCATCATTCTGTCATTCCTGCTTAAAAACCTTCTCCTTCAGAATATCCGTCTAAACATGGGAACCGGCGGAAACGGCCCGGCCGCCTTCTTCCTCGCACCGGCGGGCGTTTTGATCGTATTTTTTGCCATTCTGCTTTATGTAAACGGAGTTTTGGGACGTTTACATAAAATATCCGCCTCCGAGGCCATGCGGCGCGGTACCGGACCGATGGCTTCCGGCGGCGCCGGCCGGATGGCTCTGAGCCACAGCCATTTTTCCAATGTCAGCATCTTCCTGGGAATCCGGGATGTACTCCTGCAAAAGAAGCTGTACGGCGTCAATTTTATCGTACTTCTCTTTGCGGCATTTCTCCTTGTGATTCCCATCAATCTGTATACCACCATGTCGTCCAGGGGCTTCGTCACCTACATGGGAATCGGTAACTGTGATCTGCGGATCGATCTGCGCCAGTCAGACCATTTGGCAGAAGACGCCGCCCGGATCGCCCGGGAGATGGAACAGGACGCCTCCATTCTCCGCCATACTTCGCTGATTACCAAGGCATTTCAGGTGGAAACGCCGGACGGTACCGTTAGTAATCTCCTGACAGAGCTGGGGGATCACCGGGTATTTCCTGTTTCCTACGTAAAAGGGCAGGCCCCTGTCTCCCCCGATGAGATCGCCCTCTCTGCCATGAACGCCGAAGAGCTGGGCAAGAACCCGGGCGACAGCCTCACACTGATTACCGGCAGCGGTACACAGACCATGACGGTATGCGGAATCTATTCCGACATCACCAACGGAGGAAAAACGGCGAAGGCCTCCTTCCCGGCGGATTCAGACGATACGGTATGGGCCGTCATCTATGCCGGACTGAAGGATCCCTCGATGCTCTCACAGACTGTCCGTGAATATGGGGACACATTTCACGATACGAAAGTCACGGATATCCGCGATTACGTCGCCCAGACTTACGGACCAACGCTTAACTCCATCCGCATGGCGGCCATCGCTGCGGCTGCGGTGGCTCTTGCGCTCACCGGTCTGATTACACTGCTGTTTGTCAACATGCTGACCGCAAAGGACCGCTACTCCATCGCCGTGATGAAGGCCTCCGGGTTCACGGCCGGGGACATCCGGCTGCAGTATATAAGCCGTTTCGTACTCGTATCCGTGTGTGGAGTCTTTGCCGGAATCCTTCTGGCCAATACTGTAGGCGGGGCATTGGCCAGCCTGGTGCTCTCCGGTTTCGGCGCCCCCTCCTTCCGCTTTGCGGTAAACCCTCTCCTGTCCTGTCTGCTCTGCCCGCTTCTCATGATCTACACCGCGGTCTCCGCCTCACTTGCCGGCACAAAGGGAATAAAGAAGATCACAATAGCTGAATATGGAAAGGAATAGCATGGAAAGGTATAACATAGAAAGGTATAACATGGAAGAAATCATACACGCCAAAAATATCATCAAATCGTTTCACGAGGGATCCCAAAACCAGCGCATCCTGGATGGTATCAGCCTGTCGGTCCGCGAGGGCGAATTTATCTCGGTGATGGGTCCCTCAGGTTCTGGAAAATCGACGCTTCTCTTCGCACTGAGCGGTATGGACCGCATCGACAGCGGCAGCGTATCCTTCTGCGGCAGCGAACTGTCCGCCTGCACGGAAAACCAGCTGGCAGACCTTCGCCGGACACAGATGGGCTTCGTCTTCCAGCAGCCCACTCTGCTGAAGAATTTAAACATTCTGGACAATATCATCCTCCCATCCCTGCGGGATAAAAAGAAGGATGTCTCCCGGATCACCGAAAAGGCAAGATCACTCATGAAGGAGACCGGAATCGGGGAGCTGGAGGACAGGGATATCTCCCGTGCCTCGGGCGGACAGCTCCAGCGCGCCGGAATCTGCCGCGCCCTCATGAATGACCCAAGAATCCTGTTTGGCGATGAACCCACCGGCGCCTTAAACTCAAAATCCGCCCAGGAGATTATGGATATATTTACGGAAATCAACGCACAGGGAACCGCAGTCATGCTGGTAACGCACGATGCCAGGATCGCAGCCCGCACGGAGCGCGTCCTGTTCCTGTGTGACGGCAGAATCGTACGCGAGGCTCATTTCCCCAAATATACCGGGAAAGATATGGAGCAGCGGATGGAAAAGATCATGGAACTTATGAAAGAAGCCGGGATATAACCGGCCTAGCCTCTTATGCATATTAAAAAGGAAAGCATCATCCATGATATAAAAATCACTGGTGATACTTCCCTTTTTATTCCATTACTTATTTCGTCTTCATGAAACGCAGTTCCCTACATCATGGAATCCACCATGGCCATCACCGCTTCACCCAGCTTCGCAGATTTCTCATCCGCATCCGCAAGGGAAGTTCCCTTGATCCCATAGTAGAACTTGATCTTCGGCTCTGTGCCGGATGGCCTTACACACAGCCATGCATCATCGGTCAGATCGTAATAGAGAACGTTTGACTCCGGAAGTCCGGTCGGTTTTACTTCGCCGTTTTCCATATCCTTAATGGTATCCAGCTTATAGTCCCTGGCAGAGACCGTCCTGTATCCGCCCACTTCGGTTGGTGTGTTGTTTCTTAATGTATCCATGATGGCCTGGATCTTTGCCTGGCCCTCGATTCCCTTCAGTCCGATGGACTTGACGGCGTCTTTATAGTAGCCGTACTTCTCATAGATGGCAATCATGGCATCCCATAAGGTCATGCCCTTCATCTTATAATAAGCGGCTGCCTCACAGAGCGCTACCGTAGCGGAAATCGCGTCTTTATCACGGGCATACGTACCGATCAGACAGCCGTAGCTCTCCTCCAGACCGAATAAATACGTTCCGTATCCCGTATTCTCTTCTTTTAAAATCTGCTGGCCGATATACTTAAATCCGGTCAGAACCTCAATCAGCTCGCATCCGTAGGACTTCGCCACCGCGTCAACCAGATTGGTGGTAACGATGGACTTCACCACCTGTCCATCCTCCGGAATGGCACCGCGCTCCTTCTTCTGGCTCAGCACATATTCACATAACAGGGAACCTGACATGTTGCCTGTAAGCGGAATGTAGTCGCCGGACTTCGCATCTTTTACGTAAACGCCGAGACGGTCTGCATCCGGATCGGTCGCCAGCACTAAATCGGCGTCCTTCTCCTTTGCCAGAGCGAGGCCCAGTTCAAAGGCTTCCTCTGCCTCCGGGTTCGGATAGCTGACGGTCGGGAAGTCTCCATCCGGAAGCTCCTGCTCCGGAACCACATATACGTGGCTGAAGCCGATCTCAGCCAGCGCTCTCCTGGCCGGAATGTTGCCTGTGCCGTGGAGTGGAGTATATACAATCTGGATGCTGTCCTGCATCTTGTCGATCGCTTCCTGATTCACTACCTGGGCTTTTACCTGCGCGATGTATTTATCATCAATGGCTTCGCCGATGATCTCGTACTTGCCTGCTGCCTTTGCGGATTCCACATCGGTGGTCTTTACCGTGGAAAGGTCTGTGATCGCCAGAACCTCCGCGGTTACTCCCTTGTCGTGAGGCGGGGTAAACTGTGCGCCGTCCTCCCAGTAAACTTTGTATCCGTTATACTCAGGCGGGTTGTGGCTTGCGGTGATGTTGATACCGGCGATACAGCCCAGTTCCCTGACTGCGAAGGAAAGTTCAGGAGTCGGACGCAGGGATTCAAACTTATAGGCCTTAATGCCGTTGGCCGCCAGAGTAAGGGCCGCTTCCTCTGCAAATTCCGGAGACATATGTCTGGAATCGTAAGCGATAGCCACGCCTTTATCGGCGCCGCCCTGCTTGATAATATGATTGGCAAGCCCCTGGGTTGCCCTGCGGACCACATAAATATTCATACGGTTGATTCCCGCGCCGATGATGCCGCGCAGGCCTGCCGTGCCAAATTCCAGATCCTGGTAAAACCTTTCTTTAATTTCATTCTCGTCCTCTTTAATGGACCGGAGTTCTTCTTTCGTAGCCTCATCGAAGTATGGATTAGCCAGCCATTCTTCATAAATACTCTTATAGTCTTTCATAAAACACAATACTCCTTTCTCTCCATTCTGTTATCAACATTATAAATCATAACAGCTTAAAAGGAAAGCGAAATTGTGTTATTTAATTCTGGAAAGGAACTCATTGCGAAGCGGCTGCTGCAATTCCAGGTCCTTCAATTTCTCGATATTTCTGGCCGGAATCCAGGCTTTGTTCGCATTGTAGTAGAAATTGATCTGTTTCCAGTATTTTTCCGGATACAAAAACAGATAGTAAAGGCAGGTCCTGTCTGTGTCCGAAAGCGGAAGGATTTTGGAATACGTTTCCAGCATGGAGGTGCCGAGTTTTAAACTCCAGTCATGCTTCTCCATGGCCTTTCTCATAAAATGGTACAGGTCTTCCATCTGCATTCCCAGATGCATGCGGTTAAATTCCACCACGGCCACGTCCCTGGGACACATCAGGATATGATGCTGGTTTAAGTCTCCGTGACACAGATAGCATTCCTCATCTCCGTGATACGCACAGAATTCCTTCATGCCAAGTCTGGCGTCCTTGGCCTGCTCGTAGAACATATCGTAGTTTCCTATGACGCAGAGTTCAAACTCCGTCTTTTTTCTCTTGTTTCGGATAAAGGAACGCGCCCTTATAAGCTCCCGGTTATGGCGCTCCATCTCATCTCCCGGAAGCTGCACGAGAATAGAACCGAGATTCCACTCTTCCTTGAATTCGATCTCTCGCAACATTTTATGTAAACTGGCAATCTGCGTAATGGCTCTGAGGACTTCTTTGTCGTCTTTTAAATTACACTCTTTGTCGGCATACCAGTCTTTTACGATCCATCTCGTCCCGTCATCCGCGCTGGAAAGCAGTTCGCCCTCACGGTTTCTCACATAACGGTCCACAAAAGGGTGCCAGGCCTCTTCCAGCTGTGTAAACACCTGGTCTTCGAAATCCAGCCGTTTTATGGTCCCTTTATATTCTCTGAGAAGCTTCAGGCCCTGGTTTGTCTCACACAGCCAGGCGCCGCGGCCGCGTCTCACATCCAGAATTTCAAGCTCATACTGCGAAAGCACCTCTGTGTATTTCTCTATCACAACCACCCCTCCAACTCTTAGCTCATCGGCTACTTCTAGGGTATGAGTGGCGGAACGGAAATATACGTGAAAAAAGAAAGTTTGGCCCCTGCTTCCGCTGCTGTTTTTACACAGCCGCGGCCGCAGGGGCCAAACTCCTTCTCATGATTCCTTTATCCCATTTTCCAGTCCGGCGGCGCGCAGCAGATACGCTCTCTCGTTGCACTCCGGACGCTCCAGCACCTGTTCCATCAGCGCATTCAGCGTCTTTCCAAGCGCTGGTCCCGGCTTCATGCCGGCCGCCATCAGATCGCGGCCATCTACGGCCAGATCCTTTAAATTCACCGGGTCTCCGGCCCCGCGGATCTCCTCCGCCAGTGCCTTAACCGTCTCTAACGTCTCTCCATAGCCTTCGCCTACTTCTCCGGCAAATACCGTCTGGAAGCAGAGCAGGCTGTCGAAGAGATCGCCGGGAATCTGGTTCATCA
Source organism: Hungatella sp. L36 (assembly GCF_014288035.1). NCBI lineage: Bacteria > Bacillati > Bacillota > Clostridia > Lachnospirales > Lachnospiraceae > Hungatella > Hungatella sp. L36. Next base: position 354,877 of record NZ_JACOPC010000004.1, on the reverse strand, counting down.
CCCGCCGGATCGCCGGTTTTTCAGCGGCGATCGGCGTCCTCCACCGGGATACAAGTATTTTTACCCGATCCATGGTGTCACAGTCCATCTTCAGATCCCGCAGTATGTCTGCCGCCGTCTCCCCCTGCTCCCTGCGGAGGAAGCCGGCCCATCTCATATATTTTACAGCAGGAAGACATCCCAGCGGACGCAGCTCGCCTTTGCTCAGCACGGCTGCCTTAAAAAATGGCTCCGAGATATAGCGGGAAGCCCCGGTGTCGGATACTCTCTTCATCTTCTCCGGATGGCCGGACAGCAGCAGCTTCGTAAGCTCCGTCGCGATACGCTCTTTGCTCACCTTTTCCAGGTTGGGCGCGATCAGGGAAATCGCCTCGTATGTCTCGTCCTCAATCCGGAAATCGAGCTGTGCGGAAAACCGGACTGCCCTCAAGATTCGGAGTGCATCCTCCGTAAAGCGGTTCACGGCGCTCCCAACGCACCGGATCACCCGGTTCTCTAAATCCTCCATACCGCCAAATGCATCCACCAGCCCCTCGCGGCCGTTGTAAGCCATGGCGTTGATGGTGAAATCGCGGCGTTTTAAGTCTTCTAAAAGGCTGGTGGTAAAATCTACGGACTTCGGATGGCGCCCATCCTCATACTCACCGTCCACCCGGTACGTGGTCACTTCATAGCCCTGCCGGTTAAGCATCACCGTAACCGTGCCGTGCTGGATCCCCGTATCGATCGTCCGGCTGAAAATGGCCTTTACTTCCTCTGGCTTCGCCGAGGTGGTGATATCCCAGTCCTCCGGCTCTTTACCCAGCAGGCTGTCGCGGACGCACCCGCCCACGACATACGCCTCAAATCCGTGCTCATTCAGTTTTTCAATGATCTGCTCCGCGTCCGCCGGAACCCGCATTTCTATCCCCATGCCATCATCTCATTTCTATATTAGTTTCAATCCACCAGCCTTACGGTTGAATCGATACAAGCATTAATATGCGCGGCCCCAGTATACCATCTTCGCCGCCGGCTTTCCGCAGCAGATACACGTATCGGAAAGTTTCTCCTGCTTAAATGGCATACAGCGTGAAGTCGCTCCTGTCAGTTCCTTGATCTTGTCTTCACATTCCTGGCATCCGCACCACATGGCTTTTACGAAGCCCGGTTTCTCTTCAATCGTCTTTGTAAATGTATCAAAATCAGTCGCCTCATACGTATGGGCCTCACGGTGTGCCAGTGCGCGCTCGTACATATCGCGCTGGATGGTATCGAGCAGTTCTCCAACCTTCTGACCGATCTCATCCAGGGAAACGGCGGTCTTCTCGTGGGTATCACGGCGAACCAGAATGGCCTGGCCTGCCTCAATATCCTTCGGTCCGATCTCCACGCGGACCGGAATACCGCGCATCTCAGATTCAGCGAATTTCCATCCCGGGCTCTTGTCGGTGTCATCCACCTTCACACGGTATCCGGACAGCACGGATTTGATCTCGGCCGCCTTCTCCAGAACGCCTTCCTTCGACTGCTGGATCGGAACAATCATCACCTGAACCGGTGCGATTCTCGGAGGCAGCACGAGGCCGTTGTCATCGCCGTGTACCATGATGATGCCGCCGATCAGACGGGTGCTCATGCCCCAGGAGGTCTGGTGTACGTACTGCAGCTTGTTTTCTTTATCAGAATACTGGATTTCGAAGGCTTTTGCAAATCCATCGCCAAAGTTATGGCTCGTTCCGGACTGAAGTGCCTTGCCGTCGTGCATCAGCGCCTCGATCGTGTAGGTAGCTTCTGCTCCGGCGAATTTCTCCTTGTCGGTCTTCTGGCCGCGGATAACCGGCATGGCCAGGACTTCCTCACAGAAATCGGCGTAGAGATTTAACATCTGCTCGGTTCTTGCCTGCGCGTCCTCTGCTGTGGCATGAGCCGTATGGCCCTCCTGCCATAAGAACTCGCGGGAACGTAAGAACGGTCTCGTCGTCTTCTCCCAGCGCACAACGGAACACCACTGGTTATATACCTTCGGCAGATCGCGGTAAGACTGAATGTCCCTCGCGTAAAAATCACAGAACAGAGTCTCTGAAGTCGGTCTCACACAGAGGCGCTCTGCAAGCGGCTCCAGACCGCCATAGGTCACCCATGCCACCTCCGGCGCGAACCCTTCAACATGATCCTTTTCCTTCTCGAGAAGACTCTCCGGAATAAACATCGGCATGTATACATTTTCCACGCCAACCTCTTTAAATCTTCCGTCCAGTTCCTTCTGGATATTCTCCCAGATCGCATAACCGGCCGGTTTGATGACCATACAGCCCTTTACGCTGGAATAGTCGATGAGTTCCGCTTTCTTCACCACATCGGTATACCACTGGGCGAAGTCCACATCCATTGATGTGATTGCTTCTACTAACTTTTTGTCCTTTGCCATAACAATTCTCCTTTACCTCTTAAATTTACGTATTTTCCTGTCAATAGAGTCCGGCAGGCCGGACTCCTGCGCCGGAGCGCGGCTGCTTCAGCACGGAGGGCGCATCCCGTGAAACAAAAAAGAGCCGCCGATCCCCAGACAAGGGACCGAACAGCTCGGTGGTACCACCCAATTTAGCCACAATCGTGACTCACTTGTATCTCCGATAACGCCGGATATGCGCCGCAGTTTGCTGCGGGACTCCAAGGCAGGTTGGGCGACCAGGGGCATGAAGGTCTTCCACCAGTGACCCTCTCTCTGGAATGCATCATCGCTTACTAATCCTCTTCCACGTCTGAAACGTATGTTGTTATGTTAGCTTGTATGGTTGATTTTACGCTATTTGGATTTCTTTGTCAAGGGGAGATCAGAACTTGCCCCTGCTGATTTTCATGCACCGTTGACTGAACCGCATCTATAAAAGCAGCTGGATCCAGAAAACGCTCCCCGGAATCATTTTCGTAAGCCGTCTGCCGCATGAGATCCAACAGCTCCTGGCCTGTCAGCGATGGATTTACCTGCCAGCCCAGAGCCAGGACGCCTGTCCCATAAGGAATTGCCCAGCTATGTCCGCCTGACGCGTCATAGCTGTAAGAATACTCACCTTCACTGGAGACCTCTGCCGTGGTGCGGTATCCCACCGGGGTTCCCAGGGCCTGCACAGGACATTCCAAAAAATCACCGTCAGGCGTTCCGATTTTGCTCGCCGTAATATCATCCCGTTGATCGAAATCAAAAAAGCTGGGCCAGAATACACAGGTATCATAGTCCGCTCTGCAGTCCAATACCAAGATACCGGCCTCCCGGGCCCGTTTCACCGCCTCGTCCCACACCTCAGGATGATCAAAATATTCCGTGTTTGTGAGGTCTGCTGATACACTGACAGCACGAATTTTTTCAGACTCCGGCAGTGTTTTATTCTGCTCGATCATCCAGTCCAGCGCCTGGCCTGCCATTTCCGATGCGTTTCTGTCCCAGAATTTGATTGCTGCATAGTACAGCCTGACATCCGGGGCTGTTCCGATGGAGTTCCCCGCAAGCAGACTTGTTACCGCAGGGCCATGCATCGAACTGGGGCGGTCTTTTTCGGTCAATCCCACGGTATAGTACTCTTCAATCTTGCCTGCATACTCTGGATGTCCGGGCAGTAAGGGCTGGTCAATGATTGCCACTGTCACGTTTTTACCTGTAATTCCCCGGTCATGAAGTTCCTGCACATGCAGTCCGGGATTTTTTCCAGTTTCCATAATCTCGGCCGCAAGCGCTTCGTTTCCCTCAAAAAGCGTATTTTGATTAAACCAGTATGTAATCATATCCGCCGGAACATACTCACCGGAACGCAGTGTATTGACTTCATCAAACCCACGCACATCCGAATAGGGAGCCAATACCTCAATGGTCCCGGTACTCGTTTCAGGTATGGAGGCGATCGGCGGCTCAGTCTGACTGCCGCTTCCGCTCTGCCCTGTATTAGGGGCACAGGAACAGAGAAAGAACAGGGAAAATACGATCATTGCCATCCTCTTTTTCATTTTACTTCTAACCTCCTTCGTCTTCTTCGCTGATTACCCCACCCTCGTTCCGTTCGGAACAGGTTTTTCGGGCATCGCAAGAACTGGTACGATTCCGTCCTCATAACCAATGTCCCACAGCATTCCATGGGACTCGATGCCAAACATCTCTCTCGGCGCCAGATTCACAACAAACAACGCCTGTTTCCCTTCTACTTCTCCTGGATTCTCCCGTTCTTTTTTCAGTCCGACGAGAATTGTCCTCTTAAATGTACCGAAATCCACGGTCAGCTTTACCAATTTATCTGATTTCGGTACGTCTTCCACCAGTTCGATCGTCCCCACCCTGATATCAACTTTTTCCAAATCACTCATCTTGATTTCTGCTTTTATATTTTCCATGACACGCTCTATGCTTTCTTCATAAATATTTGATTTATTATTCCATACCATTTTCACGGAAGGTGACACACAACACGGGGATACGCCTATATCTCCGCAAGCAGATACAGGCATCTGACCGCATTTCTGATCACTTCGTCCGGGAACTCATATTCTGGCGTGTGAAGGTCCGGACAGTCTTCACCGGCTCCTATGCCGAAATACATGCCCTGGCATTTCTTTAAATACCATCCGAAATCCTCAGACCAGCGGAATGGGGCGGCGGCTTCGAGGCAGGGGATTCCTTCCTGCTCGAAAAGCATCCGGCTCATGTCTGTGATCTCAGGGGTGTTTACGGTATCACAGGAAATTGTCTCCCTCCTCATAACCGCAGTACCCAGCGGATAGCCTGGGAGATTGTGATAGCCGTAGACTCTGTCCGCGCCCAGTTCTTCTAATAATCTGCTGCATGGATTTCCGCCTTCTCCGGTCTCCTCGGCAGGCTGGAAGAGGAAGCAGAGATTCTTTTGAAAAACCCGCCCCTCCGTCAGGAGGCAGAGCCCCGCCAGAATGGCGCTGTGGCCGTCGTGGCCGCATCCGTGATAAGGAATGTTACCGGCGCCTTTTATGGCGTCCATGTCCGCGCAGAAGACAACGGTTTCCTCAGCGCCGTTTTCCTGATGGAGGGCGTAGAACCAGCCGCCGCGGTCTGTGACCGAAAGGGAGGTGTGTTCTCTGATAAACGTTTTTAACACTTCCATAGTCCTTCGTTCCTGGCCGGACAGTTCCGGGATTTTGTGGAGTTCTCTGCGGAGCGCCTTTATTTTTTCGAAGGTCTCATCGTCAAGAGCGCTGTGGCTTCCTGTACTGCCGCATTCTTTATCCCCCAGCGGCTTTTCGCTTATAATCCGCTCGGACTCCTGCCTGACCAGATCACGTAAACGTCTGGTGTATTCTGACATGTTCGATATGTCATCGCCATATGTAAGATTCAGCTCATATTCCAGAGGGAGCCATGTGTCCGCGCCCGCCTCGTTATGCTGAATCAGGGTCTCGATCTTGTCCAGAGCCTTGGTGAGTCTTGCCTCCTTCGTCTGAAGCGCCTCCATCTCGTCGAAAAGGCCATTAAGCCTGCATGCCAGATTATCGGGGAGGGAACCAGTCATGGTCCGAATGACGGCGCTCTCCGTCTCTTCATCTGCACCGCCTTTTATAAAGGCAGGAATATCCCCGGTAATGGCCTCGCCCCAGTCGTGGATCAGACACATGTTCACCACCCGGTCCATGTCCAGCTCCGGGAATTCATCCTTCAGCAGAAATGCCATAACCGCCAGACGCCAGCTGTGCTCTGCTACGCTCTCCCTCCTGCCGGAGGTGGTCCAGTTATGGCGGGTATTGCATTTTAGTTTTTCCAATATTCCTAAAAATTCGATCAATTTCTCCGGCTCCATTGCTGCCTCCATTTCTGCCATGGCATCGCTGCCCCGGCACGCCTGTTGAGATTCTTATATGGAACCAGTATACCACTAGCCGCCGTACAGTTCCACCAGATCTTCAATAATCAGGAGTCCGATCGGCCCCAGGATAAAGCCCAGAAGGCCGAACAGCTGAAGTCCCACATACATGGAGATCAGCGTTTCAAGCGGTGTCAGGCCAACCTTGTCTGCCATGATTTTGGCCTCCATCACCTGACGGAGGAAGTAGCAGATAATATAGATGACAAAGAGGCCGATTCCGTAGAGCCAGTCTCCATTTACCAGGCGAAACAGAGCCCAGGGGATCAGTACCGTTCCCGTGCCGAAGATGGGAAGCGCGTCGAGAAGGCCAATTCCGATTCCCAGAAGCAGGCTGTACTGATTGCCCATAAGGAAAAGGCCTGCAGTGCAGATGCACATGGTCAGGAACATGATGCTTCCCTGTGTCTTCAGCCATGCACTGCCTACCATGGTCAGCCTGCTGCCCAGCAGGGCAAATTCGTGGCGGAAAATGGAATTGTCACGGCGCATCCGAATATCCTCCATCTCCTGAAGGGAGAGGATGGTGGCGATAAACAGAATAATGGTCATGACCGTAACCTCCACGAAACAGCGCACGACGGTCATGGAATTTACCATTAAAAACGGCATGGCGGCATCCTTCATGGCCTTCCCGCCGCCGACCAGCATCTCACGCAGCATTTTCACCAGAAAGCCCCTGGGAAGGCGGAAGAGATTCTCGGTAAAGAAGCAGCATCCGGTCAGCCAGCGGTCGAGGCTGTTAATCATCTGCGGAAGGTTGTCGAAGAACAAATTCGCCTCCATACACAGCTTTCTCCCGCCATAATACAGAAGCGTGCCGAACAGCGCCATCAGGATGATGATCTGGACGCCGCCGATAAGTGCCAGGGGCAGATGGACTTCTTTCCGTTTTAATGTAAACCTGCATTTCTTTTCCAGCCATACGGCGGAAGGGCGAAGTGCCAGGGCAAATATATATGCAATCAAAAAGGGAATCACCAGGGGCAGCAGATACTTAAAGCTTGCATAAACTGCCCCCGTAACTCCCAGTATTAAAAAAGTTTTCTTCAGTTTCCTACTCGGTTTCTCCATGGACTCACCTGTTTCTGTTTTGTACTTCTTTTGTACAAAATCTAGTATGAGCCGCAGGGCAGTAAATTATTCGGACTTGCTCCTGCCAAAATTTATCCAATTTTGTGATTTTCGATGTAGTATTTTTTCTTATTCGCCGAACCGCCCTCTACGACACAGAAATCCAGCAGATCGCCGACCTCCGTGTACAGCACCAGCGATTCCAGTGTCCTGGCCACGGTAGAACGGTTGATGACCTGTTCCCGGTCCGAAAACGGTGCGTACTGCCGGTTGATCCTATCCGCGATCTGCGAGATCGTCAGCGGCTGCTCCTTTGATCCATGTTGTTTTAATATATTTACAATCACCAGCGGAAATAAAACCTGATGCATGATACTCATCCTCCTGTTGAGGCTTAAAGATCATGCGGTCCCTGCCGCGGGACTGGATATCCGCCGCACGTTCTTTAAGCGATCGTCTGCTGCAACGCAAAAAAGCCTGTAGTTATCATAACTGACAGGCGCGCTGCTGTAATATCGCTCACGTAGTACGACGGTTTCCATTTCGTTTTCCATTCCTTTCTTCCTATTATAAAATACTTCAAACGGAAAAGGAGGGATTCGAACCCCCGGTGCCTGACGGCACAATACTTTAGCAAAGTATCATCTTAATCCTCTCGATCACTTTTCCAAATCTTGAATTTCCCCTTTTTCCGAAGCGCGTCGGCTCCCGTCTCGCTTCGTTTGACGAAAAATGGATGCGGCAGGACTCGAACCTGCGTTGTTTCCGATGTGAGAGATTTACAGTCTCCTGCCCTCGCCGCTGGGCTTACGCATCCTCAAATATTACGTTTCAGTCTTTCTTTCTGTTGTCTATGGTCTGTTGTCTATGGTCATACTTTACCACACCGAACAATGCAAATTTGCATTACTTTAAAGATTTTTGAAATTATTTTTTATAGTATGGCGGATATCCTGCTGCACACAAAAAAGGAACCGCCGGGCAGCGATTCCTCCGATATCATTACATTTTACATTCAAAATGTCTAAACGGATTTCACGATAAACCATATCCCGACTGCATGGATTCCCTCTTATATTGTACGCCAAAAGCTTCACTGCAGTAAGTCTCTGCACTGAAGGTATCGCTGCAATATTCATAAGTGAATGCATGAGCTGGTCTGTTCATCGCTGTTATCCTCATAAAAACGTTTATCGCCGCAATCGGCAGAAGCGTTTTTGATTTCGTTTATTTTCGTTTTACTTCATCAGTGTATCACAGGGGATGCAGTCTGTCAAATGTTGTCTGTGGTCTGTCTTCTGCCTAAAGCCTCATCGGCTTGAAAACCATCTCCCCGTCCTCCCATTCCACACAAGCCAGATACGCGTGCCGGTTCGGATCATACAGCGGATCTCCCGTGATCTCATCGTACTGCCGGGCGTGAAATACCATGATATCCCGGCCATTCTCATCGACAGTGAAGGAATTATGGCCGGGACCGTACAGTCCGGCCGTTTCATCAGTCACAAGTACCGGCAGACGTTCCTTGGTCCAGCTGGCGGGGTCGAGAAGGTCACTGTCCTCTTCGGCGCTCAGTAAGCCCATGCAGTATTCCGCGCCTGTGGCGCTGGCCGAATACGTCATGCAGATGCGTCCGTTCCGCCGAATAACCGCCGGCCCCTCATTGACCCAGAAATCAACCCGCTCCCAGTCGTAATCCGGGGACGACAGGAGAACCTGCTTCGTCGCCAGACTATGCGGGGACTTCATCCTGGCAATATAGAGATTGGAAATTTTCTTTCCCACGCTCACCTTTTCCGCCCAGACACAGTACCACGCGCCGTACGAAGCAAAGACGGTCATATCCAGGGAAAAATCCTGAAAGGAAAAATCATCTGCGGCCTCCATCATCCCCAATTCCTGCCAGGGACCTTCCATGGGATCCTCCGCCCTGCACTCCAGCACATACGGCCGGATGGCCCAGACATCCTCTGCAGCGCCCGCAGCAAAGTAGAGATACCAGGCGTCTCCGATCCGGTGAAGCTCCGGCGCCCAGATGTGGGCGCTCATCTCACCGCTTTCATGTTTTTTCCATACCGTTTTCTCGGGAGCCTCCCGAAGCCCCATAAGGGAATCCGACTTTCTCAATATTATTCTGTCGTACTCCGGAACGCTGGCCGTAAAGTAATACGTGCCGTCGTCGTGGCGCGTCACATACGGGTCTGCCCGGTTACTGATAAACGGGACATTTTCCGGAGTCTTTTTATAGTTAAACTGATTCATACATGTTTCCCCCTCCGACGTCTAGCCTTTCACCGCTCCGGCCGTCATGCCTTCAATGAAATACTTCTGGAAAGCGATAAACAGGATGAAGATCGGGATAATGGAGAACAGGGAACCTACGATCAGCAGGCTGTAATTGTCTCCATAAGGGTTAATCAGCGTATTTAAACCAAGGGTCAGCGTGTATTTATCCGAAGAACGGATTACCAGCAGCGGCCACAGGTAGTTGTTCCATGCGTTCATGCCGTTTAAGATTGCCATGGCGGAGAACGCCGGCTTCATAATCGGTACGATCAGCCTTAAAAAGATTCCGTATTCCGTGGCGCCGTCGATTCTTCCAGCCTCTAAGAGAGACTTTGGAAGGCTCAGTAAGTACTGGCGGAAAAAGAAGATTGTGGATGCATGCGCCATGAACGGAAGGACAATGGCCGTATAGCTGTCCATCAGCTTCATCATGGACATCTGCTTATACAGCGGCAGCATAACAACCTCCAGCGGGATCGAAAGGATAAGAAGGACGATGACGAAAAATACCCTTTTCCCCTTAAACTCGTACGCCGCAAAGCCGTATCCGACAAAGGCGCTTACGGCCAGTGTCAGAAGCACGGTCAGAGCCGTTAAAAAGATACTGTTGAAGAACCAGGTCCAGTACTCGTGCTGTCCCGTGAAAAGAAGGACGAAATTGTCGAGGCTCATTCTGGAGAAATTGATATCCAGGTTTAAGCCGTACTGTAATAAGTCGCCTCCGGGCTTGAAGCTGGCGATTAACAGCAGCCAGATCGGAAGAATAATCACGATTGCCAGAACGATGAACAGGATGGTACTGCCCCACAGCTCCAGACTCGCCTTTTTTGATTTACCGGATAATTTCGTCTGCATACTATTTATCCTCCTCTTTAAAGGTACCTGTCAGCTTCAGCTGAATGACATTGACAACCATGACGATGATAAGAAGCACCATACCGACGGCACAGGCGTATCCCATGGCCCGCTTCTCCACGCCCTGCCGGTATAAGTATCCGACAATGGTAAGGCCGATGTTGTTCGGGGAGTTGTTGCCCTTGAACAGCATGGTACTCTCCAGGAACATGGACAGGCCCGCGTAGATGCTGATGGTCAGTACGTAGACTGTAGTCGGCTTTAACAGGGGGATGGAAATGCTTTTAAACTGCTGCCATTTCGTCGCTCCGTCGATGGACGCCGCCTCGTATAATTCCGTCGGAATGTTCTGGAGGCCGGCCAGGAAATAGAGGATATTGACGCCGGTCCAGCGCCAGCAGGCCAGCAGAAGGAGGGCAAAATATGTGGTATTAGCGCCCTTTAACCATTTGATCGGGTCGAGGCCAAAAAATCCAATGACCTGATTGAAGAGGGAGGAGGCCGATTCTCCGAACATAAGCCGGAAAATCGTACCTGCTACCACTACCGACGTCAGAGCCGGCAGGAAATAAACGGATTTAAAGAACTCGGTTCCCTTTAACAGTTTATTGTTTAATAATGTAGCAAACAGCATCGGGAAAGGAATCAGCAGAACCAGTGTCCCGACCATATACTTAAAGCTGTTCCACACGGCTTTATAAAAGATTTTATCCGTCAGCAGCCGGGAGTAGTTGTTAAACCCCACCCACTCATCCTTCAGCACATCCTGAAAGCTTAACAGCACGCCGTTGCATATGGGGGCGATCCAGAACAGAAGGACCGTGATGACAAACGGGCAGATAAATACGTATGGGGCTATTTTCTGTGAATAAAACAGTTTTTTCATTCCGCTAACTCCTTTCCTCGATGCTTTCCATCATAACTTATCTGAATTCATTGTCCAACGTTTCCTGGGACTGGGTCAGTGCTTCCTTAATATCCATTCCATCCTCGTAAATGCTGTTGAGCGTTACGTTGCAGAATTCGTTGTTGATGGACGGCATCTTCTCATCTGTAAAGCAGGTCAAGAGACCGATACTGTCTTTTACTTCATTTAATACGTCAAATGGATAGGTGGTAAAATACTGTACAAACTGGTTATCCGGATTCTGTGTCAGCGCCGTGTCGGTCCATACTTCTGTGTTGACCGGGTCAAAGCCCAATACGTTCCAGATTTCCTTACTTGCTTCAGCAGACAGCTTGATGTATGCCATCACTTCTGCCGCCAGGTCTGCGTGCTCGCCGCTGGCTACAACAGCCGTACCGGTACCGCCGCCGCCGATGGTCTGAACCTTGCTGCCTTCAAATGCGGGAACGGCTGCGATTGCTACCTTGCCCTTTAAGTCGGTCATGTAGTTGGTGTATCTGGAGGTCTGCCAGAAAGGCATAATCTGTGCTGCGTAGTCGCCGGAATTATAGAACGGATACGCTTCCTCGTTGTCAGGCTGTCCGCCCGGAACGGTTGCAAATGCGCCTGTATCCTGCATTCCCTTTATGTAGGTCAGTACTTCTACCATCTCGTCGCTGGTGATGTTGACATTGCCGTCAGCGTCTAAGTAATTTCCGCCCTTTTGAGCCAGCATCAGGTTGATCATCCACTGTGCGCTGGTTTCGATACATGCGAAATACTTGCCGGTTGCTTCGTAGTACTTGACGCCCGCTTCCTTGAAGTCATCCCATGTCTTAATGCTCTTGTAGTCAACGCCTGCCGCATTTAAGAGATCTTCGTTATAGAAAGCTACCGTGGTTCCTACGTGGGTCGGGAAGCCGTAGATCTTTCCATCCTTGGAGTAAATGTCGAGTCTGGATTCTACAACGGTGTCTCTGTACGGCTCGATTGCAGATGTCAGATCCATCAGGCCGATTTTTCCTGTCATGAACGCCGGGAATTTGCCCAGCTCGATATCCACGATATCCGGCGCGCCTTCGCCTGACTCCAGAGCCAGAGACAGCTTGTTGTGCATATCATCGTAAGCCATGTTGCTTAAGACCAGCTTCACCTTCTTATCCGGATTCTCTGCGTTCCATTTCTCCGCCATGTCTACATAAAACTGCTGGTGCAGCTCGATGAAGGTCCATACATTTAAGGTGGTGACATCGTCGCCTTCCACGGCCATCTCATTCTTGCCTGCGGAAGCAGCTGTCGTCGTCTCGGCGGCCTTGGTATCATCTGTTTTCGTATCTGCGCTCTTGGAGCCGCATCCTGCGAGGGCTGAAACTGCCATCGCTGCCGTCAGTAAAACTGCTAATACTCGTTTTCTCATAAAAGTTTCCTCCTTATTCTGAATCATTTATTCTGATCAGGCTTATTGGCCTGCATCACACATGGTATAATTCCTTCATCCATACGGTCATCTCACCCGGCGTGCGGTTGCACCACCTGGCGTATGGAACCGCCTTCAGCGAAACATCTTCTAACTGCGGCCGTTCTGCGGCGTACAGCTTCTTCTCCTGCGGCGCTCCTGCAGACAGCCGTTTGCCGTGAATGGAAACGCTTACCACGCCGCCTAAAAGATCCGGTTCCCAGGTCTCAGCCGGCGGCTGGGAAGTATCTGCAAAGACTCCGGCCAGATTCGCGCCGTTGTCCGTTTCTTCCAGACAGTACACGACAGGCCCTTTCTTAACGGCCACTCTTCCCGCGTCAGCCCGTACCATGGGATTGGCCCACACATAGGCGGCCGGCATATTCCAGGTGAGAATGACCGGGTCATAGCCGCCGTCCTCATCCAGTACGGCGTACCCCGTCTCCTCATGCCACCGGACCGGTCTGCCGTCACGTCCTGTTATTGCAAATCCTTCCGCGTATGCGGGAATCCGGAGCGCCAGCTCCATCTCCTTCCCGCCACCTCCGCCTCGTGTAATCTCACACCGGCCTTTCCAGGGCATCTGACTCTCGATTTTAAGAGACCCCTTCGAGTTTTGAGTATGCTCCGGGTTAAGACGGTCTTCCGGATCCTCCAGGATTCCATCGATCACGGTGCTTACATATAGGTTTACATAAACCCGTTTTTCTTCTCGAAATGCGATATAGTGGCCCAGGCTTGCTAACGTTCTCGCAATGTTGGGCGGACAGCAGGCAACGCCGAACCATTTCTGGCGCACCGGCTTGACGTGTTCCATGGAAGTCCGGTTCATGCAGTTGTCCGGCCACACCTCCAGGGGATTTACATAGAAGAAGCTCTTTCCGTCCATGGCGATTCCCGCCAGGATGTTGTTGTAAAGCTCCAGCTCTACGGTGTCCATATAGGAAGCGTCCTTTGTGATTCTCGCCATGCGGCTCCCGAAGAGAGCCAGGCCGATGGACGCGCACGTCTCGGAGTAATTCCGGTCGTTTGGCAGGTCGTAATCGGTTGTGAACCGTTCCAGAATGCCGGAGGAACCGATTCCTCCTGTCAGGTACATTCTCTTTCCGGTCATATTGTCCCAGAGAGTCTTACAGGCATCCATCAGGGCTTCGTCCCCGTATTCCAACGCCAGATCAGCCATAGCACAGTACATATAGACGGCTCTGACTGCGTGTCCCTCCGCCGTCTTCTGATCCCGCACCGGCATATGGGACTGGGAATAGGCCGGGTCATATCCGGAGAACTCAGGAAAGATTCCCCTGCCGCCTCTCCTCTTCTGCTCCTCCAGAAAATAATTCGCTCCCACGCCTCGGATATCGATAAAATACTTCGCAAGCTCCAGATACTGCCGTCTTCCGGTCACGCGGTAAAGACGAACCAGTGCGAGCTCGATCTCCTGGTGGCCGGGATATCCGTGAATCTGATCCGCCTCCGGCCCGAAGGTATCGCAGAGCAGATCAGCCGTTTTACAGACAATCTTTAAAAATTCGTCCTTCCCGGTGGCCTGATAGTAGGCAACAGCGGCTTCTATCATATGGCCCGCGGTGTAGAGTTCGTGCCCCTCCTGGAGATTTCTAAACCGTCCCTCCGGTTCCTTTATAATAAAGTATGTATCCAGATAACCGTCTTCCTGCTGGGCTCTCCCGATCAGTGCGATAGTCTCATCGGCCAGCCGCTCCAGCTCCTCATCCGGAAAAGCCTCCAGCGTATACGCCACAGCTTCCAGCCATTTCGCCACGTCCGTATCCTGGAACACGGCTCCCATGAAGTCTCCTTCTTCTTCCTTTGCAGCCACTTTAAAATTGTGCAGGCAGTGGCTCGGCTCCGCGTCCTTTACTAAATCGTTTAATATTTCCCACTGATACGGGATAATACTTTCTCTCACGAGATCAATGGAAGGTTTCCAGAATTCATCGGTAATTTTCGTATTTCTCAGCGGTATTTCCTGAAACATCTTAGCATTTCCTCCTTTCTCGTTATATTAAACGATTAATATAAATGTTATAAAAAAAATACCATTATTAACGTATGGCATGTTTTTATCGGTTATTTCTTATCATTTATGCATTCAATATGCTTTTTTCATACTTTCGATCCATCTTTTTGTTTTATATGTTAGATAATATCACAACAAAATCGCCTTGTAAAGTACTTTTGCGCAATTTTTCCATTTTATTAATCGTTTTATATAGGGCACTTTGACTACAAGTATAGGTTTTTCCTATGACTGCAAAAAAAGGAAGTACAGTCTACCTGTCCGATATATATCGGTTGGCAGATCGTACTTCCTATCATTGTCACTTCGGAATCTTTTCTGATGCATTCTTCTCAGACATATTCTTTCCGGATATATCCTTCACCGACTTCCGAATCCGCCTGGTGCACTCCACTGCGCAAACGGACTCCTCCTCGCTGATCTCCCTGCCTTCCAGCATCTCAATCATGATTTCGCTGGCCCGGTAGCCGATATCGTGAAGCGGCAGGTCAATGGTCGTCAGCGGCGGATTATAATAACTGGACAGCTCCCGGTTATCGTAGCCCACCACGGACAGATCCTCACCCACCGTCATGCCTAACTCCGCCAGCCTGTCGTAGACGCCGCCCGCCATCAGGTCGTTCATGCAGAATACCGCCGTGATATCCTTTGCAAGAAGCTTCGTAATGCCCTCATAGCCTGACTCCCTGTTCCAGTCTCCCTCGGTCACGAAACCCGGGGAATAGAGGATTCCGCTGTCAAACAGCGCCTCCTGGTATCCCACCAGCCGGGACTGCGCGTGGATACTGTCCGCTTTTCCCATAATCACGCCGATTCTCGTATGGCCGTTCTCGATTAAGTATTTCGTGATCTCGTATGCGCCATGGCAGTCGTCCACCACGACGGAGGGCACCTTCGGTGTCCTGGAATAGCCGTAGGCCATCACCGCCGGTATGGGAAGGTTCTCCGGTATACATAAGATCGGCCGCTCATGGGACGCTACATAGATGATTCCTTCCACCTGCTTCTGCATCAGCTTTTTAATCTCACGGTGTACCACCTCGTAGTAGTCGTCCTTGCTGTAGTAGGTATCATTATACTTTTTATAAAGCCTTAAATTGATCAGAAGGATCTGATAATCCACCTGTTCACACTGTTCCGTAATTCCATCTATGATATCCGGAATGCTGAATATGGTCATATCCTCGGCGATCACGCCGATGCTTCTCGTTTTCTGCAGCTTCAGATTTTTGGCCACCACGTTTGGCGTGTAATTCATCTTCTCAATCATGGCCATCACGTTTTTCCTGGTCGCCGCGCTGGCCCCGGGCTTATCATTCAATATATTTGATACCGTTGCCACGGAAACATTGCACGCCTTCGCAATTTCCTTTATGGTTGCCATTCAATCACCCCCAAGTCTCTAAAACTATTAATACAGATTTTTGGGGAAATGTCAAGCTGAAACGTTTAATATATACAAAATCTCTGAATCTCCCGGTCTAAGACCGCGCCGATCCTATGGTAGCCCGCCCGGTTGGGATGAACCCGGTCTTCCAGGTATATACCGGCATTATCGCGGTGAATTCCGCACAGCCGCCGCATGTCGATGAGCGGGAAGCCCAGCCGCTTACTGGAGCGCTCCAGCTCCTCGTAGTAATCAAGCATGGTGTATCCGTTTTTGTTGGACAGTTCGTAAGCCTCTCCCGCCTGCGCCATGCCATCCGGACACTCAAACCGGTAGATCGGAGTCACCCAGACCAGTTCCGCGGTGGGAGCCGCGGCGCGCAGCCTGTTCACAGCTTCCTTTACCCCATGGGAGAACTCTTCCATCCCGCTTCCCCAGTACCAGTCGTTGCTGCCGTGCCAGATAAGAAACAGCTCTGCGTCTTCCGGAACCGGATTCTTATCGAGCACCTCCAGCATGCCGCCGGGCGTCTTTCGCGTCAGTCCGCTGGAGCCGACGGCAAAATTATACACCTTTTCCAGGGAGAGGCTGCTTTTCAGCATGGCCTCATAGCCGCCCTCCCCGTGTGTTCCCGTTGAAATACTGTCGCCGTAAATCGCTATTGTCTTCATAAAATATCACGCCTCATTTGTCATACAAGTCAGAATTTAAAATGTCAGCTTCATGTCGCCCTGCACCATAATCGAGTGCTGTGCGCCCTGATAGATCAGATTTAACTTGAAGCAGTCCTCTGTATGGATGCTCACCTCAAGGGACCCGCCTGCGTCCTTTGCCTCGAAATCAGCCGTCTTTCCTGCAAACCAGTACCGCTTGCAGCCCAGAACGCCTCCCCGCACCAGATGCTCGGATATCTCCCAACGGACCGTCGTTTCCGTCTCATTCCTGTCGAGGGACAGGCCTGCGGCGTACTGGATCAGATAGAGAATCGGAGCAAGGCCGGACCAGCCCACAAAATCCTTGTTGTCTGCATCCCCGCTGGATATCTCATCCGGCGGATAGTTCTCCCAGATAGTTCCCGTCTGCTCATAGACCTTTGCGATCACGTCCAGATGGTTGATGGCGATGTCCTTGGCCAGCTTATGGAATCCGTGCTTCTCCAGTCCGCAGGTGACGAGGGCGTTGGTCGGAGCCCACACGGAGCCTCTCCAGTATCCGCCTCTTGGATCGTATCCCTCTTCGTCCGCAGCCACAACCGGAATCCGGTGTACGCGGTTAAAGGTCTCCTTGTCCTCCAGCCATTCGATGAGACGTTTTCCCTGCTTCTCATCTGCCACGCCGGACACCAGCGGGAAGAAGCCCGCGATCGTCTTGATTCTGGTCTGGCGCTCGCCAAATGTCATATCGTAGTAAAATCCGTCCTGTTCGTTCCACATATAGTGATTGATTTTCTCGATCAGAACCGTGCGGTCCTTCACGAGGCCTTCACGCCGTATATCGTAATCCGGCACCTCGTATCCCCGTTTTACCAGGACATCCATGATGTCAATCAGATTGCCTGCAAACATGGCCATCTCACTGCTGGTATCCACTGCGAGTCCCAGATGCTTGTTTCTCGGTGAGTTATCCATACTCGCCCAGTCCGTAACGTACAAACCGTTCTGATGGCGCAGATGGTACTTCATCGCCTCATGATAGTGGTAGAGCGGCTCAAATACCATGTGAAGACGCGCCGCATCTCTCGTATGGCAGTAGCTCTCCCATTCCGCGAAGGCGAGAAGGGGATGGTTTAGATTGTCTAAGGTCAGATACGGCTTCTTCTCGATGATGCGGCCCATATTCGGCTTGTACATGTCCTCATACGGCAGCTTTCCCAGTTCTCTTAAGGTACGGAAGCCGTAGTGATTCTGGAAATAGGAGTACAGCGGGCTGTCAAAGGCATTGACCCACAGGAGAAAATCTTTTCCCGTCTCCCGCACCATCTCTCTGGGTATCTCCCCATCATCGAACTGCTTGCAGTAAAAGTTATCCAGGGAACAGATTCCCGGAACGTAAGGATGAAGAAGATTGCAGAACAGCGTCATAAATACCGTGTCCCAGAGGAAAATATCATCATTAAACGCGGCGTCCACGAAATTGCTCACAAACCCGCTGCCCTCTGTCGGACGGTGTACGTTGGTATATAAAACCTGAATCGCATACTTGTAGCAGTCCACCCACTCCGGATGGCTGGATACGATAGGAACCGGCAGCCTGTCCTTTACCTCTTCGTAGCTTAAAAGCGGCGCTCCGTCGTACTCTTTCTTATCAAAATACATTCCCCTGTCGAGGGAATCCAAAAAGCTGTAATCTCTGTCCATACCCTGCTTCTCCTCTTTTATAATGTCAGCTGTTAATCTTCATCCACAGATATTCATATGGCTCCAGCGTGACCTCCTGATTCATCTGTTTACCGGAAAGCAGACCGCTTCCCGCCATTCCTGTCTTCAATTCTACCACATCATCCGATACATTGATAAGTACCAGAATCTGATTTTCTTTCGTTCCCCTCAAGAGCGCGAACACTCTCTCATCCAGCTTCAGAACCTGCTGCGGACTGTTGGGCGAGAACGCGTCCTCCTGCTTCCGGATCTTTAACATCTGTCTGTATCCGGCCAGCACCCGGCTTCTTAAGGAATCCGGATCCGAGAGTTCCGCCTTCAGCTGGTCTGCGTCAAGCTTCTCCCTGTTAATCCGTCTCTTGATCCCTGATTCTTCGAAATCCTTATAACAGTTTCTGGAGCCCAGAAGGCTGTGGTAATAAATCGCAGGCATCCCCATGACGGAAAGCAGAATACACTGGGAGCCGAGGAATTTGCGGACCATTTTCCCCATATCCGTCTCGTTGCCGGCTATGGCGTCCAGGTAATTGATGTTCAGTTCATACGGGACCATACTGCCGTCGGCCAGGGAACGGTAACCGACTTCTCCGCCGCGCTCCATGACCTGTGCCACCATGAGACGCCGTTCCCCCTCGCTTAAGATGTCTTCCACCGGGCGAAGGCCGATTCCGTCGTGGGATGCCAGGAAATTAAAGTAGGCAGTCGCTTCCGTGGTCGGTTCCAGCCCCGCCGCCCAGTCCGATAAATGCTCCGCGCTCCCGCTCAAGTATGAGTACAGAGTCAGCGGAGGAAGCGGAAACTGGTAAACCAGCCCGGCCTCATCATAGCCGCTGCCAAAGTAGCTGATGTTCTCCTTATGAGGCACATTGGTCTCTGTTATAATCGTGCAGCCCCTTGCGCAGGACTCCAGGACACACCTCATCAGCTTGATCAGCTCGTGGGTCTGCGGAAGATGCATGCAGGTCGTCCCCAGCTCCTTCCAGGCAAAGCCGATGGCGTCAAACCGGATAAACCGCGCGCCCTTCGCCGCGTAGAGCAGAAGTACGCCGAGAATCTCCATTAAGACTTCCGGGTCCCTGTAGTTTAAATCCAGCTGGTCCTCGCTGAAGGTGGTCCACAGATACTTCGTCCCCATGGAAGTATCAAACTTCGTGAGCAGCGGCTGCGTTCTGGGCCGGATCACGGTGCTGTAGTCCCCATCGGGATCCGCCTCGATGAAGAATCCCCGGTAGTGCGGATTTCCTGCCGCATACTCTTTAAAGTACCGGCTCGACTTAGAGACGTGATTGATCACCGCGTCAAACATCAGATCGTACTGTTTCCCCAGATTTCCGATATCTTCCCAGTCTCCCAGCTCCGGATTGATCTCCTTAAAATCCGTCACTGAGAATCCGTCGTCCGACGTATAGGGGAACATGGGAAGTAAATGGACCGCGCTCACCGTATCGGAGAGCTCCTCGTTTAAGAATGAGCGGAGTGTCGCGAGAGGCGCTTCCCCCTCTCTTTTAATTCCGTCACCGTACGTAATCAGCATGACATCGTCCTTGCTCACCCATGGATAAAGCGCCTCACCGGAGGTACTCCCCATCTTAAGCTTCCACGATTCCGTCAGTGCTTCTATCCGCTGTTCCAGTTCCTCCCAGCAGTCCGGGTATAAATTTTGTAAGTGTTCTTTTATGCTGTCCATATTCTATCTCCATGCGATATATAGTGTTATGATTTTATTTCCCGGTACCGTACAGGTTATGGTGTCCGCCGTGTGCTTTACTTCTCCTTCCAGTTCCTCCAAAAGGCTGCACGCCCGGCATTCACCGATCTCCCGGCCGGTGCGGATCACCAGTTCCTCCTCGTGGCTGCTTCTGTTATAGAAACGCACCACCGTTCCGTCCATTGTCCGGTGTTTCTTAAGGGCGCTGAGCAGGATGTTTTCGTTGTCAAAGCTTAAGAAGGATCCGCCGGCCCCTCTGTCTGCCGGAAGGTGCGGTATGTCCGTTCCATAGAGAGGATATAAGTATTTCTCTGCCTCCCTGGCCGGATTCTCTTCATCAAACAGAACCGCGTATTCCACAGTGGTCTCCCCCAGCTCCATGGCTCCCTTCGTCTCCACCACAGGGGTGGTGCTCTCCTGTCCATCCAGCCATGAGGCTGGAAGGCCGTGGAATAAGTAACTCGTACTCCGAAGCAGGGTGATATAGAAATCCACTGTCTCTCCGTTTTTCTTCGTGTGGTACTCATAAAGACCTTTTCCCATCACGTGGAAGCTTCCATCACATTCCGCCGCCGTTCCTTGCGAGGCGCTTTCCTTTTTCCCCCTGAGTCCTGCGTATCCCCGCATCGGGTTTAACAGGGACTGCGTCGATTTAAGCTCCGGTGCAAAGTCCTTTCTTTCCCCGGTCCGCTCCGTCTCCTCAAAGCCTGTGTTTGAGTATTCTGCCGGATTTTTTAATGCCACCGGGAATCTGGCAAACAGGATGTGATCCGGACAGGGATTGTCGATCTGTACCGTAAATTCCACCCGGTCCGTTCCCTCAGTCAGACAGACGAGTGTTACGATCCGGCACACCCGATACTTGGCGGAGCGCTTTAAAAATCCGCGGTCCGCCCGGTCCGGTATGTTCAGTTCGGCCGTTATCTTAAGCTTCTGTGACAGGGGGCTGTTGTGAATTACGGATACGCCCGTCAGCCTTGCCAGCACATGTTCGTCCAGAAGCGGAGACACGTGCTGATACTCATCTCCCGCCTCGCCTCTGTCCACGAAGCTGTTCAGTCCCCGGTATATTTGTCCGTTCTTTTTGTCCAGCACATTGATGCTGGCGTCTTCATTGACGGTGACAGAAAAACGCTGGTTTTCAATCTTAGCCCCGGATGGCTGGCGCCGCACGTAGAATTCCTGGCACCGCTTCTCCAGAAGACGGCTCTTCTGAATCCGGAAATACCGGATGGAAAGTGCCGGAATATCTTTTACCGGGAATAAAATCTTTACACACGTTCTCGGGACCTTCTCCTTGCTGTTGTAGAGGTATTCCCGGGTGATCACCTCATCCGAAAGTTCCAGAATTTCATAGGGAATCTCTTCGCCGTTGTCCCCGTAAAGCACGAAATCCTTCCAGCCTCCGGCCTTCTCCAAGTGCACCGTCTGTTCCGTCATCCCTGTATAGGCAAATGGATGGGGATTGAAGACCGCCAGATACGACTCATCGCCGGAAGCCTGTCCATACTCTTCCCGTCCCGTCAGCTCCTCCATCGCCGCCTCGCTGATCCGTGAGGAGGACTGGAGCGCATGGATTAAATAGGACTTGATATCATCCATCACCTCGTCGGTGGAACAGCCGGAGATTCCGTCGTGTCCCAGAGATATGGAGATGTTTCTCCAAATTTTTCCGAAGAGCCCTCCCGGATAGTCAAATCCGTCTCCGCAGGCAGAGGCCAGGACGGCCAGCGGCTCCGCGTACCGTTCCACTTGCGACTGAACCGCAAACAGAAGGCGTTTGATCCGGCCCCTGCAGGAAGTGACCGCGGTCGGATCCGGCCCGTACCGGAAATCCCGCAGCTCCCCTCTGACCGTTCTCAGTCCGCGGCAATCGCCCGCCGCTTCCTTCGCCATTTCCGCATAATCGGCAATGGAACCATTCCTGATATCCAGCTCCGGAAACGTTTCCTTCACGTCTCTCACCATAGCCGTAAAATCCGGGTCCTGATAGAGATGATCGGAACCATTAATCAGCAGAAAGGTATTTAAACGGCTGGATTCCTTTAACGTGCGGTAGGCATCGTAGAAATGCTCTGCCGCGGTCTTTCCCATTTTCCCCCAGCTCTTCAGACTCCAGTATCCCAGAATCATATACTCGCACAGGACGCGGGACCCGTCCGGGGACTCCCACCAGAATTCCTTTTCTTTGTATTCCGTCCGGTCCACTCCCCGGAAGAAGAACGCCGTATCGATTCCCACGCCGTTTAGTATCTGCGGAAGCTGGGAGAGATGGCCGAAATTATCCGGCACATAACCCGCGTTCAGCCTGCCTCCAACCGACCGGCATACCTCATCTCCCAGCAGGAAATTACGGATCAGCGCCTCTCCTCCGGATAGGAACTCATCCGGCAGATTGTAGAGCGGCCCGAATACGAGACGCCCCTCCGCCGCCAGCTTTTCGATTCTCCCCCTGTTTTCCGGGTAGATCTCCAGGTAATCCTCCAGAACCACCGACTGTCCGTCAAAGGTATAGCACAGAAACTCCTCATCCTGTTCCAGAAGGGTGATCAGCCGGTTCATCAGACCACAGAGCCGGATCTGGAACTCCTGAAAGGTACGGTACCACTCACGGTCCCAATGGGTTGATGCCGCGATCAGAATCTTATCCATGTTGCATCCTCTTTCCACCGTTGCACGGTTTCCTACTTATCTGACTGCTGCTTGATTCCGATTACTGCTTAATCCTGAAGGACGTATCGCGGTCAAAGAACATCACCTTATCGTCCTTCACGTTTAACGCCACATTCGTCTTTGGTGCCATCTCCATGCAGGTGGTGGTGTGAATCTTCACTTCATTTCCGCCGATCTTTGTGATCAGAATGGCGTGGGAACCCTGGGGCTCCACGAAATCAATGACGGTGTCACATAAGTAACCTTTTGTCCGCTCCATGGAGAATGACAGATCGATGTATTCCGGCCTCACGCCTAAGTCCACCTCTTTGCCTGCGTACGGCAGAAGCGCATCCTTTAAGGAATCCGGCACCAGATAGTGAATATCATCGTTTACAGCCATCAGGCCGTCTGCTGTCTTTTCGATCTTTGTGACAAAGAAATTGGTCGGCGGCGTGCCGATGAATTCTGCGACAAATCTGGTCGCACTGTCCTGATATACCTCCATGGGCGTGCCGATCTGCTCGATCCTGCCCTTGTACATGACGACGATTCTGTCTGCAAGGCTCATGGCCTCAGACTGGTCATGGGTAACGAAAATGCTGGTGGAATTCTGCTGAATATGAATATTCTTCAGCTCGGTTCTCATCGACACACGGAGCTTTGCATCCAGGTTGGACAGCGGTTCGTCCATCAGGAAGATCTTCGGCTTTACAACGATCGCCCTGGATACGGCAACCCTCTGTCTCTGTCCGCCCGACATCTGCGCCGGATAACGGTTTAAGAGCCCTACGATATCGGTGGCTTCCGCGGCCGCCGTCACGCGTTTTTTGATCTCATCCTTCGGCACCTTCTGGAGCTTTAAGGGATAGGCGATATTGTCAAATACCGTCATGTGGGGCCAGATGGCGTAGCTCTGGAATATCATGGATACGCCGCGGTCCTTCGGCTTCTTTCCGATTACGTCTTCCCCGTCGATTAATATCTCACCGCCGCTGATATCCTCGAGTCCCGAGATCATGCGGATGGTGGTCGTCTTGCCGCAGCCGGATGGTCCCAGAAATACGATGAACTCTCCCTTCTCAATGGATAAATTCATATTATTAACAACCAGCGGACCATCTTTCGTATATTTTTTCTGCAAATTCTTGATTTCCAAATAGCTCATAAGCTTCCTCCTATAATTCTACTCCGCCCCACATCTGACCGATATATTTTCTGATAATGAATGTAAACACCAGTGCCGGAAGGATCAGCACGATACTTCCCGCCGCCGCGTACTGGATTCCGCTTGAGGTGGTTCCGATCGCCTTATAGACAACCAGGGACAGCGTCTGGTTTTTATTGGTCAGGATCAGGGCTGAAATGGTATCATTCCAGGCTGTTAAAAACGAATACATCGAGCTCGCCGCCAGGGCCGGAAAGGCCAGCGGCAGGGTGATCTTCGCAAAAGTCTGCACACTGTTGGCTCCGAATATCATGGACGCCTCTTCCAGTTCCTTGTTGATTCCGATGAAGATACTGTTGGTGATCCATGCCGTCAGCGCGATATTGGGGACGGAATAGAGAAGCGCCAGACCGATTCTCGTATCAAAGAGGCCGAACTTAATCAAAAGCATTGCCATGGGAATACTGATTCCCACCACCGGGAACATGCGGACGATTAAAAGCGATACATTAATCTGTTCCTTAAACTTAAACTGGAACCTGGCCATGGCGAACCCGGCCAGACTGCCGATTCCCAGGGAAATCAGAATCGTGTAGAGTGAAACAATAATACTGTTTTTCAGCGCCGCGGCCGCGTTTGGCACGATACTGAAGAACGTCTTGAAATTATAAAATAAGTCTTTTTTATAGGTAAACTCCATGGGGCCATTGGTCAGAGTCTGCTTAAAATCCTCGACCAGCTCCTCACCGGGCACTGTTACCGCATACTGTCTGGTAAAGTGCGCTTCCAGCTTGGAGGCTCTCTTCGTCGTGATAATGGATTCATATCCCTCGCCGCTGTCGTAGAAAATCTCGAATTCCCCCTCCGAAGTCGGCGCCACCTTGACGGTGACCGTGCGCTTGGGGATGAGCCGTTTGGGGAATTCCGTCATTTCGACGGAGTTGGAAAATGCAACCGTTGTAAATGCAAGAAGCGGAACCGCCACAAGGAGGACCATGGTCGCCAGTATCAGGGCCATAACGGTTTTCTGTACGATATTCAGTTTGTCCATCATTTTGCTGCCTCCTTCACTTTAGCCAGGCGTTTCCTGCCTTTTTCGTGGGAACCGGCTCCCGCGCCCTTCGATACCTTTAAGTACACAACCGTCGCACACAGTACGATCAGAGTCGTCAAGAAGGAGAGCGTAAATGCGAGCTTCTGGCTCGTGTTGACACCGGGTACGGCTTCGACATAGAACGCGATTCGCTCCACCAGGAACGGAACCTTGCTGTATCCCAATACCATAACCGCGATCGACCATACCTGAATGGCCGCGATCAGTCTCATAATGATCGACGTGGTGATGGATGGCTTTAAGATCGGAATCACGATATCCTTAAAGGTCTGCCATTTGTTGGCTCCAAAAAGGTATGCCGCCTCCTTTAATTCCCTCTGTACCCCCTGAAGTCCTGCAATTAAGATAATCATGACGGAAGGGGTTACGGTCCAGGTGTCGATGAGGATGATCAGGAAGACTGCGGACAGTCCCTCCGCCCCCATGAACACGATGGGCTTGTCAATTAAGTGTAATCCGATCAGAACGGTGTTGATCCAGCCATCTCTGACCAGTCCCGTCTTCCAGAGTATCGCTACTGCGGTCGGGGTAATGGCCATGGGAATCATGGAAATGAACATCAAAAGCTTGGAGCTTTTGAACTTTCTCGAAAGGAGTACGGCTAAGAGAAGCGCCAGAAAATATTGAAGCACAACTGAGACTGCTGCAAATGTTGCGGTGTTAAAAATTGCCGGGCCGATTAAGTCGGACTGGGCCATCAGCTTAAAGTTGCCAAGAAGTGTGAAATTGCCGTCAAAATCAGTAAAAACCTCTTTTACCCCCGACAGCACCGGCAGCAGCCAGAATACTGCATAAAAGAGGAATGCCGGGAGCAGAAGCAGATAGGGAATGCTTTTTTTACTGAATATTGCTTTTTTTGTCGTCTGTTTTGAATCGTTCTCGTTCAAATATATCCCCCATTCCTTTAGGCAGGATAATCCTGTCTGTATAATAGAAAGGCCTGGAAATGCCCGGTGAAGATCGTATTGTAACAGTTCAGACGGCTCATCTTCTTGACCGAAATACCGGTCAAGAAGCATCGGATATCCATCCGATGCAAAAATCAGTGCAAAAACGGTCTTATAAGCAAGCTTAACGCCCGCCTTTGCACTGATTTTTCCGCCGTCTGAACTGTTACATCGTATTACCACACCGCAGCTTTCCAGGCCTTTGCATAATTGATTAGTTCTTCAATGCTTCCAGCTTACTCTGCTCTTCTGCAAGGTAATCATCTCCAGGAACCGCTTTATTCTTTAATACATCGTTAAAAATATCACCGTAAAGCAGTTTTACCGCGTTCCAGTCAGAATACTCTGCTGCCGGTACACCGGTTACGATCGTGGTCTTTAACATTTCAATACCGGCTCTCATCACTACGTCGCTGGATTCCAGAATGTCGCCAACCTCTTCGATCGGGCTTAAGGATCCGCCGTAGTTGGAACAGAATTCATAGTTTACTTCCGGATCTGCGATGTAATTGATAAATTTCTCTGCCAGTTCCTGATTCGGAGCACCCTGAGCGATGCCGTAGCACCATGCGCCTGATGTGGAGCCTGCGCCCTTGCTTCCCTTAGGAGCCGCGCCGATTACATAGTTGTTGGGAGCTGCGTTGTAGCTTGTACCAACAGGTGCCATATGTGCAAATGTCAGCCATACGTCGCCGCTGTTTAACGGATCTGTCGGTGCGGTGTACTGATCCTGCTCCGCGTAGAATCCATTGCCTGCCGCGATCTTAGCGATAATCCCCAGCGCCTCCTTGAATCCGTCAGAGGTAAATTCCGGGAAACCTCCGCCATAAGCCAGGCTCATGCCGCCCATCGGGTATAACAGCTGGGAGCTTGTTAAGTTGGCAGGCATCATGGTCTTGCCTTCGCCTTCACCGGCTGCGATCGCAACCGCCCAGTCTGCGTACTGTTCCCATGTGATACCGGTAACAACATCTTCTTCTGTCAGTCCGTCCGGAAGGTAATCCAGGGCCTTCTTATTGGCACACGTTACGTATACATCGAAGGTAAACGGAGCGAAGTAGCGGACACCGTCTTTATTCGTTGTGTTGTCAAACATCTGAGTATAGGTCGATCCTGTGCTGTTTACCAGCTCTGTAATATCCTGCATCCAGCCGCCGTTCACGTATGGCGCCATGTTTGCTGTGTCAGCGTAGATAATATCGGTTATGTAATTCTTGCCTTCCTGCTCCGACTGGATCTTCTTCACCGCGTCCGCCTGAGCCACAAAATCCACTTCTACGGTACAGTTATTCTCCTCTTCGAAGTTCTTGAAGAAGGTATCCATCAAGTACTGCTTTTCATGAATTTCCGGAGTGCCGCTGTAGGTAACCTTTAAGACGTTCGAGCCGCCGGCTTCCTTCTTGGCTGCTTCCGTCGCCGGCGCCTCCGTGCTCTCTGCTCCGGCTGCCGCCGTCGTCTCGGGAGCCTTTGTCTCAGCCGGCTTCGATGAGCATCCCGCCATGCTCGCCGTCGTTATTACTGCAAGACCAAGTGCCGCTAATTTCTTCGTTAAGTTTTTTTTCATTGTTCCCTCTCCTTTACCATTTGTTGATGATAACATTATAACATTCCAACATTCCTACCACAATGTGGCAGCGCCCAAACCCGGGCCACGCTTTTGTGCATTTGCACAATTGCCGTTTCTACTTTTCCCCGCCCATTTTAATCACGGCGATATAGAGCATCATCAAATCCTTCGCCCGTCTCGGGTTCCGGTTCAGCAGCTCTTCGATCTTTGCCAGACGATAGTTTAACGTATTGCGGTGAATATGAAGCTTATCACAGATCTGGGCATAGTTATCGTTGTCTTCCACGTAAGCGGCTATCGTCTCCTTCAAGACGCCGTCCACATCCCGCTCCTCCAGAAGCTTCAGGATCTCCTCCAGCTCCCTGGTCACTTCTATATTATTAAGAAGACATTCCAGCGAAACCTCGTGGTAGCACAGAATCCGTTTGCGGATATTCAGCGCCCTGGCTATGTGAAACGTCTGCATGACGGAGTTTGTCGTTCTGCTGGCAATGACATCGGATTCACCAATATAACAGTTCTCCAGATCTTTGCTGATATCCAGTATTTTCTCCAGACGCGATTCCAGCCTTTTATCCGACCGGAACAGAATCAGGACCTCCTCCATACCCTGACGCACGATGTACTCTCCCGCCGCCAGATGGCTTTTTATGGTTTCAATGATGCTGTAGCGGATTCTGCTGCTGGTTATGACGACTGCGGTTCTCGGAATCTTCATATCAATGCCTAAATACGCCGCCTGGTCGTAAAATGCGTCGTCGTACTGTTCCTTGCTTAAGCCGATCCATTCGTACAGGAAATCCTTCAGACGGCTTTCCTTAATGGAGGACATATCGCTCAGCAGACGGTTTTCAATGGTCAGAACCGCGATGGATAAACAGATCTGCCCGATAGGCATCACTTCTTCCACGTCCCCGCCGATTGCAATCACGCCCAGTATGCTGTTGTTATAGATAATCGGAAGGCTGACGCCCTTCTGTTCTGTGGGAGTGCTCTCATATATCACATAGGCTTCCTTCCGCTTCAGCGCGGTCAGCGCTCCCTTGTGAAGCGTTCCCAGCGTGCTTTTGTCACCGCTTGCAAGGATCTCTCCGGCCGTGTCCGTAATGTTGATATTGCAGGGGATGATTTTCATAATCCCGTCTGCAATCTTTTGCGCATTCTCTGTATTCAGATAATTTTCGTACATGTGATCTCCATCCCCTCTCTGGCAGTCCGTTCTTCAAATGGACTGCCAGACACCACGGCCGTTTTCTTCTTTCCATGATCCATAAAGGAAAAACGTATGGACTGCCAGTGGTCCGGCAGATGCGGAGTAAACCGATACGTTCCGCCATCCGTTTTTATCCCTGCAAATCCCCTCAGGATGCAGTTAAGGATCCCGCCCAGCGATGCGGCGTGAATTCCTTCCGCAGAATCCTTATATCCCTCACAGAGATCGATCTCCATCGCCTGACGGAAAAATTTCATCGCCATGTCCATTTCCCCAATCACGGCCTCCGCCTCGGCGTGTGCACAGAGGCTCAAGGAGGAATCGTGAGTGTTCAGTGCCTCGTAAAACTCCACGTTTTTCTTAACGGTTTCTGCGTCAAACCGGCCTGGCAGAAGCTCCAGCAGCATGACCACATCCGCCTGTTTCAGTACCTGCATGTCCACCACCTGGCTGCGGCTGTAGTCCTTTAAGATCAGCTGGCGCACGTCCGCGTTCCTGTATTTCTCAATGTCCGGCAGCTTCTTTTTACTGAGAAAGGTGTCGTCCTGCGGAATAATCTTCTCACCATTCGGCTCCGGCAGATAGAGGAAGCGGAGAAAATGGTCAAACCGCTCGCTCCATCCCTCTTCCCGGTAGGAATCCGCCAGAGGGTTATTCCAGGAGGCCAGGACATCTCCCGCCGCTTTTACATTTTCGTAAGCCATGTAATTGGTATATGCGTTATTGTCCACATGCTCCGTGTACTCATCCGGACCGATCACATCACGAATCTCGAGACGGCCCTTCTCTTCGTTCCAGACGGCTCTGCTGTGCCAGAATACAGCGGTCTCCAGAATCATCCGGCATCCGTACTGCTCCATGAATTCCCGGTCGCCGGTCGCCTGATAGTAAGAGATCAGCCCATGAATGATATCCGCGGTCACGTGGTGCTCCTTGATTCCCGACCATACCTTCGCGGCCTTTCCCGTATGAATGTCGATTGCCGCGTAAAGCGGCGTCTCCTCCTCGCCGGAGGACGCCGCCTCCCAGGGATACATGGCTCCGGAGTATCCATACTCTTCAGCCTTCTTCCGCGCCCCAGCAAGGCCATGGTACCGGTAAAGCAGCAGATTCCTCGCTGTCTCCGGAAACATATAAATAAAAAATGGCATGATAAAGATCTCCGTATCCCAGAAGACATGGCCCTTATAGCCTTCCCCGGTCAGGCCCTTTGCAGCCGCACTGCAGGAACAGCCGTCCCAGGGAACCATGCCCGCCAGATGATACTCTGCGAATTCCACAGCGGCCCGCTCTTCCTTCGAAGCCCCGGTGATCTCAATGGCTGCCATATCCCAGAATCGGTCAAACGCCTCTCTGTGGCGGCGGTTCAGCCCGTCCCAGCCAGCCTCCTGCGCTTCCTCCAGGACGTCCGCCATCTCCGTCACGGTCTGACCGGCCGTCTTTCCGGCAGCTTCTTCGCCGTTTTCCACATAAAACAGCGTATACTTACAGATTGTCCACACCTCTCCCGGCCGAAGCTCCTTTTTAAAGTCCTGACAGATTCCTCTCCGTTCCAGATGAAAGGCCGCCGTCTCACGGCTTTCGCCTGTGCTGCATACCGTCATAACAGATAGTATCTGCCCATCGTCGCATCCGCATTCCAGGAACATCCGTTTTTTTTCAAATACCCTGGCTTCCATATGGTCGAAATGGGACACTCCACTGTTTGTAATCTGTCCGTTGATTCCGGTGGAAAGCTCCAGAATACCGCCTTTCTCACAGGAGAGCGACAGCTGATGGCAGAACAGCCGCCGGTTGTCCGCAGATGCGAATCTCCTGGAGGTAAGCGTGACACCACCGGCCGCCTTCATTTCACATCCGATCCGGCTCTCCAGCTCTCCGTATCTTGTATACAGTGAGCGGTCGTAATCCGTCAGACGGCAGGAATCCAGGCGCAGGTTCTCCCCATTGATACGGATTCTGAATTCGGTGACATCGGGGCAGTTTACCAGCTCCGTCACCTCATGGACACCGGCCTTATGGTACAGGCCGCCGATAAAGGTTCCCCTCGACTCATCGAGCTGCTTCGTCTCGAAGGACGCCCGGATGCCCAGAAAGCCGTTGCACTGTGCGAAAACGGCTTCTGTCTTTCTGTTATAATCCGGATTCCGTTCCGGTTCGTAAAAACGGAATCCTTTTTCCTTCTCCTCTGTTTTGTAATAGATCATAGATTTCCATTCCCATATATGACCGGTCTTCCCGTTCCGGCGGATCGGTATAAACCGGTAATCAGCTTCTGCACATAGACGGCCTGATCCGGCGTGACAAGAATATCCGCCCGGCCCATGCAGCTCTCCACAAAGTTTCTGATGCAGTCGTAATGCCAGTCCTTCGTCTCATCGAAGGGATAGACCGCGTTCACCTGCTGCCCTTCCTCATCGCCGTAGATTCCTAAGGGAAACACGCTGATTCCCCGTTTGCTGCCGTACAGGCGGACATTTCTCTCTTCCTTATCGGCGATATTGACTGCAAATGAGGTCCTTACATGTAAGGAACCGCCGTTGGTAAATCGAATGAATCCGAACAGGCCGTCCTCCACGCCGAATCTGGCGCCGTCCCAGCTTCCCATGAAGCCTGTTCCGCCCTGTTTTCCGATCAGGTCCGAGGAGGAGGCGCAGACATAGGATACTTCCGGGTAGTCCAGCAGACAGGCGGCCAGATCCAGCATGTGAGCGCCGATATCGATCAGCGGACCGCCTCCCTGCATCTCCTGGTTTGTGAAATTGCCCCATCCCGGAATCCCTCTTCGCCGAAGCCAGGTCACGTCCCCGGCGTACAGAGTTCCCATCTCACCGGCTTCGATCTTTCTCTTCAGAAAGGTGATCTTTTCCGCATGGCGGAAATGAAACCCAAACGTTAAGATCTTTCCGCACCGCCTTGCGGTATCCCGCATTTTCTCCGCTTCTTCCTCCGTGATCGCCGGCGGCTTCTCACACAGGACGTGGCAGCCGTGTTCCAGGCAGAGACACGTCATATCACAGTGAAACTTGTTCGGCACACAGATACTGACCGCGTCCGGACGGACCTCCTCAAGCATGGTCCCGGCGTCCGTGTACCAGGATGGAATAAGAAACTCATCGGCCGCCATTTTCGCCGCCTCCTGATTCACATCGCAGACCGCGCTTACCTCCACGTCCGGGAGGCTCTTATAATGATTGATATGGGAGGTCCGGGCTACCTGCCCGGACCCGATAACTGCTACCCTAAGTTTGCTCATGGCCTTCTCCCTGTATTGCAATTGCTGGTTATGTATGAAATGATTTACCTAAACTGTTTTACATAAACTGCTTCATATAAGCAATGGAATCCACATAGACCTTCAGCGGATCTTCCCCGCGGATTCTTCCCTCATTCACAACCGCTCCGTCGTATCCAATCCTCTTTAACGTCTCCATATGGCGTCTGAAATCAATACTTCCGGTACCCGGCTGGTATCTGTGATTCTCCGCGATATGGATATGGCCGATATAATCCTTATATTTTTCCAGTGTCTCGGAGATATCATCCTCCTCGATGGACATATGATAGAAGTCGCCCGTAATCTTCACCATCTCAAATTTTCCTTCGTCGATAATGGAAGCTGCGTCTTCAATCGTATTTAACATATGGTCCTGATACCGGTTTAACGGCTCTAAGTAGATGTAGATTCCGCACTCCTTCGCCGTCTCCTCAAGCTGGCTCAAAGAGTCCAGAATTGCCTTTCTGTCTCCTTCCCGGCTTCTCGGAGATACCATCGGAGGAAGGCGGTATGTAAACATGCCCCAGGCCGCAGGAACCACCACGCCGGTTCCTCCCACTTCCTTTAAATTCCGGATGATCACCTTCAAATCAGCAATGCCGTTCAGTCTCTTCTCCTCGATAAAATCGCCGATCCAACCGCGGTATCCGCCGCAGGCGCTGGAGACCGGAAGGCCGGAAGCGCAGACAGCCCGTTTGATCTCGTCCGGCTTTTCCATCAGCACCTTTCCATCGATCTCGAAGCATTCAAAGCCGATTGATTTTACAAATTTAAATTTTTCTGTCAGGTCCTGCGGAAAAAAATCCCTGTCCTGTGTACCAAGCAGCATCATTCTTCACCTCCAAATGTAACGCCCATCTTTATGCTCTTTTCCTGTTCCTTATCCATATAAGTGCAGATGCCCTCTGCTGAATCCTCAAATTTCACGACCGGATCGATGATCTCGGAGCAGTCTAAATATCCGCTCATCAGCATATCCCAGACCACGTCCTCGATTCTCTTTCTGTTCCACCTCGGATAATCCGGGTTCGGTTCGCTGCACGCTCTCGAGAAAACGATCTTGCCGTAATTATAATGAGCTTCCTGTCCCAGCCAGAGCCCCGCCGGAAATGGCTTTGCAAATGCCAGATAGGCGATAGTTCCGCCGTATGCCAGCCCCTTTAACGCGGACTGAAGGGCCTGCACGCTGCCGCTGGTCTCCAGAATCGCATCCGCACCCATCTTTCCGGTAATGCGTTTGATCTCGTATCCCACGTCACAGGCGGTCGGGTCGAAGCAGTAATCGGCACCGTACTTTCCTGCGATCTCTCTTCTCTTTTCAATGGGGTCCACCGCAATCACGATGGAGGCGCCTGACTTCTTTGCCATCTGTACCGCCAGCTGTCCGATGGCGCCCAGTCCGATTACGACCACATTGTCGCCGGAGCGGACATTGGCGTCACGAATTCCGCCCAATGCGAACTGTGCCGGATCGTAGCAGACGGCATTTTTCGCGGAAGCTTCCCTGCTCATCTTTCTCAGCTTATAGTTGTCCACGGCATTGACAATCTCTGTCTCCTTAATCGGTCCGTAGGAACACACTCTGTCGCCTACCGCATATTCCGTAACATCAGCGCCTGCCTCAATGATGGTTCCGACAAACATATTGCCGATGGGAAGATCGCCGAACTCAATTCCGCGCGGCTCTTCCGCGTCTCTATCCACAAATACCTTCCAGTCATTATCAAATTTTCCATCGATAAATGGTGTTGTGCCTCTGAAATCGGCTAACTCCGTTCCATGCTTCGGTGCGGCAAACTCCACCTTCACTCTCACTTCGTTACTCTGAATCGGTCTGTCCTCATAATCCTTTAATTCGGCTACTCTCGGCGCCGCAGCTACAAGCTTCTTCATGATGCTTCCTCCAAACTCTTCTATTATATAGACTTTTTAATTTTCTTTACTCTGTCCCGGCTATGCCGGTAATTCTGGTCGATTCCCGTTCCTTAATGGTGGACGGCAGGAAAATCTGCTCTCGGATCAGTGCCTCATGACACTGCTTCTTCTGAAGGAGGGACTGGAGCAGAGTGATGCAGTTCTCCGCCAAACCTTCAAAGTCCTGACCCAGAGACGACAGGGACGGATATGCTTCCTCGTTGACGGCCAGATCGTCTGCCGACAACACGCCCAAATCCTGGGGGATTCTGTATCCGCACTCGGCCGCGGCCCTGTAGATTCCCAGGAACCGGTTGTCTCCATTTGTGAAAATACTGTCTGCTGCCCCTTCCTGCAGCAGCTCCCTGGTTCTTTCGTACGCGGTCTTTGCGTCTTTCACGCCGTAGACGACGCGGCCTTCCGGGACTGCCTTTAAAAAGCCGCCGACACGCAGCTTCGTAGAATAGAAATTTGCGTCATTGGTCAGGTAACAAATCTTTTTAAAGCCTTTCTCTTTTAAGTATCCGCCTCCCTTTAACCCCACATCGAAGTTGTCAAGGCTGACCGCCGGGATATCCTGTTCCTCCGGCTGTCCAAGGACTACATACGGAGTTCCGGTCCGTTTCAAATACTCGATTCTCTGATCTTTTGCCATATGTTCCAGCAGTATGGCGCCGTCGGCGATACCACTGGATAGCAGGTAAAATCCATCCGTCTCATCTTCCAGAAAACCGTGGCTGTCGGATGGAGACACAATGATCTTCAAACCGATGCCGCTGGAATAGCGGAACAGATACTTAAGCATCTCGCTTCTCCATAAGTTCATATAGTCGCCGTTGTGCTTGTCCAGAAAAACAATGATGATATTGGTTCTGTTCTGTTTTAAACCTTTGGCCAGAAGGTTTACCTGGAAGCCGCACTGCTCCATCGATTTCCGCACCGCGTCCCTCGTCTTCGGACTCACCTGCTCGGGATGATTTAATACCCTGGATACCGTCTTCAAAGACACGCCGCAGTGCTCGGCAATCTGCATCATATTTGCTTTTTGAATCTCAACCACCCTCTCTCCGTTTTATTTTGTCCTGTGTCCTGTTTCATTTTGTCCTACGTTGTCATTTTAAAACAAACCATTTTCTTTGTCAATTTGCCGGGGCATTCTTTATGCATTTATTTGAATTCTCATTCGGCGATTGTGCAGATGCACAAAGGGGGCGGCGGCCTCTGAAAAAGAGAGCCGGACCCCGGCGCTTTTCTTCCAGCGCGCCCAGCTCCGGCTCTCTCTCATTTTCCTATGAAATCATCAGGCCCGCTCCCGGTCCCAGAGGCAGTCCGGCCCCCATCCACAGGATGAGCAGCAGCGACCAGCCGATCAGGAAACAGATGCAGTATGGAAGCATGGTGGATACCAGCGTCCCGATCCCGGAATTGTCATCATACTTCTTAGCAAACACCACCACCATGGCAAAGTAGGCCATCAGCGGCGTAATCAGGTTGGTAGCAGAATCCCCGATGCGGTACGCCACCTGGACCAGCTCCGGCGAGTAGCCCAGCAGCATAAACATGGGTACGAAAACCGGCGCCAGAATCGTCCATTTGGCGGAGGCGGAGCCCATGAACAGGTTGATGACCGCTGCCAGCAGAATAAAAAGCACCATCAGAACCGGCCCTCCTGCCCCGATATGGCCCAGAACGTCTGCCCCCTTCAGCGCCAGGATCGTCCCCAGCTTCGTATAATTAAAGTAACTGATAAACTGAGCCGCCGCAAATGACAGCGCAATATAACCGCCCATGGCCTCCATATTGCTTCCCAGCTGGGCGCAGACATCCTTCTCGCCTTTGTATGCGCCGGAAACACGGCCGTAAACCACGGAGGGCACGAAGAACAGCAGGGCGATCAGCACGATCAGACCCGTCATAAACGGAGAAGAGGAAATCAGACTTTTCGTCTCCGGGTTCCTGAAAAAGGAATTCTGCGGCCATGCCAGCAGGGCGATCGCCGCGGCCAGCACAAGAAAGCTTATATTGGCGAGTCGGAGTGCCTTTCTCTCCCGACCGGTCAGAGATACGGCCGACCGGTCGGATGGGGAATCGGCCGGCTGGCCGGACAATCCATCGGCCGCGCCGCCTTCGCTTCCTTCCCCGTAAGTCTGTTTTACGCCTCCAGCCAGACGCGGTTCCACGATCCGGTCCGTCACCCAGCTGCCCAGCGCCACGATCAAAAAGGTGGACACGATCATAAAATACCAGTTTGCGGACGGCTCCACAACGTAGCCGGGGGAGACCAGCTGCGCCGCCTCGGAGCTGATACCTGCCAGCATGGGATCCAGCGTTCCGATCAGCAAATTGGCTGAGAAGCCGCCGGACACACCGGCAAACGCCGCGGCGATTCCGGCGATCGGATGGCGGCCGCATGCCAGAAACACCATTGCGCCCAATGGAATCAGCACCACATACCCTACGTCCGAAGCCACATTAGACATGACACCGAGAAATACTAACATGGGCGTCACCAACTTTGCGGGCGTCACCGACACCGTCTTCTTCAGCAGTGCCGACAAGTATCCGCTGCCCTCCGCGCAGCCCACGCCCAGCATAGTCACCAGAACCACGCCCAGCGGAGCAAACTCCGTAAAATTGGTTACCATATGAGTCAGCATGTATACGAGACCGTCGCGGTCCATCAGGCTGACCACCGACACAGTCTGTGTCGTCACTTCCATTGTCGTACTGTCTATCACGTCGCCTTCCGCCGAAATCCCCGCCGCAGCCAGAATTCCCGATAAAAAGACGATAAAAAGGGCAAGCGCTGCGAACATAGTAATCGGATGAGGCAGCCGGTTGCCCACTTGCTCTACGGTATTGAGGAAACGGAAAACCAGTGATTTTCTTTCCTTTTTCCCTTCATTCTGTTTCATATAGAATAAACACCTCCTCGGTCTTTTCTATTTTTACCAGAATGAGGTATAGTTATGTATGCGTTTTACTTTACTTTTTTGTGATTGTTTTATTTCAATCCACATTATGAGCCCATATATCGCTCATAATGACATGACAGCCTTACTGTCTTTTATCTGGTTTCCAGATAAGCCTGACCTCATGTCAGTGGGGGATATATTGCCGTTAAGCTTGTTTTTGGCGATTCATCCCTCCACCTGCGGAGGTGGGGGATTCCTCGCTTATTTTGTTAAACTTATTAAATATCGTCCCCTGCGGCTTTACCGTAAACTCCATCTTCTTTTTATTCCCCGGATGAGTAAAGGCAAGCTTCCAGGCGCAGAGAGCTACGTTTCTCTGGCCGGCCACCTTCGGTCCGGCCGGATTGTATTTCAAATCACCCAAAAGCGGAGTTCCATGTCCGGAAAACTGAACGCGGATCTGATGGTGGCGTCCTGTCTTCAAATCGATTTCCACGAGGCAGAGCGGGCCCTCCTCTCCCTCCTGCTCCTCCAGGACCCGATAGCTTAATTCCGCCCTCTTCGCATCGGTTATCCCCTTATCCACAATTTTAGAAATATTATTTTTCCCGTCTTTCCACAAATAATCCACGTATGTCCCAAAGTTATCCACAGGTTTTCCACAAATAACAGCCAGATACTTTTTCTCCATCTGATGCCCGGAAACCTGCTTACTTAAAGCCCCCGCAGCTTCTTTTGTTTTTCCAAAAACAAGTATTCCACCAACCGGCTTATCCAGCCTGTGGATAACTCCCACATATGGTTCCCCTTTTTTTGGGGACAAACTGTTGATATGTTTCTTCACTTCACTGACCATGTCCGGCTCAAAGGTCCGGTTGGACTGCGACTCAATTCCCACCGGCTTTTCCACAACAATGATCTGGTCATCCTCATACAGTATATTCAGCATCCTTATTACTCCTGTTTTTTTATGTTCTCTGCTTCTGCCCAGTCCTCGCTTTCGCTCGCTTCCTGCTTCTGCCCGGTTACCATTTCTTACACGTCTCTACTCAGCCCACTCCTTCATCATCACTCCCACGGACCGGCTCATCTCCGCGCTGAAATCCGAATTCCATTTCCGCTTGCAGAATGCACGCAGCCAGCGGTCAAATTCTTCTTCTGTCTTTCCCTGGCGGTCAGATAAAACCGATGCATACTCCTCTGCTTCCATCTGACGGTATGTATTCTCAGATACCACCGCCGCTTCCGGCAGACGAACCGGCTTTTCGCGTTCCTGCTGCTGCTTTGTCGGGTAGCCGAACACTACCATGGCGGTAGGTACCACATACTTTGGCAGATGAAGCAGCTCCCTGTGCGTCTCGTACCGCTCCAAAATATCTCCAATATAACAGGATCCAATTCCCAGGGCAGAAGCCGCCACCACCGCGTTCTGGGCAGCGATCAGCGCGTCGCAGGAGGCCAGCATAAAGTCTCCCATGCCCGGCTTTCTGACTTCCTCCTCATGCTGCAAAAACAGGTCGTACCATTTCCGGTAATCGGCACAGAATACCAGCACCATCGGTGCTTTGGCAATAAACGGCTGGTTGTCACAGGTAACCGCCAGCGTGTCCTTGAGCTTCTGGTCCGTCACATCGATAATAGAGTAAAGTGTCATATTGCCTGCGCTTGGAGCCTGGATCGCCGCCTGAATTACCATCTCCTTCTTCTCCGGTTCGATGGGCCGTTCCTCATAGGCGCGAACGGATTTTCGCTCATATAATTCCTGTATAGTCTGATTCATATTGTAATTTCCTCCCTGCATAAAGTATATAAGTATATTACACTGTTTTTTAAATTATTTCAGTATAATCTTATTTTTTCGTGTACTTTATTTTCTTAAAAATTTTTGTAAATCCATTGCATTTTTCTCTCACAAGTTGTATAGTATATAAAAAGATAACATGTAGTTTTCAAAACTATATCACATAATTTTTATTAATTGACAAGGAGGAAACATTATGAAATTTAAAATCAAGGACCCCGGAAGCGCAATCACACATTTTATCGGCATGCTCATGGCACTGTTTGCCGCCACACCGCTTCTCTTAAAAGCATCGGCCGACGACAGGCTCCACCTCGCTGCCCTGTCCATATTTATCATCAGTATGATCCTGCTTTACGCGGCGAGCACCATCTATCACACACTGGATATTTCTCCAAACGTGAACAGAATTCTGAAGAAAATTGACCACATGATGATTTTTATACTGATTGCCGGAACGTATACTCCGGTCTGCTTAATCGTTCTGGGTGACCGGACCGGCTGGGGACTTTTGGCACTGGTATGGGGAATCGCGATAGCCGGTATCGTCATCAAGGCCTGCTGGATCTATTGTCCCAAATGGTTTTCCTCTGTACTCTACATCGCCATGGGCTGGGTATGCGTCCTGGCATTTACAAAGATCATCAATGCACTTCCGCGAGCTGCATTTGGCTGGCTTCTGGCCGGTGGTATCATCTACACAGTGGGCGGTATCATCTATGCGCTGAAGCTGCCGATCTTCAACTCGAAGCATAAGTATTTCGGCTCTCATGAGATTTTCCACTTATTCGTCATGGGCGGCAGTCTCTGCCACTACATTATGATGTATCAGTTTGTAGCATAAGAAAACAAAGAGTCCGGTCCGCTGGACTCACGCGCCGGAGCGCGGCTGCTTCAGCAACCATATTTCCATGGCGCGAAATGTGCATCCTGCCCGGAAGGCTTTTTATGTAATAAGGGCACTTTCCTAATACAAAAAACCGCAGTTCTTTTCCAATAATCCGAAGAGAACTGCGGTTTTTATTTGTCCAGATACCTCCGCCGGTTTACCATTCATCACACAGCGCAGTACCCGTACTACAGCGGACTGCCAGCCACCAGCTCCAGCTTGTCCTTCCTGGATAGCTTTTTTATGGCGGCCTCACGCCTCATGGCCTCCTCCTTCGTCTCAAAGATCTCATAATACGCCAGAGACACCGGCCTGCGCGCCTTGGTGTACTTGGCGCCCTTCCCGTCGTTGTGCGCCTTTAAGCGCTTGTCCAGCTGGTTTGTCCAGCCGCAGTACAGCGTATCGTCTGCACATTTCAACAAATATGTATAATTCATCTTCCGTTGCTCCTGTTTCTGAAATTTCACATTCCCAATCACTCACACCTTTGCCGCATCTAACCGCTCGGACGACGTCCTGCACCTGCCGCCCTGATCCATGTTATGTAAACGGTAATCACGTCTTGCAATCACGTCACTACCGCCCAGGAATGTTCCCCTGTCATCTATTTCAAGCACCAGCTGGATGCGTTATGGCGCCGTCTGGGGTACTGCATAGCTATAATATATTATATAACAGAAGGGGCGGATGTGTGAACACAAAATTTCCAAATCCACTGGAATTATCGTAGCAGTGGACGACAGGGCTGTGAACTGCAGCAAATTATCTGTTTACACCGTGAATGTCTCCGCCCAGCCTGCGCATATTAATCCTGTAGCCAGTCACGAAGCTTCGTTTTGGCATGCTTTCGACAAAGCGGCCGTTTTCTGCCATGGACAATAAAAATGATGAAACAGGCGCCTCCTGTCCCTGTAAATGGGTAAAATGCCCCCGCCACGGCGACTGCGGCGCCTGCAGAGAGCATCACGAGAAAGAGAAGAAGTTCCCGCCTTTCTGCGAGAAAAATCCGCGCAGGAAAAAAGGCGCTGCAAAGTCCTCCAAAAAGGATTAGTACTGCATTTTATTCACAGTTAATTGCGCAATGCAGTACGTATTTAGGTCCGGCGGTACTAGCAGCGCCTCATACCAGCAAAAAGGAGATTCTGCCGCATACGCCGCACCATCTCCTTTTTGATCTTTCTCACAGCAGCCCAGGGCTTTAGCGTGTTTGAAAATCCAAGCCCGTCAGCTGTGCCCCACACTTATAAACGTTCCATCGTTCTATGACATTTCTTTCACCAGCAGCAGACGGTCTCCCGGCTTAATCAGACTGTCGGTCAGCCCATTGGTCGTCATGATCGTTTCCACCGTTGTATGGAATTTTTTTGCAATTTTCCACAGAGAATCTCCAGGCTGGACAATATAGCCCACAATTCCCGGCATCTGCTGCAGTTTTTTTAAGTCCATCGGGGCTTCCGATACATTTTTGATCACCTGCTCGCATACCGGCTGAAGGGCCAGCAAATCCAGCGCGATCGTGGCCTTCACCTCCACCGTGCCGCCGCCCATCATCACTGCACTCATCTGCTCCAGTCCCGGAACCAGCTGGCAGATGGTCTTCTCGTTGATCCCCGGCGCCTCGATTAAGTAATGGAACGGAATCACCTCCACAGAGGACTGAATCGGCTGGCTGTCGTCCGCAGTCAGATAGAGCAGACTTACCTCCAGCACGCCCTCCACGTGAAGTCCATCCTCCTTGACCTCCGTCTCGTCAATCTTCACCACGCCCTCGCTGTGGCAGATCTGAAGGATACGGTCCGCGTGATCCATGTTTAACTTCTCAGCAATCTTACATTTGCTCATATTCTTGGTGAGCACCTTGTCAAAGCATGCGTCTCCCGTCTCAAGAGACAGCTCCCGGTTTGTGGAGTAGAGATCGCTTAACAGTTCCATGCTCTCTTCCCGATAGAGCTTCATATCCAGCTCCAGGACGGCATCCACGTCGAGCTCCCGCATTTCCCCGTCATAATCGGGCTTCGCTTCAATTTCCCGGTGAATCAGATGAACCGACACAGAGGGCACCATCTCCTCGGAAGCCTCGGATAGATCCAGCTCTCCGGTAAATGGAATACTCTCTTCCAGCCACTGAACCGGTGCGTCTTCCCCTTCTCCCTGGTAAATGACGAAGACCATCAGCTCCCCGTCCAGCACCATTTTGCCGTCTAACGGCCTGGTGGTAATGCCGCGGAGCTTCATCTCGCTCCACAGAATGTGATCAATGTTCGGCTTATTTCCGGACAGCTGTAAATTCTCCTTGATCCGGTATGTATCCTTGCGGCGCACCGCGATCGCAGCCACATCCACATTGCGGCGCAGAACCTCCACCTGAGGCGTTCCATTTAAATCGCTGGCGCCTCCCATCATGGCCGGCGCTCCTGCGCCAGACATACCGGTGTCCAATTCTACGGCAGCCTCCACGTCATAGAGAGTCTCCACCTTTACTTCCAGCGTGACGATAGCCTTGATGCTTAGCTTTCTGGAATTGATCATGCCGGCATTTAAATCTTCCAGATCCCAACCCAGCTGGACATAGTCCTTCTCTTCCAGCCCCGGAACATTGATGGGTTCCTCAAAGGAAATGGAACCGCCCAGAGCCTGCAGTCCTCCCTCTGACTTCCTGTATAAGACATTAAAATCCATTTTCCCGCGCACCAGGACCCGTTCTCCCTGGTTTTTCACGGATTCGATGACGATTTCACCGGAATCGAGAATGACCTGATCCACATCGTCCATAGTATCCGGAACGATAAAATCATCGTCGAGGGTTATCTGTGACGTGGCGTTTCCTTTCCAACGGTTCATATGTATGTTTTTCTTCACCAGCTCCAACATAAAAAAGCACCTGCCTTACCTTCTATATTCCTTTAAGAAAGTTTATGCAGGTGCATGTTCCAATATTACGTTAATATTCATCCAGAAAATGATGGCGCTCCCCATTCTTCACATATCCGATGCAGGCGTCCAGGTTGACGTTGGTTACGCTCTTGAAAATGTTGTTTTCAATGTTGGGATTGATCTTTCGGAATTCCTCGATCAGTTCCTTCATCTCCTGACGCTTCGAGGAGTGAACGATATCGCCGCCGGCCATCCCGTCTGACGCGGCACTTTCGGCTCTCATGGCCCGTTCCTTTGCGATGGCCTCCGTGAACCGGCAGGCACACTGCAGAAAATGCAGGCCGTTCTCTTCCTTCCAGTCGATAATTGCCCGCTCCTTCACAAAATACAGCGGTCTCAGAAGCTCCATCCCTTCAAAATTCGTGCTGTGAAGCTTCGGCATCATGGTATTGACCTGCCC
Organism: Hungatella sp. L36; assembly: GCF_014288035.1. NCBI lineage: Bacteria > Bacillati > Bacillota > Clostridia > Lachnospirales > Lachnospiraceae > Hungatella > Hungatella sp. L36. Next base: position 312,163 of record NZ_JACOPC010000004.1, on the reverse strand, counting down.
GCCGTACAGCATGCTCATAAGCACCGTCTCGATCACATCGTCAAAATGATGCCCCAGTGCGATCTTATTGCATCCCAGCTCCTTCGCATGGGCGTAGAGGAATCCGCGCCGCATACGCGCACAGAGGTAGCAGGGGGATTCATCCACATCTACCACCACGTCGAAGATATCGGAATCGAATATCTCGATGGGAATCTCCATCAGGGCTGCATTTTCCTCGATCAGCTTCCGGTTCGCCGGATGGTATCCCGGATCCATCACCAGAAAATGAAGCCCGAATTTCATCTTACCATGGCGGAGAATCTCCTGCATGCACTTTGCCAGCAGCATGGAGTCCTTGCCGCCGGAAATACAGACAGCAATGTTGTCTCCCTCCTCGATCATCTTATATTCATTCAGCGCATCCACAAAGGGGCGCCATATTTCCTTGCGGTAATTCTTGATAATGCTGCGTTCGATCTGCTGGCAGCGTGTCTTTGGTTCCTTCATCTGATCGGCCTGCTCCTGTCTGCTTTTCTGTATTTCTGCATTTCTGCTTTTCTGCATTTCTGCTTTTCTGCTTTTCTGCTTTTCTTCTTTTCTCTATTCTGCGTTCTCTTTTTCCCTGACACTCGCCAGTTCTTCCTGAAGGGACGCGATCGTCTCCTCCATCTGCCGGATCCGCTCTTCCATCTTGCAGTAGTGATCCATGGTCACAAGATTCTTTTCCTTTTTGGGAATCGGCACGCCGTCGATCTTGACAGCCCGGGCCGGTACGCCCACTGCCGTCACATTATCCTGAAGCGGCTTTAACAATACGGCGTTTGCCGCGATGGTACAGTTATCCCCCACCTCGAAGGACCCTAATATCTTGGCTCCTGCCCCTACGGTCACGTTGCTTCCCAGGGTCGGGTGGCGTTTCCCCTTGTTTAAGCCGACGCCGCCTAACGTAACGCCCTGGTATATCGTACAATTATCCCCGACTACCGTTGTCTCGCCGATCACTACGCCGCAGCCATGGTCAATTAAGATCCCGTGGCCCAGCTGCGCCCCGGGATGAATCTCTATCAGTGTGAAAAACCGGGCGATCTGTGAAATCAGCCTGGCGGCAAAAAACATCTTATGCTTATAAAACCAGTGTGCAAACCGGTGCCAGATCAGCGCGTGGACGCCCTGATAAAGAAGAAGCACCTCTAAGGCGTTCCTCGCCGCCGGGTCACGTTCCTGAACAGCTTTTACATCAAGCCATATATCCTTTAATATCATACGATCCGTCCCCTTTTCTTTCCATTTTCCTTCCATTTAATTCCTAGTGAAACAGTATACCATAGTATATCATATGATGTGGAAAGAAAAAAGGACAATTTCCAGAAATTTAAAGTTCCTCTTCCCAGTCAACATCAAGTACTGCAAACATTCTCTCCTGCACTAAGGCTGATGTGCCAGGCCAGCCTGTCTAACGTTTTTTTCTTCTGCAATTCTATATCTTTTAAGATAGTAAAAAGGCGTCAAACAGTCATTTGACTGTTTGGCGCCTCCTCTTCTCAGACATGCCGCATTTCCTCCTGCCTGGCTACTGGAACACCACCGGCAGCTCGGAAAGCTCCGTCTTGATGACGATAAAGGGGAATGAGGGTTCCGTCCCCCCGCTTTCACCTTTTTCCGGTCCCAGCAGATCCGTATCCAGTACGATGGAGTTCTCCGTCAGATACAGCTCATTCACAGTGATGCTGTAGCCGCCGGTGTCCTGTTTTCCGTATCCAACCACTATGTATAAGTTCTGGTCGTCGCTGTAGGTCAGCTTGAACGGCGTCTTCTGCTTTTCGGCAATGATCTGCTTTAGCTCCTGTGGAATATCTGCTTCCGCTGTCACGGAAAATTCCAGGTCCCGTACTTTGTTTCCGTCATCCTTGCTCATGCTGCACCCGCTCAGTGTCCGTACAACCAGAACCCACATGCAAAGGCACATGAACAGCATCCATTTTCTGTTCAATAAACTCTTCATAGCACTCTCCCCGTTTATGTTGATTATTACTATCTTATTCGTCCATGCCGGGGAATATGCGGATTTTTCAAAATCCGGCTGCAAAAGGTGATCCCTTCCGTTTTTTCTAAAATTTTCATCGGAAAACCTGTTTATCTTCCGGACCAGTGGAAATACTCATAAACAGAACGACAGGAGACGGACAACCGCCAAGGGCCAGGACCGTTTCCGCAAATTATTGACATAGATGTATTAACAGGAGGAGACCATGATGAATCATTTATCAGATAAATATAAAGAAAAACTTGTGCTGCGCGGTGACTTATACTATGCCGACTTATCACCGGTAATCGGTTCCGAGCAGGGCGGACTGCGCCCCGTACTGATCGTACAGAATAACACGGGAAACCGTCACAGCCCCACCGTGATCGTCGCGGCCATTACCAGCAGGACAACCAAGGCCAAGCTTCCCACCCACGTACCGGTCACCAGAGAGGAAAGCGGTTTAAAATGCGATTCCACCATCCTTCTCGAACAGGTAAGAACCATCGACCGCTGCCGCTTAAAAGAGTACATAGGACAGCTCTCACCCGGACAGATGGAACTGGCGGACACCGCACTTCTCACCAGCTTCGGGCTAAAAAAAGAGACCGCTGTCCGGGACCGTACTCCTGTGACGGTCCGGACAGCGGTCCCCTCCCGCATGTATTCCATGCAGTCATCATAACTTACCGGTCTGAATCTTTGCTGCACATGGCCAGCCTGTGCTGGTATTTCTCTTTCGTAGCCAGGCCTCCCCGGATGTGACGCTCGGATTTGTTGATGTCGAGAATCACTCTAGCCCGGGCTGCCAGGGAAGGATTGATGTGCTCTAAACGGTCTGTTACATCCTTATGTACCGTAGATTTGGAGATACCAAATTTCTTCGCCGTCTGCCTTACCGTAGCATGATAGTCTATGATGTAGTTGGCTATGGCAACTGCACGCTCTTCAATATATTCCTTCAAGAAAATCCCCCTGCTTAGGACGTTTTTACAATCTTATGCGGGGGGAATATTGAATATGCCATGCCGTCTTTCTTAATTCAGAATTAAGCATCCAAACTGCGTTTTCCCCACGCTGTATTTGACATTCCCCCCACTTGCAGTTAGACTGTAACAGAGACACTTCTTTATAAAATTACTTATAAATGAAAACTTACTGCACACGTTCACACGTTTTGAGAGGAGGCCGCATGATGGCTGAACCATATAACATTTTTATCGAGGGAATACCAGGCAGCGGCAAATCGACCCTGTTAGACACCCTGTCCCGGCACTTTACAGACTACCGTGTATATCGGGAGGGCGACATCTCCCCTGTCGAGCTGGCCTGGTGCGCTTATATGAGCGAAGATGCATACCGGCAGTCCCTCCTCGATCTGGCGGATATGCGCGGCGAGGTGGAACGGAATACCATAAAAGAAGGGGTTCAATACATCGTTCCCTATACGAAAATAAAAACCGGCAATTTCCACTTTTACGAATACATGGAGAAATTCGAAATCTATGGCGGGAGAAAGGATCCTTCCGAATTCCGGGAAATCATCCTGCGGAGATTCCGGGATTTCCACTCAAACGGCAATGTATTTGAATGTTCGTTTTTCCAGAATATCATCGAGGAACTCATGCTGTATGCAATGTTCAGCGATCAGCAGATTATAGATTTTTACCGGGAGCTGGCGGCGCTGCTGGATTTATCCGCGTTTAAGCTGATCCGTCTCGTTTCGCCGGACATCAGGCAGTGTATCCAGACCATCAAAGAAGAGCGGGTCAATCCGGAAGGCGAAGAAGTCTGGTATCTCATGATGATCGATTATTTAAGCCGTTCCCCCTATGGAGCAGCGCATCAGATTCAGGGCTTTGAAGGCATGGTCAGCCATTTTAAACGCAGAATCGCGCTGGAAAGCGAAGTTATGAAGCTTCTGCCTGCCGGGTGCTGCTTTGATATCGAAAGCAAGCACTATGATACGGCGGATTTGCTGCGCATTTTCTGATCCGGGTCTGCTGGAGCTGCTTCATCAGCACTCTGTTACGGAAATTGAAATCATTGGAACAGATGGCTGCTGCTGTGTGGCCTCCAGTGCCGTAGATGCCTGTAAATCAGGCTTTCACGTAACTCTCCCCTGCGAATTCATCGGCGTACGAAATATGGCAAAGTTTAAAGAAAGAAAAAAGAAACTGGCGGAAGATGGAATTACCATTCTCTAATGAAACAGGTGGAAAGGAGCAGTGCTCCCTTCCACCTGTTTTCTTTTCACGAACAATCCACTCTGTAAAATACTCTATTCTTCCGTCAGAACAAACGGATACTCATAGTCTTTGATATATTCCAGAAGGCCCAGGTCCCGTTCTGCCACTCTGGAAACCACATTGACCCGTTCATCGGCGTCAAGTTCCGTAAGCACGATCTGCATCTCCCCCATATATCTGCCGTAGCCCGTGTTGTCGATAGTGATGGTGCCTCTCGGCCGTGCTCCCGTCCGCCCCGGCTCAAACTGCCTGCGGTTCACTCTCCTGTATTCATTGGAACGAAGGACATCGGCCGCCACGTCCACGCGGTTATGGTGGATCATGTTCAGAATGCTCTTCTCTTCCGTGTTCTCTGTGCACAGTCTGATGATCCCGCTGCCAAACAGTTCTTCCAGCTTACCAAAGGTATCCGGCTGCAGGTCAAAATCTCCCAGAATCACCTTTTCTATTCCATAGAGATGCTTCATTTCCAAGTATGCCTGCAGCGGCGGCATGGTGCGGTGAGCCTCCAGTGTCGGCAGGCCCTCGAAGATCGTCCCTCTCATCTCCTTGTCCCCGGCGATGAATACGGCGGTCTCGATTCCCCTTGAGAACAGCCACTCATTTTTCCGGACAAAATAGCGGATATCCAGTCCGGTGTTCTTTCTCGGATAATAGTTGTACCACGCCTCAAAATCCCCGCGGTATCCGGCGTCTTTCAGTTCCCCGATCTGCTCGTCGTCGATCGTACTGGCATTGAGCACGATCTTAAAGGCCTCCGAAAGCCGGACGATCTCCTGTGCCGTCATCCCATTATCGATCCGCAGGCCGGTGACTCCTGCCCGCTTTAACTCGTCCGCCGAAAAGTTCCGGAAGGTCCTGGGGGAGACGTCCACCACAAACTCCTGCATGTGCTCCCGTATGTATGCCCCGGCCTGAAACAGGTTTTCCTTCACGGTCTCTGCATTTTCTTCCGGAATCTGCACGGAGGCAAAGACCACATCCGCATTTAAGCGTTTCATCTTCTCTAAATATCCGGTTAATTCCGACGGAGTCTTTTCCGTCAGTGAAATCGTAACTCCAAACATGTCTTTTCTCTCCGTTTCCCGCTTCCTATGCCATCTCGAGATCTTCTAAGTCCGTCACTTCCCGCTGGGCCTGCGCCGGCACACCAAAGAGGTACGTCGCCGCAAATCCCACCGCGTAGGAAATCAGCAGTCCGCCCACATAAATCATCCATTTATGGTCTGCAATCAACGGGATCATCAGGATTCCGGTTGCTCCGATGGAGGTAGCGCCCACATTGCCAAACGATCCGATAAACGCGCCGCCGAATCCCGCGCCGATGCACGCCGTGATAAACGGCTTTCCAAGAGGAAGCGTAACACCGTAGATTAACGGTTCTCCGATTCCCAGAATACCTGCCGGAAGTCCGCCCTTGATGATGTCTGTCAGCGGCTTATTTTTTCTGCATTTAAACCACAGGGCAAACGCTGCGCCGACCTGTCCGGCGCCGGCCATGGTCAGAATCGGAAGCAGTATGGTCATTCCGGTCTGATTGATCAGTTCCACATGAATCGGTGTCATAAAATGGTGCAGCCCCAGCATAACCAGCGGCAGCCAGACCGCAGCCAGTATAAATCCGGCGAATGCTCCGCCGATTGCCAGCAGCTTCGTTACTACGAACAGGATTCCGTCTGATACCCAGCCTGCAAACGGCATGATGAAGAAAATCATTATGAGGGCCGAGATAAATAACGATAAAAATGAAGTTGCAATTAAATCAATGGATTTCGGCATGATGTCGCTCAGCTTCCGGTGAATGACCGACAGAATCCATACTGCAAGGATCACGCCGATCACACCGCCCTGTCCGGGCCGCAGTGCCTCACCGGTAAAAATATTGAGGATCGGCGCGTCCGCGCTCATTCCGGTCAGCAGAGCCACTGCGCCCAGGGCGCCGCCAAGTCCCATGTCCGTCTTGAATTCCCGGGCCGCGTTGATTCCCACGTAGATCACCAGATAGGACAGAACACCGGCTTTAATCACCCTTAATACGGTCACCCACTGGTTGAAATCCGCGCTGAGCATTCCCTCGCTGATCATGGTTCCCACGATGGACTGAAGTCCCGCCATCAGTCCGGTGGCAATGAATGCAGGCGCCAGTGGAATAAAGATATTGGAGATGGTCTTAAGAAGCAGCTTTCCCTTGGAAACCTTCTGTTTTTCCTTTATCACGGCCTTATTGTGGGCCGCAATCTCCTTCGCCCGGTCCTTGTTGGACACTGCCCCTGACGGAGAAAGGATTTTGTTGATCTCCTCCGTAATCTTTGCGGCGGCTCCAGGTCCCACGATGATCTGGAACTGTGCGTCGATATTGACTCCCAGCACGCCCTTTAACCCCTTGATCCGGTCAACCTCCGCTTTATCTGCATCCGCCAGCTCCAGCCTTACCCTGGTCATACAATTGTTCGCCGCGATAATGTTCTCAGCGCCTCCTGAATACTGGATAATCGACTGCGCTAACCCCCCGTACTCTTTCATAGTAATTCTCCTTTCGTCCTCTGTCCTCTAATGACTGATTTCCTGATTTACAAGCTGCAGCGCCTTGCCTGCCCGGCCTCCGGCCGCTTCCAGCAGAGCCTTCGCCTCCTCGCGGGAGACTGAAGCCTTAATCATCACGATGGCTGTCTTGGCATCGTGGTGTGCGGCCTCAAGCATTTGAACCGCCGTCTCCTCACTGCATTCCGCCGCTTTCATGACGATGTTGACCGTCCTCTTCTCCAGCTTGAAGTTGGTTGATTTCATGTCCACCATGAAGTTTTTATACGTCTTTCCGTTCTGGATCATGCTGACCGATGAAATCATGTTTAATACCATCTTTTCCGCGGTTCCCGCCTTCAGCCTCGTCGATCCCGCAATAATCTCCGGTCCCGTCTTCAGCTCCACTGCGATGTCCACGCATTTGGAGATTTCAGCATTTCCATTGCAGGAGACGGCGCCTGTACAGCATCCGATGCTCTTCGCATACCGGACCGCCCCGATCGCATAGGGGGTTCTGCCGCTGGCCGTAAGCCCGATCACCAGGTCCCCGGAGCTTAATCGGATATTTTTCAAATCCGCCTCTCCGCCCTCCAGATCGTCCTCCGCGCCCTCTTTTGCCCGGATAAAGGCATTTTCACCGCCCGCTATGACGCCTACTACCGTGTCATAGGAGACTCCGAATGTGGGCGGGCATTCGACCGCGTCCAATATTCCCAGTCTTCCGCTGGTTCCGGCTCCGGCGTAGATAATTCGCCCCGATGATGCCAGCGTCTTCGCCGCCTGTGCTACCAGTCTTTCGATCGAATCCAGAGACGCCTTCACCGCGTTGACCACTCCGGCGTCTTCCATATTCATAACCTCCAGGATCTCTCTCACCGACATGTCGTCCAAATCCATGGTTCTTTTATTTCTCTGTTCCGTCATTAATTCTTCTAAATTCATTCCATTTCAATCTCCATTTTCCGGCTCCGGCACCATCAGGAACGCACTTTTTTCATCTGCGTTTTCTCGATTCTCTCAATGTTATTTTCATAATCCAGTTTGATGTATGCAGAATACAGGATATCGATCACATGCAGCTGCGCCAATCTGGAAGTCATCGCTGCGCTGCGGACGAGATATTCTGAGGAGGCCACCCACAGTTTATAGTCCGCCATTACAGACAGATCCGACTCCGCAAATCTTGTGATCGCGATGACCGGCACCTTATGTTTCTTTAAAATAGCAGCAATATCAAGCATCTCTCTCGTCAGACCGGAATAGCTGATGATGATTCCGACTTCCTCACTGTTCATGTTTTTGGCGATTACAAGCTGCGATTCGAAATCTTCCTCGCAGCAGCTCATCTTATTCACCCGCATGAATTTACTGTGGGCGTCCTTTGCCACCAGCAGAGAGCTGCCGACTCCGAATAATGAAATCCGGCGCGACCGGTCAATCAGCTTTGCACACTTCTGCACGGTCTCCAAATCCACCAGTTCCCTGGTTTTCTCCAGCGCGGCCATGCTCCGGTATACAATCTTATCAATCACATCCTCCAGCCCGTCATTCTCCTCGATATCCCGGTCGTAGTTGATCTCCGGCGCTTTCCGGTTGGCAAGTTCATACGTAAGGGACCGCGTGAAATCCTTGTAACCATCGAAGCCAAGCTTTTTACAGAGGCGTATAATGGTGGACGCCGACGAGTAGGTGTCTCTCGCAAGCTGATGGATGGTGGACACCGAAGCCTGGTCCGCGTGATCCCTGATGTACTCAATGACGTTGGTCTCGGCCTCTGTCGCGTCCTTCGCGTACTCATTTAATCTGACTAATACGTTCTTCATATTGCTCCTTTTCCTGCATTATACATCATGCAATTTTATTGTCAATTATTTCGCTTTTTGTTGAAACTTTATTTCATTCGTTGGAATATTTTACCACATTTTGACGAAATACGTGACATATTTTTTGCATTTTCAGCAGAATTGCACTGTGTTTTTCTTTCTGTATAAAAGAACAGAGACCGCGAAGCCATAATTTCTGGTTTCACGGTCCCTGCCGCATTACAAATCCATATTCTATTTCCCTTACTCTGCGAAACGAGGAAAACGCAGGGTTCCCCGCGGACTGCCCTGCGCGTCTACTCTCCCGCAGATTATTATTTCAGAACAAACAACCGGAAAAGTGAAATAGAAAGATACCTGGAACGGCCCCGACTGTCCCCTTCCGAAATGTCTCACAGTTACATTATATATTTACCAGCTTCGAAGCGGCTCCGTTTGTAACCATATTCTCAATTTACAGGAATCCTTCCTGCAATACAATAGGGTGTGTAGAATTTTGTCGAATCTTTGCGAATTTTGTCGAATGTGTTTTCCCGCTCACTCTGCACGAAAAGAAATGTGATCCGTTCTCCCGCTGCGGCGCTTTTCATCCGACTCAATCCAGTCATCCAGGGTGAGCGGTATATAATCCGAAAACATACAGAAGCAGTTGATCATCTGACACGGAACGGAAAGCGGCGGGCCGCCGTGGCAGTCCGGCCGTTGGGCGCGCCTGGTCTCATCCTGATACCGGTTCACCAGCGCTTCGTCAAAGGTATCATGCACGTGGCCGTACAGCATATAGGCCCTGGGCCGCCCCTCCTCGTCCTTCCGGTACTGGCCGTTGTAACAGATCATGGGGTAATGGCTTAAGATCACCTTTCTCTTATTATCCCGGAGTTCCGCATAAGGCTTCACCCACTCCAGGCGGCTTCTGTCAAACTGTCTGTCCGCCAGATACGAATCGTGATTCCCTTCAATCAGGCAGATCCGGCCTCTCAGCTGACGCAGAATCCCGTTGGTTTCCTCGCCGGTACCGAGGGACAGATCTCCCAGCACGACCACCTCATCCTTGTCCCGTATCCTGCTGTTCCACTGGTGAATCATATGGGCGTTCATCTCAGCAGCATTTAAAAATCCCCGGTGATCCATCTGGTAATTTAAGTTTTCATGGTAAAAATGCAGATCGGATATATAATACCGCATAACTACGCCCTCCTTCCTGTTCCTGCTTATTTAAGTAAATTATACCCGATCCGCTGCCATTTCACAACCCGCACATAATAGAAAGGAGATGGCCCGGCTGCGTTTCTCAACGCATCCGGACCATCTCCTCAAACTGCCGTGCTTTCTCCAGGAAGTCTTCCCGGCGCAGTTTTCCCCCGGCCATCAGCCAGGTATAGTCATAGTAATTAGGCAGAATCTCCAGTCCCATCATTTCCTTGGCAAACGCGTGGGCCGCGATCTCGCTGCACCGCAGGATTCCCGCCTGCCGCCTGCGCCCGAAGAGCTTTACAAGCTGCACCGGTTCCAAATAGTCGGAGACAAATCCATGGCTGTAGTAAGGCTGTGTTCTGTCATCCTTTATCTCACCGCTGTGATACTCCAGATAATGGAAGTATTCATGGGCCAGATGGACGGCCAGCGCCACCTCTTCTCCGATCACATAATCGCAGCTGTGCTTCGCCAGCTCCGCGATGGACTGCTTATACATCAGGACCTTTGCGCTTCCGTCCTTCCCATATTCACTCTGGGCCCGGAAGGAGACGCCGTAGTTTTCCCCGCTGGCCTCCTGATAAATGATCTCGATTCCCGCTTCCTCATACAGCGCGAAGATGCCGCCCGCCCCCTTTACTTTTTCGGCGGCTTCCCGCCCAAGGCGCAGAGGTTCTTCCACGTAATAGCGGTACTTATCTTCCGGTATCCTTTTAAACAGCAGGTCGTTGCTGAGTTCAAACATACCCAGGACTTCATCCGATATCATTTCCGAGCCCCCCTTCTTTACTATTTATATGCGACTGCAATCAGCTCTTCGCCGTCCTCCAGCCCTTCAATTTCCACATCCAGGATGGAATTTAACTGTTCTGCGCTCTGCATTCCCGTCAAATCCAGCATCTTCTCCCGATAGAAGATGAATACCTTTGGGATGGTGGCGTTGGCGTCGGAGAAGGTGGTATTGGCATCCAGAAATTCCGCGAACACGTCACCCTTTCTGGCCTTGGCAAATTTTAAGTAAGCCGCCTTTTCCTTCTTAAGCCTTACCACGCCCTCCCGGTCGATGACACAGAGGCGGCGGCTCTTCTGGCTGAATACGCCGAGGAATTTCTTCTTTAACACAGACTCATAGACGTTCCAGCGGCCCGATGAGGCCACACAGTTGGTGTCTTCCGGCGGCGTTCCCAGCGCTTCCGCCGAGATCTCCCTAAGCTGCTCCGGCTTTAGATCCGCGGCCGCCAGGTCCTTCTGCCGCAGCTCCGTGGCGCCTGTCGCTATGGCCCGCAGAATATTCTTCTGCGCGTCCACCTCGATGGTCACATCCACGGTTGCCTCATTGGCGCCGGATTTCACGATCTTCTCAATGATATCGCGGCGCATTTTCTTGATATCGTCATCTGTGGGATTGGCGATGGTTCTCTCCATCTGTTCCCGGACCATGGCCAGCGCCACGCCGATGGTTGAGATATATGGTGCGTTCTTTGCTATTTTCCACTTTACATTCATGCGTTCTGCCAGAGAATGGACGATTACCGCGCCGGAGCCGCCGCCGCCCACCAGGGTTACAAACCGGGTATCCAGCTCATACTCATCGATCAGCTCTTCCACGACCGCCGCCAGCTTATCCATGGCAAGATCCATGGTCTGTCTGGCCGCCTCTTCTCCGGTGCATCCTAGATACGTTCCCAGCGCGTCCCAGGCGGCTTTCGTCGTCTGTGCACTGCCGCTCGCGTAGTCGCCCTCCGGAATGCAGCCCAGCAGGTTGGCAGCTCCGGCCAGCGTCAGGGAATACTCCCTTCCGGCCGGGTTCTTCACCAGCACATACTCCTTCGGATCGTCCTTTCTGGGGCTGACAAACAGCACCTCCGATCCGTCCAGTTCGCCGTCCTTCTGAAAACATTCATACTCTTTCCCGGCGATATGAGCCGAACGTGGGCCGATATCCGCTATTTTTCCGCCGTTTACGCGCACCATGGAGCCGCCCGCCACGCCCAGTGTCCGGACGTCAAGCGACTGCAGATACGTCTTATGGCCGCCCACCTGGGCGTATTTGATCATGACTTTTCCATTCTTAATTACCGAGATATCCACGCTGGTTCCGCCTGCCTCGAAAAAGATTCCGTCTGAAATCTTTTCATACATCAGCGCTCCCGCCACGCCGGCCGCCAGACCGGAAAGCATGGTGAGAATCGGACGTTTCCGCACCTCATTGATGCTCATGACACCGCCGTCGCAGCGCATAATCATCAGTCCGGACTGAATCTTCGTATCCACTACGGCCCGCTCCGTCATGTTGGCGGTCTCCATCATCTTCGGAATCAGGGATGCGTTGACCACAGCCGTCCTGGTCCTCATCTTCAGACCGTAGAGCTGGGATATCTCATGGCCGCCGGTACAGTAAAGGCCCTGATTTTCGGCATTTTCCTGTACCCGCAGTTCATTTTCAGGATTATCCACGCTGTAAGCCTCGGAAGCGACTATGACCTCCGCGCCCGCGCCGCGCACCTCGTCGATGGCGGCCTGAATGGTTGAATCGTTCACTGATTTAGAGTCGATAAACGTATGGCTCGTCTTTAAGAATTTACCCGGAGCCAGTTCGATGTCACCTACATTTGTCTCATTCCTGGCGCCTCTTGAGTCCATGCCGGTTCCCATGCCGATGATGCCAACATTTGCTACGTCTCCCTCCAGCAGCGCGTTGGTGGCCTGTGTCGTGCCATGGGCGATGAAAACCACATCCTCCGGTGCAATTCCAAGCTCCTCCATCAGCTGGCTGATGAGCGCCACTACGCCTGCCGCCACGCCTTCCTCATGGGTGGTCGGAATCTTCTTCTTCGCAATCACTTCATACGTACTGCTGTCAATGACGACCGCGTCCGTGAAGGTTCCTCCCACATCAATTCCTATCCTTACTTTCTTACTCATAATTGTCAAACTCTCCTCTTCCTCAAAAGCACGCCTGCACGGTACGGGCATTATAATACGATAAAGCTTGCAACGATCAGGCCCGCAAGTGTGGAAACTGCGATCCAAAGAATCGTCTTCTTTAAATAATCATTGACATCCGTCTTCGTAAAATCAGAGATCCATACGTTGTGTGAATTGGTCGGATCACAGACAGCCTGAACGTTGGAGTCCAGTCTCAGTGCAACCATGGCTGCAACCGGGTTCATGCCGCAGGAAGCCAGCAGAGCCACGATACCAGAGCCGAGTCCCCATACGTTTAACGGTCCGCGGTAGATAGCTAACGGGGACAGAAGGCCGAATACCAGTACAAACATAATCGCACTTGACGGGATAATTGCTTTGATTACCGGCTCTAAGACAGCGGCGACCTCAGGAGCCATAACTGCTTTTAAAACCATACCGATACCAATCATCAGGCCGCAGGCGCCTGCCGTCTCCTGGATTCCTTCTACGAAGGAGCTGGATACGACGTGAACGGCATTTTTCGGTGTTGCAAGAATCAGAGTTGCCACGATGCCGATTAAAATAGCGGCTACTAATGGAAGCTTAAATGCGAATACGAGCACAACAGGGATCAGCGGGGAAATCAGTGCGATCGAGCGGACATTTTTATCACCGCCCATATCGGAAGCCGGCATTGCCCATGCCTTTCTCTTCTTGCCGCCGGATTTCACCATCACGTATACCATGATGACGGCTACTACGATCAGCGGAGCTGCGCAGAGGAAGGAATACTGTGTAACGGTCTCCAGCGGAAGTCCCAAAGTATCGATGTAAACACCCAGCGTTCCGACGGAAAATGTAACGCCGACGCCGTTGCCCAGCAGCAGGATCGTTCCTGCAACCAGTGGGCTTAAGCCAGCGCTGATCATGATCGGAACAATGATGGTTCCAACCAGAATGAACATACCCAGACCGTTGGAAGCCGCGAAAATAACAGAAGTTACGATTAAAAATGCATATGCGATCGGAAGCGGTTTGTCTCCCGCCATCTCGGCTGCCTTCCTGATAATGGTATTGGTAATGCCCACACGGCTCAGTACCTTTCCGAAAAAACCGCCAAAGAACAGTCCGGCAATCGCCGTACTCATACGCATGGCGCCTGCTTCCAGAACGTCCTTTGCAATGCTGAACTCACCGCCCATAAACGGAATTCCTGCAATCAGTGCTATGCCCACAGCCATGATCGGCAGAGCCAGAATAGTCGGCAGCTTTCTTGTCATCATCAAGACTACCATTAAAACGAATAACCCCAATATTCCAATAACCTGAATTGTCATCTGAAAAATCCTCCTCATTCATTACTTTTTCAACATGTTTTTTTATTTTCCATTACTTTTCTTACAGATCCAGATATGCGCCCTGCTCCTTCAATCGTTTTTGCAGCTCTTTTCTGCTGACTTTAGAGACGTCTCCATCCCCTTTGGCAGCCAGGGCCGCCGCCACTCCTGCCGCGTGTCCCAGTGCTCCGGCTGTCGGCGTCGTCCGGATAGCCGCCTGCGCCTCAAAGGAAGCGGAAATGCACCGCCCTGCTGCCAGTAAGTTCTTAATCTCCTCGCAGTACAGCGTCTCATACGGAATGCTGTAGTACGTCCCCTTTTCCGAAAGGAAGCGGCTGTCCGTCCCCACGCCCTTGGGATTGTGAATGTCGATGGGATAAGCGGAATGGGCGATGACGCTGTCAAAGCTTCTCCGCTCCAGTATATCTTCCGCTGTCAGAGTATACTTACCGGAAAGCTGTCTGGATCCCCGCACGCCCACCCGGGGGCCGGTAAATTCCAGAACCGCATTCTGAAAGCCCGGAACATGTCTGCGAAGGAACCGGTCCAGCTGTCTGCACTGGCGTCTTCCCGTCACCTCAGCGTCGCTTAAGCTCGCCGCGTTCACGGCGTCGTGGCCGATGATTCTTGTGGTGTTCACGATGTACTCTCCAGGACGGTCCGTCTCGAAACAGAGTACATCCTCCCGCCGGATCTCCAGTTCCCCTCTCTCCCGGGCCTCCCGGAACTCATCCTGGAACCCGCAGAATGAAAAACGGCTTACGGTATCCATCAGCTCCTCATTCCCCTGATGGCGGGAGAAATCGGCGATATGCGTTCTGATATGCTCCTTGATCGCTTCCGTGTCCACATTCAAATACTTCATGTTCATGGTCATGGGCTGGGCAGCGCCGTCGGATTCTCTTCCCTTTGTCATGGGCGCCCCCGCAAACGCAGCCACATCGCCGTCGCCGGTTCCGTCTATGTATACCCTGGCCGATACGCTGTGGATTCCGTCCTTATTGCACACGGTGAGGGACTCGATCTTCCCCTCCCCGCATACCGCGGCTCCGATAAACGTATGGAACAGAACCGTGCAGCCTGCCTCCGCCGTCATCTCATCGAGCACCACCTTGAGGCCTTCCGAGTTGAATGGTGTCAGGTAGCTGATGTACTGCATCGTGTCGTAAATATGGCCTGTGGAATATCCGTCGGTTTTCAGCCGCTCTACAATCTCCTCCATAATGCCGCGGATCACCTGCTTCTCGCCTGCGTGAAACGTCATCATGGGGCCGACGCCGCATCCGGTCAGCGCCCCGCCCAGATAAGCGCCCTCTTCAAGAATCAGGACATCCGCTCCCAGACGGCCGGCCGCGATGGCAGCCACAGTACCGGATACCCCTCCGCCAGCTACAATCACATCGTACTGTTTCTCATAGCCAAACTCCTTCATACTTTCTCCTTTCCTGTAATCATAACAGCAGTTCTGAAAGTGATTTTCATTACAAATCACTTTTTTCATTCACCTTCGGTTCATTTTGTGCATATTTGTCATTTTATCGTTGGTACTGCCGTTATTTTTATGGTTTTATACTATCATCATTTTCATTAGCTGTCAATATATTTGATTTATATTTTCATTACCAATCATTATTTGCAAATATTTTGCAAATATGGTATACTGAAATAACGAAAAAAGGAGGATTTTATGGTATCGACCGTTATTTCTAAAATCATCTCCATGCAGCCCAACTTCACTGTGAGCGAGAACGCGATCAGCCAGTACGTTATAGGTCACGCCGAACAGATTCTTACCACGACAATCACCGCTCTGGCGGATGAAACCGGCACTTCGGAGGCCAGCATCAACCGCTTCTGCAAAAAGCTGGGATATAAAGGATTCAATGGATTAAAGATCGCATTGGCCCAGGAAAGTTTCTACAATAACATGGTTCAGGAGACGCCCTCCTCCGGCGGGAACTTTATCGCCTCCGTCACCTCCGACTACCGGAGCATGTTAAATAACACGGCGGCCCTCCTGGACGAAAGCACGGTATTTAAGGCCGCGGAAATGATCAAAAATGCAAAAAATATAAACTTATACGCCCTGGCCAACACCACATTCGCCGCCAGGGAGTTCCGTTACAAGCTGGAGCTTGCAGGGATCCGTGCCAAAGAGTACACCGACCCCTTAAGCATCAGTCTCCAGGTCGCAGGCACGTCGCCCGGCGACTTATCCATCTTCATTGCGCGCAGCATTATGATGAAGGATATCTATCAGGCGGCCAACGCATCCATTGACCGCGGCGGGAAGAACCTGACCATCACGAGCGTAGATTCCCCGAAGCTGAACGATATCGCGGATTACAAATTTATCGTATCGGACAAGCTGATCGCTAATAACACCACAGCGCTTTCCGATAATCTGATGTATCTCTATGTGACGGATATCATCTACAGCGCCCTCCTGAAGAGTGACAAGGCGCTGAGACAGAAGAAGCTAAGCAGCGACGCGCTGATCAACAACAGCCAGACGATGGATTCTTATGTGTTTGAATACTAGTACAGCGTTGCATAACTAGAGCGTGTTTGAATATCAGAGCGTGTTTGAAAATTCATTCCCGCCATCTGCACGCAAAAAAGGCAGCGTAAGCGAAAACTCACTGCCCTGTCTTATAACAAAATGGTTTCCGGAGCCTGTCACTCCGGAAACCATTTTTATATTTCATTTACTATTCCATTTTTCTCTCTAAAGCGCCTTCATAAACTCATATGTAAATTCCACCGCCCGGCAGGTCAGCGCTTCGCATCTGTGAGGCGGATCATCTGGTGAAAATCCGCCCGGACGCAGATCGAAGCATGTCAGGGATCCGAACTCGCCGGAAAATGCTTCCGCAAACCGGTAACAGGTGGAAACAATCCGCTCCTCCTCCCAGCCAAGCCCATTTAAATAAACTCCGGCAAACATGAGACTGCCTTCCACCAGTCCGCACTGCGCCCGATAACCGCCTGCACCGTGAAGGCCGACGGCGGCGTTCAGCGTCTGGGGCTCATATGTCACTCCGAACAGCTCGCCCAGGCAGATCAGCATGGTCCTGGCACAGTTGACATCGCAGTCCCAGTACAATTCATGGACCTTTTTCTCAATAAACGCATTCATAACGCAATCTCCTCCGTCTGCTTTGCACCATCTCTCATCTCTCATTTCTCGCCTTACGCCGCCCGATAAAACGTCTTCCATTTCCCGCTCCGGTACCGTCCCACAAAACAGATCACACGAACCACCCAGTCCAGTATCATGGCGCACCACACGCCGACGGCTCCCATCCCGAGGCCGACGGCCAGCAGATAACCGGCTCCCAGCCTCACAATCACCATGGACAGGATGGAGATGCACATGGGGAATTTGACATCGTTTGCCGCCCGCAGAACATTCGTCAGGGTAAATGACGCCGGCCACAGAATGATGGCACATCCATCATGGATCAGCACCAGCACCGCCGCCAGCTTAAGGGTTTCCTCCGAAAGGCCGTACAGCTTCATGGTGAGCGGCATGGTGAGAATCACGCCCAGGCAGCAGAGTCCGCTGATGAGATACGTAAGCTTCATCATTTTCTTAGTGTAATATTCCGCCTGCTCAAAATCGCCAGCACCCACACAACGGCCGATCACTGTGATCATGGCCAGATTCATGGCCTGTCCCGGAAGCACTCCCATTCCATCCAGATTGTTGGCGACCGCGTTGGCCGCGATCTGTGTCGTGCCAAAGATGGCGATGATGCTGACGACCAGTACGCGTCCCAGTTGGAAGATGCTGTTCTCGATTCCGCCCGGAATCCCGATATGAAGGATCTTTCCAATCATTCCGCTGTTCCAGCGAAGCCGTCCGAAGCTGACATGAATCTCCAGCCCCGTATTGTGCAGGCGGATAACCAGAATGACACACGCCGTCATACGGCTGATCAGCGAAGCCAGCGCCGCGCCTGCCACGCCCCAGTGGAATCCGAATATAAACAGAATATCTCCCGCCACATTGATGATATTCATGACGATGGACGCCTGCATGGAAATCCTGGAATTTCCCATGGACCGAAACAGCGCCGCACAGGAATTATAAATCGCCAGAAACGGATAGGAAAGCGCCGACAGTATCAGATAGATCAGCGCGTTGTTCATCACGTCATCCGCAATCCCGCCGTACAAAAGTCTCAGAAGCCCGTGCCGGAACAAAATCGCCCCCACCATGATCACAATGGAGATAAGCCCCGTGATCATCATCAGCTGATCCGCCGCCTCACACGCCCGCTTCCGGTTTTTCTGTCCCAGAAACTGTGATGACACCACCGCGCCGCCGGTGGAAACCGCCGCGAACACATTGATCAGCAGGTTGTTGATCATATCCACCAGGGATACGCCCGATGTGGCCGCCTCGCCTGCGCTGGAGACCATCATCGTGTCCACCATGCCCACGGTCACCGCCAGAATCTGCTCCACAATGAGCGGCGCAATCAGGCGTTTCAAATCGCTGTTTGTAAATAAGTACTGTTTCTGCCGGCCTGGCTCTGAAACGCCTCCCATGCGCTCCGGAGCGGACTCTTTTCTGGCCATACTGCCTGTCATACTCTCTTCCTCTGTCTTCCTGATGTAATCTTCTTTCTCTTATCTCTTATTTTTTATTTCTTATGCAGAACCGCCATGGCCGCATAATGCAGCACCTCAAACTCCGGCGGCACAATCCGGTTCAGCAGGTCTCTGTGTTCCTGATCGAAGCATTCTGTCTCCTCAGTGGTAAGGGAGGCGCCGATCCCCCGGCATGCCCTGATTCTCCCATTCCAGCTCTCTCTCGTAAAGGGAACGGACACATCGAACATCGTCTGCTCACCGATGGTGAAGTACTCCTCATAAATTTCGGGAATTTCAATTGGATGCCGTCTTTCCCTGCATCCGGTCCATTTCGGATTATATTTTAGGACCAGTTCTTCGCTCTTTCCAGCCACTTCGTCCTCAAACGGAAGCCACGCCATATAAAGAATCACAAATGTTCCGCTCTCCTTTAAGATGCGGTGAATCAACGGCGCCAGTTCTTCGTGCTTAAAGTAGAAGAAGCACTGACAGGCGGTCACCACATCGAAGGCACCGTCCGGAAATCCGGCTTTCTCAGCCGGAATACACTGGAACTGTATATTCATGCGTCCCTCTTCCGCCAGCTTCTTAGCCTGCCCGATCTGATTCTCCGAAATGTCGATACCGGTAAAATCCGCTCCGTACTGATACAGGTTCCGCGGAAGGACTCCCGTGCCCGTCCCAAGGTCCAGGACCTTCTGCCCGGCCTGGCACAGCCCCAGATCCAGAATCTTCTGATAAAACTCTTGGGGATAAATGTCTCTGTATTTCGCATAATCAGCCGATGCCCGGCCCCAGTCAAACACTTTTCCATGATCGATTTCCGTATTCCTCATCCCATTTCCTCCATTTCTGATAGGCCTGCATCTGCTGCCGGTTCTGCCTCTGCTCCTGGTTCTGCCTCTGCTCCTGGTTCTGCCTCTGCTCCTGCCTCTGTTCCTGGTCCTGCCGCTTCCACTACGTCTACCTATCAGGCTACTCCATACTTGATTTTCCGTCAAGAAGCATTTTAACGAATCTTCCTTGCTTCCTGCTTCGTAATATGGTAAATTAACAGCACATGGCCTCCATTGCCATGGATAATCCTGTTATGAAAGGAGGCGCGGGCTATGAAACTCTGTATTGATACTGCTCCATGCAAAGTCTGAATTACGGACGTACTTTCATGGAGATGAACAATCGGTTCGTCCGGACAGACTTTGCATTTTAACGTAGAACCTAAAATACGCTAAAAGGAGCAAAGTCATGAATAAAAAATTACATATTCTCTTCGAAGGGCTTCACACCTTCCTGATCCTGTGGGTGACCCAGTCATTTTCTGCACTGGGCAGTTCCATGACCAGTTACGCGCTCGTCGTCTGGTCCTACCAGCAGAAGGGCTCTGCGCTGACCACTGCGCTGCTCTCCATCTGTTCCTATGCGCCCTATGTGCTTCTCTCCATCTTCGCGGGGGCCTTAAGCGACCGATGGAACAAGAAACGCACCATGCTGGTCTGCGACAGCTTCGCGGCGGCGACCACACTGCTGATCCTGATCCTGCTGAAGACGGAGAATCTGGCGCTGTGGCATCTGTACATACTGAACGCTTTAAACGGCCTGATGAACACGCTTCAGCAGCCCGCATCCGATGTGGCGGTCAGTCTTCTGACTCCGCGGGAACAGTACCAGCGCGTATCCGGTCTAAGAGCCTTTTCCAATTCACTGGTTACGGTTCTCACACCAGTACTGGCCACCATGGTATTTTCCTTTGCAGGAATCGACGCAGTGCTGGCCTTCGACCTGATCACGTTCTCCGCCGCATTCATTACGCTGG
Source organism: Hungatella sp. L36 (assembly GCF_014288035.1). Taxonomy (NCBI): domain Bacteria; kingdom Bacillati; phylum Bacillota; class Clostridia; order Lachnospirales; family Lachnospiraceae; genus Hungatella; species Hungatella sp. L36. Next base: position 291,707 of record NZ_JACOPC010000004.1, on the reverse strand, counting down.
CATGGTTTATTACGATCCCACAGGCGGAGGCGGACGGAAACAGGGAAGAATCTGTACTGGCTTCCGCAAAAGAAGGCCTCAAATACCTGAAAAAGAACCGGGGTATTCTGAATCTTATCCTGTTTCTGGCGGCCATCAACTTAACCGCGTCCATGTACAACGCCGCACTGCCCGCCATGATTCTTTCCAGAAACGGGGGAAGCAGGATCGCACTCGGTATGGTAAACGCCTGCACGGGCGTGGCCAATCTGGCCGGAAGCCTGCTGGTCTCTTTCTGCCATCCACCCAAAAGCAGGGTCCGGGTTATCTGCAATTCCCTGCTGATCGCCATGTGCACGGAAAACTTCTTTCTGGCCTTCGGCAGACAGCCCTGGGTCTGGTGCGCAGGCGCCATCCTGGCCTGGATCTGCATTCCATTTATGAATGCGAACATGGATGTGCTGTTCCGTTCACGGATCCCGCTGACCATGCAGGGACGCGTCTACTCCGCCCGCAATACGCTGCAGTTCTTCACCATACCGGTGGGATACTTACTCGGCGGACTGCTGGTGGACCGGGTGTTTGAACCGCTCATGGCATCGCAGCAGCCAGGAAATCTTCTGGCGGTGATGTTTGGAACCGGGAAGGGTTCCGGAGCGGCGGCGCTGTTTTGCCTGCTGGGTATTCTGGGCGTGGCTACCTGTCTCGTCTTTCGAAGAGATCGACATATATGGGAACTGGAAGAACCTGAATAAGATTTTTCAGTTTCTCCTTGAAATACTGGAATGCTTACAATAGAATGCGGTAGATGATCCTGCAATCATCTACCGCATTCTATTGCTCAATTTCAAATATCCTTTTTTGATATGTATCAGAATCTACCACTGAAACAATACAATTAAGCCATGCTAACTTTTTTCTAATGCTTCCCTGCAACTCTCTCATAATGGTTTTTTTTGACCTTGATTCACACCCAAAATCGCCTTCCAGAAAAAGTATAACCAATAGTTGTTTGCTGCCAAGTTTGGCAGCGGAAGAGACCAGAATATCTGTATATCCTGATAGTTTTTCTGCAGCTTCACAGCCAGAGGATTTTGTATATGCTCCAATCAATCCCCCTATTGTCATTGCCACCTTTTCTGCTATTTCTATATCAAGGCTGTCTCTTCCTGCTGTATGAACTGTAGTATGGGATGTATCTCTTTTTTTATTATTAGGCCAGATACGCCAATTAGCATCGGCTTCATGTCCCTTACAGTTTTTAACTTCTGTAAGTACCAACCGTCCAGCCTGAATTGACATAAAGTCTACACCTTTAGCTGAAGGCAAACGATTCACATAGTTTCTATAAAAATTGCTGTCATCATATTTTATAGCTTTCGATTCATTTTCAAATATAAATTTGAGTCCACTTTCTTCAATTATCATATATTATATCCTGTTCTTTCATGTATAGAGCATCAAACTCCTCCATAATGGAATTATGCTCCAGATCTGATACGCAATCAGCAGATGTATACTGTATTTTTCCATCTTCTTGATATAGTGACACAAAATTAAATTCTAAATTATCCTTATTAAGTTTAGGATATGTCGAAATTAAATTAAAACTCTGTTGAACGAAATAATCATGCGTCGTTATAAAAACCTGTACCCCCATCTTTGCCAATTCCACCACTGCTTCAGCCAGGTACTTCATCATTTTGGGATTCATGTTCGTTTCCGGTTCATCCCAAAATAAGATTGCATGTTTATCCAGACTGCCCGAAGATATCAAATATATGATGGTTGCCAGTTTCCTATATCCTTCTGAAACCAGCCCCATCTCAAATTCACCTGCTCCTTTCATTCTCAAATAAAATTTCTTATCTTTTTGTACAATACTTCCATCCATAATTTTCTCAAAACTAGCCAACACTTTATTTTGTTCCGCAGTATTCGCGCCTCTCTTTAACGGCCTGTCCAAAAGTTTTGTAAGGTCATAATACATCTCCTCAAAATCTATGTCATAATGTTCATAGAGCGATTGAAAATGCTCTGTCGCAGAAATCATCTCTTTAGGGGGAATATAAATTGGTTCAAATTTCTTTAAATCGCCTACCCCTAACTTTATATCTGCATGACGTTCCTGGCGATTACCAAACCCTATTGATATACTTTCTTTTTTCTCCAATCCCAATTTTATGTCTGTTCTGTTACTTCCCTGTTTTCTACTCACCAATCTTCCTATTTTCTTATCATCGGGACGGAATATCCCCACCATTTTCTCTACTACCGCTGTTTCAATTTGTTCTTGTGTCATCATCGACAATTTCTTATTATTAACTGATTTTAAGCAAGAGTACATTAATTTTATTAATGTTGTCTTTCCTGTACTATTTTCTCCACAAATTATATTAATGTTAGGAGACCACTTAATTTTAATACTGTCTAAAATCATGAAATTTTCAACATCTAAATAAGTTATCTTCATTCATTCACCTCATACTGCTTTATTTTCTTTTATTTTTTCCACTTCTCTTTCGTGATAAACATTTAGATTATTATACTATACTTAGATAATAAAAAAAAGGTATGACTACTATTTTGCCATACCTTAAAAGCTTACTGTTACAGTTCACAGACCTGGCAGCCCCCTTCTGCCCTGTACTGGCTCGGCCACATCCCCGTATTTTTCTTAAATACTTTGCTGAAATAGACCGGGTCCGGGTAACCGGACATCTCCCCGATCACTGCCACGTCAAGATCCGGCTGGCGTATCAGCAGTTGTTTCGCATAATTGATGCGAAGGGCAGTCAGATACCGGACCGGAGACTCATCGTGGTATTTCTTAAACAGATGGCTTAAATAATCCGGAGCAAATCCCAGCTTATCCGAGATATCTCCCATGGAAATCTGTTTCTGGAAATTCTCTTTCAGATACTTCTCCACACAATCCGCAATCTCCTCCTTCCCCAAGGTTTTTAAGTGCTCCGGCACACTGGCCTGAAACGTATCATTTTCACTGTCCAGCTCAATAAGCAGCTTTGTGAGCGCCTGCTCTAACTGTTCCTGTCTGATGGGCTTCAAAAGGAATCCCTTCACCTGGTATTCAATGGCCTCCTGGGCCAGGGTAAACTCGTTGTATCCGCTGATAATCAGAATTTTGATGGACGGATACGAGGCGTGCAGGACACGCGACAGTTCCAGACCGTTCATAAAGGGCATCTTGATATCGGTGATAACCAGATCCACGTGGTTGGTTTTTATAAATTCCAGGGCGCTGTCCCCATCCTCGAAAGCGCCTTTGACACAAAACGGCAGGGACATGGAATTAATTTTCTTCACCAGATTTTCCAGAATAAGAAGTTCGTCCTCCGCGACCACTACATCATACTGTTTTCTACTAGCTGTTTCTGACATTTGCAATGCTTCCTCCCATCGTGATGCAGGCTCCTCCCTCCGGGTCGTTCTCTACCGTAAGGATGGCAGACGGACCGTACTGGAGCAGAAGCCGCAGATATACATTTTGAAGTCCCATTCCCCCTATTTTCAGGCGGGTGATGTCCTTGGAATCCCGAATGGATTCCAGGGTGTGAGTCAGTTTCCTAAGTTCTTCCCCGGTAAAGCCCACACCGTTGTCCGTGATCCTGATCAGCCACTTTCCGGCGGCTACGTCCAAATATCCCCGCACAGTGATGTGCCATGGCGGCTTTTTCATGAACGCATATTTCAGAGAATTCTCTATGATGGGCTGAAGGCTTAACTTGGGAATCTGGATCTCCCCCATCCGCTCATCTAAGGTAAAATCACAGGTCAGCCGCCCCCTGTACCGGACGTTCATACAGGCTAAATACTTCTGTGTATACAAAAACTCATCGCTGACCGGCACACGGATCTCGCTTCCCGTCGATGTATACCGCAGATAGTCACAGAGATTTTCCGTCAACGTGATGATCTCCTGGTTCATGTTTTCCTCCGCCATAACACTGATATTGGCCAGATTATTATAGAGAAAATGAGGCTTCATCATGGACTGGGTGGCGATCTCCTTGGCACGGATCTCATTTTCCTGCGATTTCAGCATCTCCATGGTTGAGGCGTTCATCTTGTTGTACATGTCCCGGAAGGAAGTGATCAGCGTCTGTATCTCCTCGTAATGGCTCTGGGGCAGGGAGACGGTGTCGATGGTATGGGAAAAGACATCATCCAGCACCAGCGTCTCAAAGGTTTCCGTCAGTTCTCCCACAGGCTGCAGGATTCTCCGGGATATGGAGAAGCAGACGGCCATGGTGAGGAGAAGCCCGGCAACCAGCACAGCCAGGAACAGAAATGTCGGCGTGGCCAGGGACCTGGTTATGACGCTGTCCGGTTCGAAAACGTATATCTGCCATCCTACAGTTTTCACAGTCTGACGATGCAATGCATTCTTCCTTCCGTTCTCATCTCTGACATGAACCGTCCGGCCGGCGGGAATATCCTGTTTTTCCGCCAGTACTGCGGTTAAATGGGCCGTCTCTTCTCCACGCTCGTCCACAGGATAGATGAGTTCCCCGTTCCTGTCCATAATCAGAAGGCTAAGAGACGGGTTTGCCGCGGTAAGGCGGTCGATAAAGCTGAAAAAGGTGTCACATTTCTGCAAGACCTCCACCGCTCCCTCCATTTGATGGACATCGTCAAAATAAAGTCTGGTCAGGGAAATGTAATATGGTTCATAGGGAATCGCCGCTGTCGGTATGAAATGGGAGATTGGCTGTGGAGTGCTCATGATCTTGTATCCGTTTTCAGCCAATACATCGCTGTACCAGCTTTTTTCCTCCAGATTGATCTTCTTGTTGTATGTATAAAAACCGGTGCCTACGGAAAAACCATTTTTATGATAGAGATTGATCTGGGCGACCGTCTGCTGCGGGCCGATCATGGCAGATATGGAATTATAGATGGCCTGTACCTGGGTATAGGTTTGCTGAGTCCCTAACTGATCCACATGAATTCCCCGGATCCCGGGCAGAATGTCTTTGGAATAGATCGTGTTTAGGGACACCGTGGACATCTTCTCGATCTCCTGTTCCATATTGGAACAGGCAGAATCGCAGACATTCTGGAGATTCAGATATTCGCTGGCTCTTAAATTTTTTGTATAATAAATATAAAATGCGGTCAGCATTGCGGTAAAGGTCACAAAGATTACCAGGAAATAATACCGCGGCAGCGATTTTTGCAGGGACGGTGCTTTACGTTTCATAACTCCTCCTGTGGCGTCAAAAAAGTACAAGGGGCAAAACTATTTTGTGCATGTTGTTTTATTTCTAGTTATTGTACTATAGAACATAGTAAAAAGCTACTAAAAACTTTTTTAAAATTAGATGGAGGATTGCTATGAAGAAAAAAACTGCACTACTGTTAACGATGGCCCTTGGGGTATCCTGTCTGGCCGGCTGCGGCAGTCATACGGCGGAAAAGAGTACGGACCAGACATCATCGGCGGCCGGCACAGAAGCCGCTTCCGGCAAAAATAAAAACGTGACGCTATCATTTGGAACCCATCAGTCCGGTATCCCATCCTGCGGAGTCCTTCAGGATCTTGCGGGCCAGTTCGAGGAGGAAACCGGTATCAAGATCGACTTCCAGGTCTCTCCGGACGCCCAGTGGCGTGACCTTTTAAAAGTAAAACTGGACTCAGGAGAGGCACCGGATATCTTCTGCGTGGATGCCGATCCTTTAAGCCTTTACTCCCGTGTCCGCCCGGATGAGACCTGCGTGGATTTAAGCAGCGAGGAATGGGTGAACCGCATGGCAGATTACGCAAAAGAGTGCGTGTCCTATGACGATAAAATCTATGCCATCCGTTTTGCAGAGCCAAAGCTGAATTTCTATAATTATAACAAAAAGATATTCGCCGATCTGGGTCTGGAGATCCCTGCCACCTACGAAGCGTTTAAAACAGTCTGCCAGAAAATTCAGGATTCCGGGACTATCCCGATTTACGAAGCGACGCAGAGCGCATGGCATCAGTGCGTACCGCTCTACGGCAGCGGACCTTACTTTGAAAAGCTGGAACCAGGCTTATACGACGCGTTAAACAATAACGAAAAAGACATCAAGGACGTGGCTATGATGAAAACCATCTTAGACCAGATGAAAGAATTTGCAGACCTGGGATATTACGGTGAAGATTACTTAAGCAATACCGTAGACGCGGCAAAGGACGAGATTGGAACAGAAAAAGCGGCCATGTATCTGGCGGCTCCCGGCTTTGCCTTACAGGTGGAAGAAGCGTATCCGGAGATGAAGGATCAGATCGGTATTTTCCTGATGCCGTTCGGCGACAATGACGTGCTGGCAAACAATGCCTCCAGCGCCGCCTACTTTATCAATAAGAAGAGTGAAAACGTCGAGTATGCCCTTGAATTTTTCCGTTTCCTGGCCAGACCGGAGAATTTACAGTACAGACAGGACAACAATCCGGAGGAAATGGGACTCTGCTGGCCGGAGATCACACCTTCTTACCCGGATGAATTCAACAAATATATCGATTCCCTGGAAAGAGGAACCATCATGCAGGTAGGCGTAAAATATATTGATCCCCAGTTTATGGATACGGGAAAAGATATCGAAGCCATGTATACAGGAGCCATGACATCGGATCAGGTGATGGAAAGCATCTCCAGAAGACGGGCGGAGCAGGCAGAACTGCAGAAAGACCCGGCCTGGGAATAAATCGGAGGGCCTATGAAGACAAATAAACTATATCCAACCTGGTTTACCCTTGGCGCACTCATCTTCTATCTCGGTCTGTTTTTTCTGCCGGGCATTATGGGAATCGGGTATTCCTTTACGGACTGGAACGCTTACAGCAGCGAAGTAAACTTCGTAGGCTGGAAAAATTACTTAAAGGTTTTTGAGGGTGGTACGAATTATGGAATGTTTATCAAAAATACCTTTGTATTTACTGCGATAAGCTCCATCACCAAGACCACGCTCGGAATTGCTCTGGCCATCCTGCTTACCAGCAGGATGGTAAAGATGAAAAGCATGCACCGGATGCTGGTGTTTCTTCCTCAGGTCATGTCCTTTCTGATCATCGGCCTGGTGTTTAAGAACATACTCCATCCCAGCCGCGGCTTTATCAATATCACATTAAAAACCGTTGGGCTCGATTTTCTGGCCCAGAACTGGCTGGGAGACTTGAATTTTGCATTTAAATCAATTTTTGCCGTCGATGCCTGGAAAGGTACGGGATACGTAATGATGGTGGTCATCGCCGGGCTGAATTCCATATCCTCTACCTATTACGAGGCGGCGGAGCTGGATGGCGCCGGTTTCTGGAGTAAATTCCGGTATGTGACGCTTCCGCTCCTTAAAAACGTAATTATCAGTGTGACCGTATTAAACATCACCTATGGCTTTCGCGTATTTGACTTAATCTACAGCCTGACAAACGGCGGCCCCGGCAATTCTACAGGTGTTATCAACACGGCGGTTTACAGCGAATTTTCCAAAGGCAATTACGCCATGGGCACCACGCTTTCCAGCCTTCTCTTTATATTTGTCATGATGATTTCCTATTTCATCTTAAAAGCAGTGGGCAACAAGGAGGTGGAACAATGAAAAAGAGACTCTGTACCGTACTGGCCAATCTGGCGGCATGGATCGCCAGCCTGATTGTCCTGGTCCCCATGCTTGTAGTTCTGGTAAATTCCTTCAAATCACAGAAAGAATCCATGGTCATGACGCTGACTCTGCCGGAAAAATTCATGTTTGAGAACTATACCACCGTGATCGAACGCGGAAAACTGCTTTCATCCTTCTTTAACAGCGCCCTGTATGCAACCTTCAGCGTACTGCTGATTCTGGCTGTTGTCTCCGCGGCCTCCTATGTGCTGTCGCGGAACCGCAGCCGGCTGCACCGGGTTATTTACTATCTCATTGTGCTGGGAATCGCCATGCCGGTAAACAATGTGGCGCTCATGAAGATCATGAAGGCCACCGCGCTTATTAACACCCGGTACGGGCTTATCTTCCTCTATGTGGCCATGAATATTCCGCTGGCGCTGTTTCTTATGTTCGGCTTCGTGGAAACGCTTCCACGGGAGATCGACGAGGCGGCTGTCATCGATGGAGCCGGTCCCATGAGGCTCTTTTCCAGCGTCATCTTTCCGCTGATGAAACCAACCATCGTCACTGTGGGAATCTTGAATTTCATGGCGATCTGGAATGACTTCTCCATGCCGCTGTACTTTATGAACAACTCCGGGAAATGGCCCATGACACTGGCTGTATACAATTTCTTCGGACAGTTCGAGCAGAGCTGGAACCTGGTGAGTGCGGACATCACTCTGACCGCCCTGCCGGTTCTCATCATCTTCGTGTTCGGCCAGAAGTATATTGTAGGCGGTGTCTCAGCAGGGGCCGTCAAAGGATGACAAAACGGATGAAAAAACATTTGAAAGGAGTATTCTGTGAAAAAAAACATTCTATATATACATACCCATGACAGCGGCCGCTATTTAGAGCCGTTTGGCGCAGCTGTAAAGACGCCGAATCTGATGAAGCTTGCACAGGAAGGAACGCTGTTCCGTCAGGCCTACTGTGCCGCCCCCACCTGTTCTCCCAGCCGGGTTGGACTGCTCTCAGGACAGTCTCCTCACAGCACCAATATGCTTGGGCTGGCACAGAGAGGATTTCAGATGGATTGTTACGATACGCATCTGTCAAATTTCCTCCGAAATCAGGGCTACCATACCTGCCTGTTCGGTGTTCAGCATGAGGCGCTAAAGCCTTCCATGCTGGGATATGACTACTGGTTTGACGAGGACTGCCATCACTCGGAGTTTATCCGCAGAGACACCGCCGCCAGTACTCACGCGGCTGACTATCTGCTGAATTATCAGGAAGACAAACCTTTTTTTATGTCCGTGGGATTTATCAATACTCACCGGCGGTATCCGGAAGCGCCCGCTGATTTTGTGAATCCGGATTACGTGAAGCCTCCGATGACCATACCGGACACGAAGGAGAACCGGAAGGACATGGCCGACTTTATGTATTCCGCAAAAATCGCCGATGATTCGGTCGGTGTTGTGCTGGATGCACTGAAGCGCTCCGGTCGTGAAGACGATACCATTATCATCTTCACGACTGACCATGGAATCGCATTTCCATTTATGAAATGCAACTGTTACGATACCGGGATCGGCGTGACGCTGATCATGAAATTCGCAGGAAACCAGGCAGTGGGAAAGGTCAGCGATTCTCTGATCTCCCAGATTGATGTTTATCCCACGATCTGTGATATGCTTGAAATAAGAAAACCGGACTACCTTCAGGGACGTTCCTTTGCCGGGCTGTTTACGGACCCGGAGCAGGAGATCAACAGCGAGGTTTTTGCAGAAGTCACCTATCACGCGGCCTATGAGCCCATGCGCTGTATCCGTACCAGCCGATATAAGCTGATCCGGTATTTTGACTACCACAACGGATACGTTCCGGCCAATATAGACGCCTCGCCCAGCAAGGAGGACATGATCGATGCCGGACTGCTGCGTCAGACCCATGAACGTGAAATGCTGTTCGACCTGGTCCTGGATCCGCTGGAGCGGAAGAACCTGGTGAACAGCAATGACTGCAAAGACGTATATGAAGATCTGCGGCTGCGCCTGGAAAACTGGATGGAACGGACCAGTGATCCGCTTCTCCGTGTCGGATACCGGGTGCCGAAGCCGGAAGGCGCATGGGTGAACCGGCTCTCCGACCTGGATCCGGGCTGTACCTTAAGCGAGGAATAGAGAGTCCGGCAAGCTGGACTCCCGCGGAGGGGCTATCTGCTTCTGGCCTCCTCCGCCCTTTCATTCATGTTGGCGATGCCGGTATCAATGTCTTCCTCCCCGATCATGATGGCGTCGTGCTCTTCCTCAATCACCTTGCGCACCGCCGCCATCTTCGCATCTACCGGGCGGTCGAACACAAAATTCGTCACGGAAAGAGCCGCCTTTCCGTCCTCCGGAAATCCCTCGATGGAAGCCAGACGGCTCACCACCCCCGGGGTGGTGATGGCGGGGAACACACTGTTATCGGCCAGAACCTCGGCCCCCGCCTCGCTGGTGGCAAAACGGACGAATTCCCAGGCCTGGTCCGGCACATCGGATTTCGCATTGATGGCGATCGGGGTGACTGAGCCAACCGTGCTTCCTGCCGGGATTCCCGCCGGATGCGGAATTCTCGTCACTCCCCAGTTAAAATCAAAGTTCCCCGCATTCCGGTCCTGAACCAGTGTTGCAATAAACCAGGTTCCCATGGGAACCATGGCGCACTGCTGCTGTTCAAAGGCACTGGTGTAGTGGATATTGCTTATCTTCAGATTGGCATAGCTCTGCATGACGCCCTCCTCCTGCATTCGGAGAGCCTGCTCATAATAAGGCTTTAAAAACGCGTAATTCTCATTCATCAGCGTATGATTCCCATCCTGCACCGCCCAGTTGGAAACCAGCGCCATCCACGTATGATGGTGCGTTCCGTAGACCACACCGCCGTCCCTCACCAACGTCATTCTCTCCGCCAGTCTCTCATACTCATCCCATGTCATATCGTCCGCCGGATACGCTTCCCCTGCCATGTCAAATAAATTCTTGTTATAGAACAGCACGTACCAGTCCTGCCGGAAAGGAAGCGTATACTGCTTTCCATCCATCTGAAGCTGGTCTGCCGCGCCGTTGTAAATGCTTAAATTCACGCCATCTCTGGCAATGTAGCTGGTCAGGTCGAGAATCTGCCCCTTTTCCCTCATGGAAATCTGCGTATCCGCGTCCTTGATCATAATGACATCCGGGTCAGACTCATTTCCCGCCAGCAGCACGGTCAGCTTATTGTTGTATTCATCCGACTGGATATCGAGCAGTTCCACATCAATCTCCGGATTTTTCTCCATAAATGCATCCGCCATCGCCTGAAACTGGGGAGAATTGGCATTGTCCCAGACGGACACCGTTATTTTCACGCGCCCCTCCTTTGTTCTGTCCGCCGCGCTCCTTCCTTCTGCCACATTGCCGCTGCCGGCCGCCGTATCTCTGCCGAGGCTGCATCCCGCGGCGCCTGCGGCTACGACAGCCAGCAAAAAAAGGACTGACGTAATCCTGCTGATTTTCATAATAATCCTCCCCAAAAACTACAAAAGTGGTTTTTTAACCACCAGATTTTCATATTCCTTCGGCGTATATCCGGTTATCTTCTTGAAAACCGCGCTGAAGTAGTACTGCGTGTCAAAGCCCAGCATGTCGGAAATCTCATACATCATATACTGGTATGATTCGATCAGTTCCCTGGCCTTCTCTATCTTCATTTCCGTCACATAATCGGAGAAATTCTTCCCCATCTGCTTCTTAAACGTACTGCTCAAATGCCCCTGGCTGACATTCAGCGCTGCTGCTGCCTGGCTCAGCGTTATCTTCTCCTGATAATGCTCCTTTACGTATTCAAGAGCCAGTTCCACCAGCCTATCCCTGCGCGCCTCCTGATGGTCCTCCAGCACCCTGACCACCTGATCCCGGAAGCCCTCGAGCCAGGTAAGCACCGTGCTTAAATTGGCCATGCGGTTTAACTGGCCTACAATGTCCACCGCGTAAGGAAAATCCTGTTCGCCCCAGTCTTCAATCAGAGAGGTGATAAAGTAATAGAGATTATTGCACGCGTTCACCGCCTGCTGTCTGGAAGGCCTGCACTCGGAAAACAGCTGGATCATCTGATTCATTATGGTTTTAAAGGCTTCGCAGTCATTCTGGCGGATCGCCTCCGTGACGTCCTTCTTCAGAAAATTAATGTTGAAATTGCTGCTGTGGCTTAAGTTATCCTCGCACATGGCCGAGTAGAACACCGCGCCGCCGGAATTGTCGTAAAAAGTCAGATTCATGGCGCTCATCGCCTGATACAGCAGATCCTGGATCTCGTCCACGCCGCTTCCAGGCAGGCTCACCGCAATGGAAATGGGAACCTCGAAGTAATCCTTCATGACCTGGCGGAATTTTACGCTCATGACACTGGCTTCCTTCTTAAAATCATCGATTCCTTCCGTTGAAAGCACCAGGACAAATCCGCTCTGCTCCCGCCGCAGAACGCAGCTGTTGTCAAAGAATCCCTTTACCATGCCGTTTATAATATCTTCCGCGAAGCCCATGACCTTTTTCTGGTCGGCCCTCGTAAATGCCTCAGAAAATCCCTCGAATCCATAATTAAAATTAATCAGCATCAGCGCCGGCCTGGGGTACCGCTCCCGTATCAGGCCGGAAAGCTCGTCCTCCGCCTCAACGTCCGTGTCATAGATGAGAACCCGCCGGAAATAGTTCTGAATCCGCTCGTCTACGGTCAGCGGTTCTTCCGCAAGATGTGTCATGTGGTAATTCATGTTGCACCGCTCTATGGCACACTCCAGAGCCTGGATCAAGCTGTCCTCATTGAGTTCCAGTTTTACCAGATAGTCGATCGCCCCTAAATGCAGCGCTTCCCTGGCCAGAGAAAACTCTTCCAAATTCGTCAGGAGAATGAAGCTCGCCGCGCATCCGTTTTTCATGGCTGTCTTCATGAAGGTGATTCCGTCCATGGCCGGCATTTTGATGTCTGTAATTACGATATCCGGCCGGAGCGTATCCAGAAGGGACAGTGCCTGCTGCCCGTTCGATGCCTTGCCCACGATCCGGCACTGATACTCCTCCCAGTTCAGAAGCGAGGCTATGCCCGCCAGAATTAACGGTTCATCATCTACAATCATAATCCGGTACATAAGCTCACTCCCCCTTAAGTCCCTGTCAGTATTCCAGCGGAATTCTGACGGTAATCTGTGTGTACTCCCCTACCTGGCTCTCCACGGAAAGTCCGTACTCTTCCCCATAGATCAGTTTCAGCCGTCTGTCCACATTCGGCATCCCGATACTGCTCATCTGGTCACCCTTTAACTTTTCCGAATGGTTCAGCAGCTCCGGTATCTTTTCTTCCGGTATTCCGATTCCGTCGTCCCGCACATCGACGCAGAGGCACTTGTCCTTCTCATACGCGCGGATCCGGATGGTCCCATTCTTTCCGCCAGGCTCGATTCCGCTGAAAATCGCATTTTCCACCAGCGGCTGCAGCGTCAGCTTCACGATTCGCGCATCGTAGAGCATCTCCTCCCCGATGTCGACCTCCAGATCGAACATTTCCACATATTTCAGCTTCTCGATGGTTACGTAATCGCGGACAAAATCCAGTTCCTCTCTCAGCGTAACGCGCTCGTCCACTCCCTTTGCCATATTCTTAAGCAGCTTCGACAGCGCGGTTACCGCCTTCACGATACCGCTGTTTTTCTGGATCACGGCAATCCATTTGATCGAATCCAGGGTGTTGTAGAGGAAATGCGGATTGATCTGCGCCTGCAGCATCCGGATTTCCAGACTGCTTTTTTCCTTTTCATCCTCCAAACGCTTGTCCATCAGCTGTTCGATCTGGCTGCTCATGGAATTTACGGCCTTACCGATGAGTCCGATCTCGTCCTGGCTTTCCAGCGACTCCTCCTGACTGAAATCTCCCTTCGCAATTCTGCCCACATGATTTACCAGCCGGTCAATCGGTTTTCTGACCGCATTGGTAAACAGAAACGACATGGAAATTCCAAGGAGCACACAGGAGATAAAGATCAGGCCAACCGTCTGCATGAGCATCAGGCTGTCATTTTTCAGATTTGCCATGTCCATGATTTCGATCACCAGGGCGCCGCTCTGGGATTCCTTGTTATACGATACCAGATGCGGTTCCCCATTTATCTGATAGCGCCACGTTCCCCGTCCTTCCTCTCTCCGCAGAATCGAATCAATCAAACGGTCGCTTTCCTCTTTTTGGTTTTCAGACTCCCGCAGCGTAGCGATCCGCTCTCCGCGGTAAGTAGTCACAAGCATTGTATTACCGTTATCGTCTTCCTTCAGACGGTCGAGATAGAGACGAGGCGACAGGAAAAGCGCGGAACAGTCACTGTCTTTATACCCGGAATTTTTACAGATAATGGGGATCGTCATCCCCACTTCCTTATAGAATGGGGAATTCACCAGATCCAGACGGTAGTCGTACATATCCTTCTTCAGTTCCCGGTCAAACCAGGGCGCATTCTGGATTCTTCTCCCGTCATCAACACTGCTTAAGGCCGTTCCGGCCGAAATGTGAACATCGTTGTCATCAAAAATGGACAGCCTTGTGATATAATCTCCATACCCTGTGACAGTGCAGAAATTAGCGGCCAGCTTTGCATAATCCAGGCCTCTTCTCTTTTCCTCTACGGTATCTAACTGCCCCAGGGAGCTTAGATCAAACATCTCCCGCTCCGCACAGTTAAGCACCAGGTTCACCATCTGCTCGTAGACCTCCTGATAATAGCGGGAGATACTCTCCACGTGGTACTCGACGGAATTCTGAGCCAGCTGGACGGCTTTTTTGTTCGCCGTCACATAACTCGTAACACTGAATATGATGCCGATGACGCAGATAATGCAGATGTTATATACCATAATTTTAAATTTTACTGTTCTGTTTTGCAATAACTTCTTCATCATTCAGCTCCATTTTCATCTGTTCTGTTTCCGCAGTAAACTGCACATAGTATCCCGTTCACTCAACAATGATCTGTTCATATTTATCGCTTACAAAAAACACAGAAGCATCTTGCACCCTCTCCTCTATAGAGGCCTGAAGTACTTTCTGTGCTTCTTCAAGAATGATGCTGTTTTTTACCTCTTCATAGCTATCATATCCCAGGTCAGTGCGCTGGGTACAGCGCAGCAGACAGCCGTTATTACCAGATAAGAGCAGCGGAGAGGATATCATTCCCGGTTCAAGCCTCACAACCTCTTCCTGGACAAACTGCTCCCAGATATCATCTTTGCCTATTATTTTCTCAGAACTGATTTCCTGCGTTACTGAATACTCCTCCAGAACCTCCAGCGTTTCGGCGGCATCTTTTAAGCTTTCTTCATTCATAGAAGCTCTTTCAGCTATCTGCCCTAATGCAGTCTTCAGATCAAACCCCGATACAGCAGACTCTGCCTCCAGCCGTTCATAGGTCACACGATACCCCTTACTGTAATTTTCTTTATCTTCATCATAGCGCGCCCGAATCGTTTCTTCCGGAATACTGTCCATTAAACGTTCCATTTCATCTTTCATGAGCCTGGTATTACAATCAGAGCGAATATACAGAAGATACTGCCACGGTTCAAATGCAGTTAATCCATAAGTCATTTCACCAGCTACATCACTTTTTGCATTATCTTCATTGAGAACCCTCATGTCTGCCATCAGATCACTGTAATCAACAGATTCAATAAGGCCTCTTTCATATGCCAGAATACGTTCCGTCTTGTATCTGACGATCTCTTCCATCGCCTTTTCCTTACAGTATTCAGATGGTGTCTGCCCATCAAACTCAGTGGCCCAGAAATCAGATTTCATTTCAGCACCATATGTAACATAGAAATACTGTGCCGCGTCAGAGCGTTGATCCCGGATAAAAAGAGAAAACTCTTTACGGCTTACCGGATAATTATCTACGGTAAAGAGAACATCATCCTCCAAATTTTCAACAGTCTTTATGCGAAACAGAAGGCACAGGGCAAAAACTGCCATAAGGCCAACCACTCCGGCAAGTATATAGTTAAACTTTTTTCTTTCTCCCATACCACGCTCTCCTGATGTTAATAAAATACTTTTTATTATACTTTATAGACTTTTTTTATTCAATGCATAAGATGAAAAACAAGGCTGCGCAGAATGACTGATTTATCAATCGTTCTGCCGCAGCCCGCATTTCTTAAATATCACATTTTATATCTCTTTACTTAATCCAGATACCGTTACTGTCAACCTGGTATCCATCTGGGGTTGTCGTATTCCGATACATCGCGCCATACGGTAATATATTCTGTTTTTCATATAACCACTGTTTCGATGTCTCATCAAATTTCCAGCTTGCTTCCGGTACCTGCTCATTCAAATAATACCAGTTGTCTCCAACCTGCTGCCAGCCACTCATTACTGCTCCTGTTGCAGGATTTAAATAATACCAGTAACCGTCCTGCGTATCTAAATGCCAGCCAGTTGTCATCGCTCCACTTAACGGATCCATATAATACCAGTTATTGTTGATATACTGCCATTCGGTAGCCATATAGCCATCATGATCGAAATAATACCAGGTATTGCCTATGCTTTCCCATTTGTCTGCTGCATACGCTCCGGATGTATAAGTAAAGTACCATCCGGCTGCATCCTGTTTCCAGGTTCCCTGTACAGAAGCCGAAGAGCCTGAACTGCTCCCACTTCCATGAGAAGGTCTGGACGGTTTAGACGGTTCAATCGGAGTCCACGGAATTCCTACTGTTACAACTAATTCAGCCGTAAACTTCTTCTCTTCCTGGTTTTTATCCATTCCGTAATAAACGATTTTTACTTTTTTCTTTCCGCTGGTGGTAAAATCATACACATATTCCAGTTCTCCCGGATCAAGTTCAACCGTTCTTACCACATTACTTGGACTCGCTTTCTGAAGCGCTGATACCTTCATACCTTCCGGTTCAAACTCATCATCCACATAATAAACCAGCTTATCGGGTTTTTTGTCCACTTTAATTTTTGTGGTATAATAAGAATCTTCCTCTATCGGTTCTTCTGTTACTCTTACCTTCACTTTGGCTGTAAATGTTTTTTCTTCCTGATCCGCATTTAATTCGTTATAGCTGATGGTTACCGTCCGTATTCCGGATTCACTGAAATCAAACTCATACTCCAGTTCCTCCAGATCGAGTTCAACGGCTCTTACCGCATCACTCGGGCTCGCCTTCTGAAGAGCCGATACCTTCATGCCTTCCGGTTCAAACTCATCACCAACAACATAAACCTGCTTATCCGGGTTTCTGTCCACTCTGATTGATGTGGTGTAATATGAATCTTCGTCAATTGGTTCTTCTGTTACTCTCACCTTCACTTCGGCTGTAAATGTTATCTCTTCCTGATCCGCATTCAGTTCGTTATATTTGACGGTAACGGTCTGTATTCCAGGTTCACTGAAGTCGTAATCATACTCCAGATTCTCGGTATCAAGTTCGACCGTTCTCACTGCATCACTCGGGCTTGCTTTCTGAAGAGCCGATACCTTCATGCCTTCCGGTTCAAACTCATCATCAACGAGATAAGCCTGCTTATTCGGGCTCTGATCCACTTTGATTGACGTGGTATAATACTTGAATTCTTTCGGAATAATGGTAAGCCCACGATCCTTTGCCTCATACTTTTCATCAAGCCATGTCCGGACATTATCTATACCAAAATTATTATCATGGTCAGCCTGAGACCAGCCGCCGCGAGAAAGAATACTGATCTTCGAATAATTCTTTACATTGGCATTCTCCGCCAGGAAGGTATCATCAATATAAACCTTCAAGCCCTCATCTGAAAATACCCACTTGAATTCATGCCAGCCATCTGTTCGTTCCACTCCGGAATTTCTCCATGTGGTAGTGCCGTCAATACGATAGGCATATGAGTCGGAGCCTGCATCTTTAAATACGCCAAGAGCATACAGTGTATTATTTGGAGAAACTGAGATCGCCTTTCTGGCAATCTTATCCGCCGTATCATAAAACATTAAACTCACAGTCCCCTGACGAGGTTCAAGGAAGGTCTTGACCGCATCATCGTCTGTTGTGCAGTTCATGGTTTTCATACTCCAGTCGCCATCTTTAGCACGTTCATCCGTTCTTACCAGACTCTGTGTACCGCCAACAAATGTTGTGGACTCTGTTTCAAAACTTTCTGTAAAGTCGGGTTGTGACAACACAGTTACCTGTGCACTTATGGTCACTGCACCAGATACCTCCTCCGGTATCGTAAGCATACCGTTTTCATTCACCGTACCTACAGTGGTTTGATATTTGACCGCCATGTTTTCCGGTTTCAAATCGACCTTGTTGCCTCTGCTGTCCACACCAACAACAGAGAGCTGAATGCCTTCTCCTGCTTTTACAGAATCACTTTCTGTATGTACTTCAAATCCGACTAAAACACCTTCACCCAGATCTTTTACAGTAATTTCAACCTCACTGCAGACCTTGTTATCCGCCAGTGCCGTCGCCCTGATCGTTGTTGTTCCCATGCGCACGCCTGTTACAATTCCTGTCTTTGTATCCACTGCGGCAATATCCGGATTGGATGAACTCCAACGCACAGTGGGTTCCCACGCATCAGCTGGGGTAGCCACAGCCTTTAGTGACATACTTTCTCTCGGATTAATTTCTGTCTTTTCCGCTATGATTTCAATAGATGCAGGCAATACTTCCGGTACAGTAAGTTCCGGAGAATCATTGTTCCACTCATGTACGCCAATATCAGGTTTACCGTTGATCGGGTTTCCAAAGAAATCTTTTTCTGCCTCACCAACAGCTGCAAAAACAGCCGGAAGCTTCACTTCTGCACCCGCATTGATTGCAGGAGATTCCTCAAGAAGCTTATATGCATCCAATTTGCTCAAATCAAGATGGGCATTGCTGGTTTTTGCATCTGCCATAATTTCTTCCGGTTTGCTTCCAGGTCCGCCTAACAGTGGATTGACAAAAAGGTTATCCGCTACTTCCGCATTACCGAAAGAACCATTTAAAAGACTCTGCGGATAAATGATGTTATTCTTAATCATACCTCCGGTTATTGCACCCCCAGCAAACTTAGGTACATTACCGTTAACAGACATCAAAATATTGTTGTAGAAATTAACTGCACCGCCTTCGTCAAATATTCTCTCGACGTTTGGAGCAATCAGAAAAACATTATTGTAAAAATAAGTTGCTTTTCCTTCACTGGGGCTTCCAAAGAACAGATGAGGATTATAATAACCGCCGTCTTCTACACTAATATTGTAACGGAAGATATTTCTGTCAGCAACAGACCCCATGGTCAGGAGAACTCCACCTGCATTATCATGAGTATAATTGTACTGGTAAACACTGCCCTTACACTGATGGTCGAAGTCAAATGACTCACCGTCATTACATCTGTACGGGTTATTAAATACTTCATTGTTCTCTACCACGGTATTTTCTGCTCCGATAAGCCAGAGAGCCGCATAGTTGGCGCCGCCGCTTAATTCCGGTTTCCCGCAATTTGTAACAACATTACCAGAAATGGTGCTGTCCAATACATTAGAAATAACCATACCGTCACCGGTGCATCCATCAATATAGTTGTTGCGGAATACAACCTTTGACGTTGCAGGCCAACTGTTGTTCTGGTTGTAAAGACCTGCGTTACGGATACCTTCGTTATCACAATTTTTCGTAATACAGTTTTCTACCAGGATATCGTCAATATTACCAAAGAAGTTAATGCCTCCGGACATCTTGTAATTAGACGAGCTGTTGACATCGTGAACATAACAGTCATCCACATAAATGGAGGTCTGGAATGACTTCTCCCACTCCGCATTATAGGAAGAGGAAGTAGTTCCTTTTGGCAGATCAGCAATTACCAGAATACCGTTTCGTCCATTGATACGGTCAGCATCTTCCTCACCGCCGTCATTGGTAAGCTCCAAACCGGATACTTGAACGTAGCTCGCATTTCGGATTTCCAAAGCACCCGCTGCATAGCAGTTGTTACCCTGATTTGCAAGTGTCAGAATTGTCGGTTTGGTAATATTGTCTTTGGTGACAACCTGTCCTGCATTAATAATCGGACGGCTTTCTCTGCTGTCGGCATTATACTTTGTAATCGTAATCGGCATCCCCGGCAGACCGGAATCATCAATCTTGATCTGACCATTCCAGATACTTCCCGCGTCCAAATAAACCGTATCACCCGGCTGTAAATCCAGACTATTTAACTTCGTCAACGAAGCATACGGATCATCTTCTGTACCTTTTCCAGTCTCATCATTACCCTTGTTGCTGAAATAGTAATTTGTTCCTGCAGTACTGTCAATAACCACAACTGTAAAAGTAATGGTCTTATTCAGAAGAATAAACTGGAACTCATGCTTTCCTGTACTCAGCGTAGATAGGTAATTCTTCGAAAAGATAACCTTATCTCCTTCAACGGTGTATTCACTGCCCTTTGTCAGAGCAGTCCCACCAAGCGTGATCTTCATCTCAGGATCTACTGCCGGTGTCATCTGGACTTCCGTTGCCTCCGGGGCACTTTGGTTAAAAAATACTTCTGTCTTTCCAAGAATGTCGTACTCAACCAGTTCCCTAAGCATAACCGTGGCCGTAACCACCTCTGTCTTAAGATGTGCGTCGGCACCTGGCTTTACTACCGTCACATCATCAAAAAACATCTTATCGCAGATACTATTGCTGTTATCTGAGTTGTCGTTCCAGTTAGTCATAAGCTGGATCCAGCCAATGCTTGTCAGCAGATCGCTGTCAAATATTAGATTATCATCAATATATGTTTTTGTACCCGCTGCAGTAACCTCCCAGCGGAACTGATGCCATCCTTTTGTACGCTTTATACTGCTGTCATCCCAGCCGTACTGTACTAATGGATTTCCGGAGCGCTTTACATAATTCTCATTGCTGCCCACTTTACTGTCATATGCTACACCGACTGCATGGTTTCCGGTAACTCCAGTCTGGTTTACATCAAAACAAAGTTTGGCCTGTGAAGTTCCCGTGTCACCAGTATCATAAAACCAGGCAGTTACCGTACCAAGCTGGTCGGTACCTGAAGAAATATTATGTGTAGCAGGCCCTTTTTTCCCCGATACAGGAGTTCCCGCGCTCCTGCCCCAGTGAGCTTCTGTCGTACTATGCCGATAAGAATCCGGGACGTTATCTGTAAATTTCTTATCACCCTCAAAACCATCATGGAAAATAATATCAGCCGGGTCATAATATGTCACTGTCGCTTTTAATTCAACCGTTTCCCGATCAACCGGAGTGTATCCCTCCTTTATTGATGCGGTACCTGTCTTTGGATCTACAATTACCTTTCCTTCAGTCCCTTCATAAGCGACAGACTTAATAGCAAAATCTTCTTTCCCCTCTAAATAGATCCTGCCTGGGGTCCCCTCAGTCAGATAGCCTCCATCTAATGAGAGGACAAATGACTGTGACTCTTCCGGTGCTGCAAAAACCGGACTGGCTCCCATAGTAGAAAATGCCAGTATGCCCGCCATGACCGCACTCAAAACTCTCTTTGCTTTTTTCATTCTGCTCTTCCCTTTCATGCATATTTGTTCACAAATCAATAAGCGTAATATCTGCCTTCTGTTTACCACCTTCTTCCATAAACTTAAACAGCGAAAAAACTCCATAATAAAATTGTTCTGCCGTTCTATGATAAACTGCGACGGCATAAACCTGGATCTATTGAAGCGTGAAAAGTTTAATAGTGGTTTCAATATAACATCAGGAATCTGAAAAGCAAATAAAGTTTCATACTGCCTTTTTACAAAATCTTCAGATCGTAACCAGGGATATTTGTAATATTTTCATATTTTTGCACTATCTTAAGGTTTTTACCATTAAATCATCAGATGGCCTTCCAGCCCCTCATAATCCACGGCAGCCGTGCGCCCGTCCTTCATCAGGAGTGTAACCGGGCCGTAGCCTCCGCACTGTTCCTCATCGGTAAAGGTGATTGTTCTGATTGGAAACAGTTCATCCTCCGCCCATTCTCTGTCATCAGTCCTGCTTAAAACGGCGCTGATCATCACATAAGGCTCGTACCCATACATTTTTTCTCTGCGCAGCTTTCCATAAGCCAAAATGCTGTTCTCCGCGGCCGGATTAACGCCTCTTCTCTCCTTTGTCTCAACCGATTCCCATGCCGTATAGGCAACCAGCGCAAGCTGCCGGCCATCCTGTTTTAGAATCACTGCCTCCGCGCCATCGCAGGAGCGCCTGATCACCTGTGTTTTCTCTCCATCCTGGTACTCCGGGAAACCGTAGGCCCCCATGGTCAGTGTAAATGGTTTGTTGGGGATGCGCATTTTGTCCACACGGATGTGGCCGTATGCCACAGGAAAATCCGCCAGATCGATGGAGGCGCCGCCCTGAAAGTTATGGTAAAAATCAAAGTATTGTTTCCGGTAGAGAACCCCGTCATTTACACCGCCATACATGATAATATTCGGCACCAGCGCCTCCTTTGCCCCATCATAAGAGAGGCTGTACTGCATGGCCTCCGCCCCCTGGCCGTCAAAAGCCTCCCACGGATAATGGCTGTGAAATGCGAGGCGTATGTAATATCTGATGTACTCATCTCCAGGTTTAAAAAGCCCCTTTGCTGTCCGGAACTCACAGGCCCCGTTCCCGCCCAGATGCGCAGAGACAATTCCCGGGCCATTCATTATCGTTTCTGTATAACCTTTCGGGGAATGTGGATGAGGGGAACTCTCCGCTCCCCAATCTCCCAGCTGCTCCCAATCCCCATTTTCCTCGACTGCGGACCAGAACGGATGCTCCTCCGGATACGTCAGCGCCACAAATGGATTTGCAATCCAAAACGGGCTTTCCGCGCAGCTGTAATCCTGTACCATCGGAAGAAACTGTCCGTAAAAACCCAGCGACGGCACTCCATTAACAAATACATCCTCCCTTGTAATAAACTGAAGCAGTGCGCCGGAATTGATTCTTCTTGCCAGTCCCGGATTGACGTTGGTATGATTGAGAAGATACGCGGAGGCAAAAGGGGAAGAGGCCGCATTGCGGTAGAGGCCGCTTCTCGCCCAAAGCGTCACATGACCCTCTTTATCGAACATGGACAGAAATGAATCCGTAAGCGCATTGGCATACTGCTCTATTTTCCCTGCGATCCACGGCTCTTCTGCATATCCATACCAACGGTTCCAGATCGGCCCATACACCTGGAATGCCCAGGGAGTGTAGTAATCAAAGCGATGGCCGTCGCGATACCATCCGTCTCCGGCATAGTACGACAGAATCGTCTGCGCATGGTCTCTCATCACGCCTCGGTCGATCTCATATCCCTCCTGATGCAGAAATCCCAGAATGAGCATGTTGAAAAGCCGCCAGTTATGCGCCCCCGTCTTCCCATAGGCAAATTCCCGGATATAGGATGCGATCCTGTCTTTCTCCTCCGCTGTATATGTATCCCAAATGACCTCTCTGCACTGATCCAGGCCGATTACGAGTGAGGCACATTCGCAGGTATGCTGGAAGGTGTCCTCGCCCTCCTTTGCCATGGCGAGAAGCTCCTGTAAACCGTACAGATAATTGGGATTTCCAGGCGTCACCGCCTCCAGTATCCGCGTTTTATAATACTCTCTCACCGATACGCCGCAAATTACAGCATCCGGCCGGTTATGCAGCAGCGGCGCCGCGATCAGAAAGCTCCTGGCAAGCCCCTCAAACCGTTCCGCACTGGCTTTTGTCGGTGAACTGTTTTTATTCGGATAACTCACCTCAAATTCCACTCTTCGGCTTACCGGCTGCCCCTCCATACTTTCAATTCCGGAAAAAATCCCCTCCAGAAGAAACTCGCACGCCTCCAGCCAGTGTTCCTTCGTCATGCCTGTATACGGGCTTTTCCCGTAATCAGGATTTTTCACTTCAAATTTCATAAATGTTACCTCCTGTACAAGTACTGCTTGCTTTTTTTATTCCTTATCATATAATAAATATCATGCAGGTTCTTTGCTCATTTTTGTCTTTTTATTGCGTTATGTGATTTTTTATTGCTGCGAGCACTTGGCGCCTGTCTCTTAGGCGCTTACGTGCGATACATGAAAAATAGTTGGCGAGGTCTGCGCAGGATTGGAGGCTGGAGAGCTATGACTTTTTTTACAGAACAGGACACGAATCGAAATGAATCCATACCATTATCACCAGAATGCGGTGCAGTGAAAAACGACGGCTGCCGCCGGATTCATTTTCCAGAGATTATCCGGAGTCACCATATGATCTCCGTGAAGCCAATCAATGACGTCTACCACATGCACGACTCCTACGAACTGCTGCTGTTTTTAGGCGGCTGTACGGACTGCTACATTGAGCACCACCGGTATCGGTTACAGCGTGGGGATTTGCTGATCATCAACAGCCAGGAGATTCACCGCGCTGTCTCCTATGAGGGCACTCCCTATGAGCGGATCGCTACCCACTTTTCTCCCGAGCTGGTTCGGAATTACTGCACGGAACAGACCGACCTGCTCTCCTGTTTTGAGAAGAGGAAAAATGCGGACAAAAATTTACTCTCCCTGCCGCCCCGGTCTCTGGAACGATATCTTTATCTGACAGATCACCTGCACACTGCCGTGGCCTCTGCAAGCTTCGGCCATGATGTCCTGGCCTCCACCTATCTCCTGCAGCTCCTGGTTCTGGCCAACACCTGTTTTTACGAGTCCACATTGATTCCCGAAAACATCATGCCCCAGCTTTCCAGCCAGATCATGAGATACATTGACGAGCATCTGACAGAAGACTTATCCATCCAGGCTCTGGCGGACCACCTTTACATGAACCGCTCCCATATGAGCCGCAAATTCCGGGAACAGGCCGGCTGTTCCATACAGGAGTACCTGATTTTAAAACGGATTTCCCTCGCCAAAACGCTTCTAAAGCAGGGAAAAAGTGTCACTGACACCTGTGAATTATCCGGTTTTCATGACTACTCCAACTTTATCCGTACCTTTAAAAAATACGCCCAGGTATCGCCCGGACATTATCGTGTGACAAATATGGAATCATAATATAATAATAAAAATAATTTTCTGCGAAACTAAAAAGCACCAGACAGACCGCCCTGTTCCAGGCGAATCCATCTGGTGCTTTCCTTTATTCTTATTCTTGTTTTTATTTTATTCCTATTTTTAATCCTATTCTTTGCCCGTAAATTCCCGGAACTGCCTTTTCGGCGCTCCGCACACCGGACACCGGTCAATCTCGTCAACCGCGGTCATTACACACCCGCATACAGGGCACACATACAGTGTATCCACGGAAAACTCCTCCAGCTTCTCCGCCTTTGCAATCAGTTCCGCATGGGAGCGTTCCATCTTTGCAGCGTCAGCAAAGGCCTGCTTGGCCAGCATTCCGCCGATTCCCGCCGCATAATCCGATACCATAGGATACAATCTCTCAAACTCAAAATTCTCGCTCTTTCTAAATCCGCTCAGCGCCTCCATAAACGGCACCGGCTGTTCCAGAACAGCAAAAAAGCTGCGTGCATGGCGATACTCCGAATCAGCCAGAGCCCTCATCAGATTCGCCACCTTTTCGTACCCGCGTTTCTGCGCGCGGTCCGCAAATGTCAAATACCGCAGATGGGCATACAGCTCCCCCTTCACCGCCTCCTCCAGCTTCTCTTTCAAAACCGGCTCCAGCTGCTCTCTTTTATAATACATCTCCGTCAAATCCACAATTCTATGGCAGAGACGGCCTTCCTCCATAAAAAACCTCACGATGTGGTAATCCACATCCGAAGCCTTGATTTCCTCTGAGACATCCTCGATCATCGCTCCGCCGCCACCGCTGCAGATCAATGGAATCCCGTCCACCACATCCTCGAATCTGGAATGCACATGGCCGCAGGCAAAGTACTTCACCT
Organism: Hungatella sp. L36; assembly: GCF_014288035.1. Taxonomy (NCBI): domain Bacteria; kingdom Bacillati; phylum Bacillota; class Clostridia; order Lachnospirales; family Lachnospiraceae; genus Hungatella; species Hungatella sp. L36. Next base: position 266,180 of record NZ_JACOPC010000004.1, on the reverse strand, counting down.
TTTCCCTGTAAGGCGCATACACGGCTCTCAGGCGTTCAAATTCCGCCTCGGAGACAGAATTTCGGATAAAATGGTTGGGCAGCGGAATATGAAATGCGATCACCACGTTCCTGCACTCTTCCATAGCCAGCACCCGTCCAAGCAGCTCCAGCCCCTCAGCCTCGAAGGTGCGCATGGCGTTGTCCAGCACTACCACAGTAAATGAATCGCCGATCAGCGCATAATTCTGCAGTCCAAAATATTCGGTATACACTCCGGTGTCGTGGTTCCCTCTTAAAATATACGTGTCCTTTCCCGCCACAGAATTGGTGATTTCAGAAATCGTCTCATAAAACCGCCTTTTCCCAGTCGGTACCATATCGCCGGCAATCAGAATAAAATCATCCCGGGAAGCCAGTTCCAGCGCGTTGACATAGACACGCATCATTGTGGTTCCCAGCCCCTCGCAGCCCGGATCACCGATCAGGGAGAAGGAGGAAACGTCACCGATTGGCAGAATTGGCGCAGTTACTTTTTGTATAAAATTCATATATATAGTCCTCTCTATTGGTTTATGATATTGTCGCGGCATGATTGGCACTGTACGATTGGTGCTGTACGACTGGCTCTGTACGACTGGCGCTTTACAATTGGCGCTTTACAATTGGCTCTGTACAATTGGCGCTGTACAATTGGCTCTGTACAACGGGCATCTGGCCCCAGTGCTTCCGCCTGAACACCATTTTACAGGATTTTTCGGAAGAAATCAATTCATGTATGCTAACTGCAGCAATTTCCAAAAGCAGAGTTTATTTCCATTGCCCCATCCTGTCCGTCATTTCCTTCAGCATGTTGTCCACTTTTCCAAGACTTGTTTTCACCAGTTCAATTCCACAGTATTCACAGATTTCGCTTAAGACCGCAAATAGCTATGGATTCCTGGCCTTAATTCTCTTCATATTGCCATTTCGTCACATACATAGAGTGGGATTCAGAATAACATCATCTCATAATCTTCCGTTTTCATCAGTTCTATATTGGGTATAATATCTCGGTTCCAATCCATGACAATCAGAACGCACGGGCAGGTAGGGTGGGCATCTCCACTTTGGCTGCCATGTAAATTAGCCAGCTCTTCCCGCCCTTTGTACATACTCACTGTAACAAGTCACCTATTTTCCAATAATGCTCATAAACACAAATTCTTCCTTATCCCTGAGCACTATGGCAGTAATATATCCGGTGGGGATTGAGTTGTATTTGGTGTAGGATTGGTGGAAGGAAAAGCGGAGGCAGTAATAGAACCAACTCAATTACTGTCTCCGCTTTCCTTATGCCATTTTCACAAATCACTGACAAATGTTTTAATATTATTTATTCTCTTCCTGACTTCCATGCTCAGTGTCACATCACAACCAGCTACCGTTTCCTTCATCTGTTCTATGCTGCGGAAAGAGGCCAGCGGAATTGCTGTAAATGGCTGTTCATTAAAATAGGAAATACACGCCTGTACGGGGGTGATTCCGCATGCTTTCAAGGCTTTCAACTCCTCCGTGATTTTGTAATTTGCTTCATTCTCATAAATTGCAGCTACATTTTCTGGAATCATATCTCCCTTCAGCAATTTACTGAAGTATCCTTTTGCCACCGACATATAGGCCATTGCACTGAGCTGCTTCTCTTTGTGATAAGTAAAATTTTCCAGGTCCATCCAAACCAGCGTCGGGTCTCCCAGTCCGGCCGGATTCATATCGGCGAGACTCCACATCAGCTGATTGCAGACAAAGCCGGAAAAGTGATTAGCCTCCGCTGCCCTCTGTGCCTCTTTCAGGCGTTTCAGCTTCCAATTGGAACAGCCATAATACCGAATATATCCTTTTTTTCTTGCAGTTTCCAGAATATCAAGAATCTCGCAAACGGAAACAGACTCGTCATCCCGGTGCAGGAAATACAGATCAATAGTATCTGCTCCAAGGCATTTAAGACTTTCTTCTATGTCAGTCATAATTGCCTCCCGGCTTACCCGCGATACTTCCATGGAATCCAGCCTTGGATGCGCTCCTTTCGTGGATATCACATAGTTGTTTCGCTTGCCGCTTTGCTTCAGCCATTTTCCAATCACTCTCTCACTTCTTGCCCGCTCTCCCGCTAGCCAGTCACCATATACATGGGCAGTGTCCAGAAAATTACCGCCTAAGTCTGTAAATTCGTCTAACTGCTCAAAACATTCTCTTTCCCCTATTGCCGAGCCGAATTGTACGGTTCCAAGACATAAATTAGATACCAGAAGGTCAGTTCCGGTTAGTTGCTTGTAATTCATAAGGTTGTCCTTTCAGTTTCTTAAGCCGCTGTTCCACATTTTTCGCATATCTGCGTATCCGTTGTGGATGCAGCCTGGAATATAAGTAGTATAGATACGAAGTTCCTTCCTCCCATCTTTTAATTGCATCATCCAGCGGTTACTGCCACGCGTTCCGAGGCCCCTTCATCCCGTGACTGTATTACTGTCATAATCTCAAAGGCTTTATCAAGTGTATAAGGAGGCTGATCGCTTTCAAGATATTGATGTCCTCTTATATAACCGACTTTGCAAATGCAATCCAGGATGCTCTCATAAAATCCCTCAATCTCTCATAGGCCAGCGGCGCTTTCAGCGCATCTTTATTCTTCTGTTTTTCTTCATATGTAAGTGACGGCAACGCATCCTGACTTAAAAACTCAAGTGTATACCAGTAATCCAAGATGGATTCTGCAGTCTTTTGTTTTATAGATCGGTCTGTCCTTTTCATCTGTCTATCCTCTTTTTTCATGGCAATTTCTTTAGAATTATCACAACTTATTACGTTTTCGCTAAGATCAATATCATTATCCTGCAAGCCTGAAGTACCCGCTACACATTAAGTAACCCAAAAGCTCAATAAGTTAAATTACTCCCCACTCCTCTAATTTTTTAGTAATTTCAACATTTATTTCAGCAATTTCAGGATTGTTCATATCGCTCACCAAATACAAAAAATCGGCGGTATTTGCTGCTATATCTTGAATAATTTTCAAATCCTGATTCAAATTCCCCAAATTCTGAATCCTCAGACTGCTCAGAGTATCCTCCAGCTGCTGCTGTTGATCCTGCCAATATTTCACATAATTTGCAACTACAGTTGGGTTATAGATTTCTTTTGAAACCACTACGGGAAATATTTTATTCTTATATTTGCGATCTCGCATAACCTCTAAAACTTCGTACATACAATTTCTTGACCTCAAGTAGGCGTCTGAAATTAGCAAAATAATATAGTCCATATTTTCTATATTATTCATATAATCTCTAATACTATCCCATTTCTTAATATCTATTGTATCCCTATGAATATGAATATTCGTGACATTGTTCAAATAGGCAAAAATATCCGCAGCTATTTTATCATCTTGCCAACAATATGATAAAAACATCTCTACTTTGCGTTTTTCCATCGTGCGCTTCCCTTCCTCATATGTTTGATACATAACTGTCTCAACACATTGAATTTCTCTCAAAAGGACTTCCCATAGGTCATAAGCAATGCTTTCCTGATATACCTTTTTTCCATGTAACGCTATTAACCTTGCTAATTCGCTGTTTTTCCCAGCCAATATCTCTCTATCCTTTTCTGAAAGCTCCCTACATTTTCCATTCAATCCTGCAAGATATGTTTTTGCATTCATTTGAAACGGAGATACATTTTTAGGAAAATATTCTTTTAACTTTTCCATCATCTCAATTCCTGCTCGGTCAAAATCACCAGAAAAATAGACTCGGCATTTTGAGTTTCTTTCGATGCATATCCGAACATACTCCAGCACCGCAGCTCGGAAACAGCCTGAAGTACATATAATAATCGGAAATCTGTCTCTTATTAGCTGCTTTGGAATATTGTTAGCCTTCACATATTCTATCAGGCAGTCAACTAAATAATGAAAAACCGATGGATTTTCAATCAAAAAAAGGTTAGACTTAATCTCAAAGTCTCCCATATCCTCAACATTGCCGAGATTAACTGTCTCTTTCTTCATAGATTCATAAATATCTAAAGTAAATCTGTGAAAAAGTGAACTGGTTGTATCATCACTTAAATGATACAAACGATACATCATCCGCTTTCGCATAAAAGCCGGAACATGTTCCAGAGGGTCTGACGCTCCATTTTCACGATATCTTTGGGAGTAAACATTTTCCAAAGCTCGAAAAAAAAGCCTGCCTGCCAACGTTTTTTTCTCATCTAATGAGTGTTTACCCGCGACAAAAGTTGCTAACATGGATATATATATTTTATCAGACTTTTTCACATTCTCCCGCTCCAGGCGTTCCAAATCCATCAGCAGATACCAAAGAGCTTCCAAACAGATTTTAAGAGAGGTGAGTGCAGCATTATAGTCTTTCAGCCCCGCCTGTAAAATCCGATATCCCGAACCAGGTTCCTTTTTCCAGAGACGATATAACCAATCATACGTCAACTCACAGAACGCTTTGTCCACGATATTGATATTCTCTTCATTTTGAAGCTTCTCAACCACATTGGTAAACAAGGTTTCCCACTCTGTATCTGCCTTTACTAAACTTTCCTTTTTGGTCAACAATGGTTCGTGATACAGTATTTCGTATAAGGATGGGACGGTCAACATAAAACGTTTCCCAAGTTCCTCCTCTATCACGCTCATCTCCATGCTCAGGTGATCGCCTACCCCCAGCAGGCCCCTGACCCTCGGTCCAAAAAACGTCTGTAATCGTTGAGCCTCGGCCTGACTGGAGATGACAAGTTTAATTTTTCCTCTGCCACTACCATAACTTCTATACTTGTTAAAAACCGCGTTCAGCATACGTTTTAAATTTGGATCGCTGTAATACTCCTCTGCCGTTATCTTCCTCTTGTGCTCCATATCTGCTGCTAATTCTCCACATATAATTTTTGTTTACCATTCCACCGATAGTGGAGTAACGTTATTATATCAATGTCTTTAGGCCGATGGATTTCATAAATTGCCAGACTTGGCACGGTATCGTAACATCCCCACAGAACCTGTGATGTCATTATGTAGTCAAAATCCATATCTGTCAAAAGATCAAACATATCACGCATATTAGAATCATCCACACCGGCAAATGCCTCATCCAACGCCAAAATCTTCGGGGCATCATCCTCAGCCTTACTATATCGAGAATTTGCTGCCGCAAACAACGGTATATACATTGCCATTGCTTTCTCTCCACCACTCAGCACATTAAATCTACTGTTGGTCAGTTCCCTGTAATTCGACTGATCTCCCTTGCGAAAATCTAATCGGAAGGTAAACCAGGTCCGATAGTCTAGCATTTCATTGATATATTTTCGCAGAGAACCCTGTTCCTCTTTTGCCGACTCCTTTGCTAATAGAATCCGCTTTCTGAAATGTTCAATCATTTGGTTAATCTCGCTGTCATCCAGTCGTTCTGTATCACTTAAAAGCAGTTTGACAAGAGTTTCTGTATCCAATTCTGATTCACTTCGTGATGGCAACGGAACCCATTTTAAAGATAATCTCAGACCGCTGGAGGTGTTTCGCTGTTTCATCAGCCCATCCATTTTATCAATCCAATCAAACGCCTGATGTATTTTTAACTGAATTGATTTACCCACACTACCAATAATAATCTCTGAATACAGTTTTTTATCCTGTTCTGTCAGAAGAAGCTTTTGTTCCGCTTCCTTTTCCCGCAGTTCCTTTAACAATTCTCTGGGCGTCATAGGATTCATTCGATCTCGATTGGAACGGATAATGGCCCGTCCATTCTCCAAGGATTCCCGCTCCAGCGCATACTCACGCAGATTCACATTAGCCTTGTTGAATTCTGTAATCAGGTCGCTTATCACCGTCTCCTTTACCATGTTCCCCCAGACTACTTTATATTCCGTCACAAGCTGCTCCGCCAAACGCATAATGTCCCGACGCTCAGTCAGATTATAGGTATCCATATTTTCTACAAATCCCAGTCCCAGATTCAATTCTGTCTGCCACTGTACAATAGCAGCCTCCAGATTCTCAGTTATCTCTGCCAAATGTTCTTGTCTCGCGTTCAGTTGAGCACCTAAGGAACCTTGCAATTTGTCATTTTCTCTCAATTCCTCATGCCGTTTTGAAACCTCTTTCGCTAAATCTCTTTTCGTTTGCTTGCATTTATCAATTTTATCAAATATATCTCTTAGCCCTTTAGCCTCTATCAACTCTTCAAGCTGGCTTATCTGGCTTTCCAGCAGCACTTGTGATTTTCGTACTCCGCTCAACTCCAATTGATTATCGCTAATTTGCTCATTCGCCTCATCGATATACCCCTGATAGTTCTCACAATCATTCTGCAGACTCCTGTAATGCACATACTCGGTCTTCAGCTGTGACAGACTGGTCTTGTAATCATTCGCACAATTCATCGCCTCCGAAAGCGTACTTAAAGTTTTAAGCCTTGTCCAGGCAGATGTTATCTCGGTCAATTCAACTTTTCGTTCCTTCCAGTCTGCCTCTTTTTTATGGTATATAATCTCTGCTTCCTTTTCCTGTTTAATCGCCGCCTGGAAAAGATGCCACTTACTTGTCAAATGATCCAGACATAATTGAATTTCCCCATCATCTGGGAAACTTTCTTTTTCCGCTGTTAGAATATCCTGCTTTTCGTGCTCCTGGTATATTTTTTCCTGAATAGCATCCTGTTTATTTTCCAGTTCCAAAACCTGTTGTTCCAGTTGGTCAATCATCCGTCTTTTTGCCTTTTGTCGATTCTCACTTCCGATATATTCCGCCTGCTCTTTGGTAGAATTCCGTCCAGCCAAAGCTCCCAGCCGGAATCCCTCTCTCCCGATCTGATTGAATGCCGCCGATGTCATAGAGTCCTGCATATAATCCATTTCACCACTCCATGTAAAACTGGACAATACTAAGGCAATATCTTCTTTTGTCAAACCACTTTCATCAGAAGGACACGGCGCCAACACATCACTTAGGGTCACCACTCCAGGATTTTCACAGGGTTCAATCCAAATTTCCTCATCTTTTTCATGAGCAAAATAGCCCATTCGCCCTCCTGGCAAAATCCAGGCATCCAGTATACCCGCCTGCTCCAGAGTAGTCTCAAGCTGTGCCTTCTCTGCTTCCATCAATTCAGCGGAAAAATCACAGACCGTATAAAGAGGTGCGCCCATCCGCTCCGCCCTCTCACCACGGCACTTGTTTCTCGAAAGTGACCGCAACGGCTCAGGCTCTTTATGGCTTCTCCACGAATCTAGTTCTGCTTGCAAAAGCTCCCTTTTTTCTTCAAATTCTCTAAACTGTTGTTCTAAAACGAGTACCTTGTTTGTCAACTGCTGATATTGATCTAGAAACAAATTGTACACCGACGATCTTACAGTTTCATAATTACGGTTATCCTTGCCCAGTTCAGATAGCGCTGTTAGAATATAACCTACATTCTCATTACTGACTTCTAATTGCGAAAGGCCCTGACGCCAGCCAATGATACACTCCTTCAGCTGCATTTTTCCAGCACTAAATTTCTCTTCCGCAGACAAATATTCTTCTTCCGCTAGGCTTTTCTTTTTATAGAATTCCCCCCATCGCTCCTTTTCCTTTGCCATATCCAAACTAGCTTCCCGTTCTCTTTCGCCAATCAAAACTGCAGCCTTTAACTTTACTTGATGTGCCAGCAAGTCCTGATTCCAATTGTCCGCACAGCGTGCGTAATCATCGCCCACCTGCTGCCACTGCCGATGGTATATATCATGTTCATAAAACTCCATAACTCTCGCATAGCTCTCTAATTCTTCCAGCAAACTGTCTTGATTCTGGAATAACTCATCCCTTAGTACTTTCTTTTCCGCTATTTCGTTTTGCCATGCCTCTACCCGCCTTTCATTATCGGCCATCCGCTTTTTGACTGCCACATATCGTTCATTCAATTTCTTATAATCCGTATGTAAACGTTCCAGTTCTATAGGTTTTTCCAATCCCTCGCTTTGCTGGAGATAATCTAATTCCGACTGTATTTTCTCAATTTCAAGTTCTGCTTTCAATATCTGAGTCTTAAGCGCGATACCACAAGCAATCGTATTGTCTAAATTTTTTTTGCAATCATCCAATTCTTTCTTGCGTTCATTAAAACTGTGATTTAACACCTTCAAATCTAAGGACACATGATACAGCAAAACTTTATTGTAATTATCGTACTGCTTCTCCAGGCCTTCAAGTTCCTGTATCTGAATTTGCAGTTCTTCCAGCCGCTCTGAAATTTGATCCATATCTTCCAGGACATCCGAAAGGTCACCCAACTCGTCTTCCGTCAACGCTGGAAGCGAATTTGTCAGAATACTGTAAATTGATGATGGGCGAAATTCTTTTGAAAGCTTTGGGCTCCTGATCTCCAGAAGAAGCTTTAATAAATCTTTGTAAGAATCATTGTTGTCTTTAAACCCAAATATGTGTTTTTTCACAAGTTCACGATACGTTGCCTGTTCCTGAACTACAATTCCCCCAGCCCCTATGACCTCCGTCAAGGCTTTTCTTGTGAGTGGCACCTTTTTCTTTGTTTCCAGCCAATTCGGATAATCATATAAATGGAGATCTTGATTGATCCGTCGTCCATCTTCCAGCAAAAATCCCCAAAAAACCATTTGCGCCGCCCCTCTTCTGGCGCGCAGGGCAATTCCGATGGTTTTATAGCTCTGTTTATCTTCGTGATAAAATTCAATCCAGAGATAGCCAGTTCGATCCATATGGCCAGTCTCGCTGTCGCCCAAAAGATAATATTCCATGCGGCGATCCCTTGAACCAAACGAATCCAGGCGCTCCGGGCGCTTGTCTCCATCCAGAACCAGCGGGATAAAGCTTTGCATTGTAACAGATTTTCCCGACCCATTTGCTCCTCTGAACAGCAATCTACCCTGTTCCAGTTCAAAAACCTCTTCATCATAAAGCCAGAAATTCAGAATCCCCATACGATTCATCCGCCATCGTTTCATATTCTACTCCTCGATCTCCACTTCTCCATATTGAGTGTAATACCTTCCTCCAACAGGATTCAACAAAAAGAACATGTCATCCTGCCAACTACCGAATTCCCACTGTTCCATATGTTCGCACACTGCGTCTGCCAACTGTGACGATTTCATACTCCGGTATTCTTTCGTCCAGCGATATCCATTTTCATACTGTAATTCAAGCAGAATCTGTTCAATACTACCTCTGGTCAGTCGAATTTTACCCGATGACACCGACTCTGTTTTCACTTCACCCAACTCATACATGGTTCTGATCTTTCCACAAAATAGCAGGACAAGATCTGATATAGCCGATAGTGTGGGGAAAAGCTCCATATCACTCACCAATTCCGGATAGAAAAACAGGAGACCTTCTTTATATTTGGTTCCACCCCAACCAAACATCTTATCGAGCTGTCCGATTAAATGATTTTTTTGTCCATGAAAATAAAATAAGTCTTGTTCCCATAAATCCAGCCCCACGAATGGTTCGAGCAAATACCTCCGGTACATTAGCTGTCGTTTCTTTTTATCCTCTTCCTCAGGCAAATCGCTCAATTCCTCCATAGACTGATAAGATGGCAGTTCTCTACGAAATGTCCTCAAAACATAGCTGGCGCAAGGGGCGCATTCATACAGCACATCATGATTTTCTGCATCAGACGCCCAATCGGACTCCTGACCGTCAATGCTACGCAAAACATTCAAACTTTTCAGTTTTTTTAGAGCCCTGGCCATGGATAACCGATGGAAATAATTCTTCCAATCGACATTTAGGCCCTGCTCATTCATAAATTCCTTTATTTCCTTGACCATAGTAGTCAATATGAATTGATCCCCAGCTGATTTATCTTCCAGGTACCATAGACCATAGGTAAAAAGCGCATAATCGATGGGTTCCTTGAACCCTTCAAACCCCATCCAACTCTTCGCCTCAACCGGAACTTTTTCCAGTTTGATCAGCTTTCTATTCATAATTACGGAATATCCCGGATAGTTGGCAAACCAATTCCGTATTTCCAGATACTGCTCCCTGGCCCAGTGATAGAGCTGCGGATCCTTATCACGTTCTATCCAAGGACGGTTCAATAACGCATTCATACAGATTTTGCGCCGTTCTTCCATATCGGTATGATCTTCAAAGCCGCGTTGCTCTATTCCATCAGCCATCCAAATCACCAGTCATCCCTCTCAGTAAATTTTGCCACGTTTCTTGATTCTCAATTTCAAACACAAAGGAGTAATCTAAAAGGCCTAATGTTCCGTCATCGCAATCTAATGTAACATAATGCTTCTCTTCCGGCATATAAAGTGTTACCTTAATCCCCTCAGACGTATAAAAAGCCTGTCCCTCCGATGAGATACACCTCCCAATCCAATTTAAAAGTTGAATCCTTGCAACTGCTGTAATACATTGGAGTTCTGAGACTTTAACGCTTCCTTTTTTTGTCATCTCAATTAAGAAAGCCAGTTCCTGCTTCTGGTATGCAACAAGTTCTTGCCTCAACGCTTCCTTCTTTAAATGATTATCGGCAATCGTCTCACTCTCTCCACTTCCCTTTCCACCGCGTTTTCGACTTCTGCTCCTAATTACGCGCTCAATAGCAGCCTCATCCCACATAGAAATATCCTGACTATCGGAGCTGCGGTTGTCCTCCCCCTGTAAATGGCGAGTCGGAAATATTCCAAACGCATAGGCTGCTAATTTATGAGCCTCCTTCACATCCTCCAGATGGTAGAACCATTTTCCCAGAAAATCCAAGTCCTGACGTCGGCTCACAATTGACCGTTGCTTTTCCTGTATTCGAAGTGTACTCCTTACGATTTTTTTAATCGCATCTTTTGAAGCTTGCTCCAAAAGGAACATCTCACTTTGTGTATGATCGTCTCCGCAGAACCATCGGCATAATTGACGCCATCTGCGCTCCAGGTTTTGTTGGTATTCCTCTCTCGTAAAAAATTCCTCCACTTTTGGAATTAACCATTCGCCTTCCAATACACACTTAAAAAATCGAGTTTGCATGTCACGATTAATTAACTTTAAATTTCCTTCTATCCGATAAGATCTGCGCTGCAATGCCTGAACAAAATCCTGAAGATACAAGGTGATCGAATCTTTATACATTAAAAAAGAAGATGTCATCATCAAATCTTCGGCTGTCCCGGTATGCAGGCTGGCAATGTAATCCATTGATGTTTGATTCAACTTTTGAAATGAGTCATATAATGAATTCCAGACTTCCAGAGCAGCTTTGGGTTCATAATCTCCTTTATGCTCATAAATATCCAAAATAGTGTCTGCAATCTTGTCAAACAAAGTCGGCTCTAGTGAGCCCCCATATCCCTTCACCCCTTCGAGACGTTCAAGGAAGCGCTCAAGTTCAATAGAATAGGGAGTAATCAGATACTGATATTTTTTTCGCAGATACTCCTCAACGGTTCTCGCTCTAGTACCATCATGTCGATAAGTAAGGTTTTTCCACGAAACCAACTGATCCAAATCCAACTGGCACTGCTCCAGCGTATAATTTTTCAAAATATTCCATTCCATAACTCCAGAATATATCTGCTCAGGGCTGAGCCAATAACTCAATCGCTCATACTGCAAATAAAGATAACGCATAATCGCCCGATAGCGCGTGACATTATCAGCATTTATATATCTTAATTCAGAAATATTTCCCAGTGACTTTATAGTGGGTTTTTCCTTCATACCAATCCTCTTGTCATATTTGATATATTTTCACAAAAATTATGTTCGTCATTCCTTGACATAATATCACATTTCTCTATATATGCCAAACCGCCTATTGATTTTCGGGTAATTTTCACGATATAATGTGAATATTAAAATGAAGGGGTGTATAGTATGGAAATAAAATCATCCGACGTAATCCACCTAGAAAATGTGTCAAAACACATAGCAACCGCTCCACTACCACTGAGCAGCAAGACCCTCCTTACAATAGCACAAAGTTTAAGCAACGCACTGAACCTCTGTATTAAATACATTGACAAAGAACCTGTATCAAAGTCCCCGCCCCCGCTGCCTACCTGTCCAAATTGTCTTTCAGCCAATACAGCAGTCCACGAAAAGCCGAAGTCGTCGTTATATTGTCCCGAATGTTTCAAAACTTTCCCCGATTCAACCGGACTAAAATTCTGTCCAACCTGTATACCCCCAAGCAAGTTAATATCAATTGCTACCTCAAAAACTCGTTATAGATGCAAGGACTGTAATGTAACATTCAAGGAAGGGGTGGGTGTTCCCACTGATTTTAATAAATACATCTATTTTTGCCATTTGATCTATAACACAGATCTTTGCTATAACGATATAATTCGCAAATTAAAAATTTCCAGTGATACTTACTATCGTTGGAAAAAACGATTAGCTATTTATTATCCAGATACCCGAGCATATTTATATGGTAAAAGGTGCAAAAAGTAGGTTTATTTCATACCAGACCTATACTTTGCAAAAAGAAAAAGCTCATAGGCTTTTTGTGATACGATATGAAAATAAAAAATTTATATTTTTAACCTCCACTAAAAATCGAGATATTGAGTTGAAAGAACAGCTTGTAAATTATAGCTATTTCAACAGTGTTGAGTTGGTTTATGTTTGCAAATATAGTAAAGTGCTTATTACAAAACTTATATTCATAAAACAAGGTGTATCAAATGGAACCCTTTACTATATAGTTCCATTTGACACACCTTATTAAGAATCCATAATAAATAAAAATCCGATTAGACCTACTACTACTTTGTTCTTTTCCTCATTCTCTCAACCACTATCCGATCAGCTGCCAGCCAGTCAATCTCATTTAATTCATCTTGACTAACCCATTTTGAAGCCTCATGCTCTTTTAACATTAGCTGTCCATCTAAAATTCTACATTTATAGCAATGCATAGTAAGATGAAATTGGGGATAATCATACTCAACCGTGTCAATATATGTATCTATCTCTATTTCTATATCTAATTCTTCTTTAATTTCACGTTTTAATGCACCTTCTAGTGTTTCACCGAGCTCAACTTTACCCCCAGGAAATTCCCAACCGTCTTTAAATTCACCATATCCACGTTGTGTAACTAATACTTTATCTTTTTCCACAATTATGGCTGCTACTACTTCAATAATCTTCATACTGTCACATTTACCTCACAAATACATTTCTACCAACTCTTCATAACTAATAGCTATCCCGACATGGCTCAACAGTTCTTTTCTTTCTTCATATAATTTCAATAATAAAGGTTCAAAGTCTTTTCCGTAATGAAGTAAATTATGACAATTACTGCATAAAGATACTATATTTTCTTCCACATCTAAAGATATATCAAACTGATCAGAATACTCCAATGGCACTAAATGATGAGGTTCAACATAATTAATATTCATATTTCTGCGAATAAAGGAAGGATGTGTCTCATCAATTTCACACATGAACTTTGCATGTTTCAAAGCATTCATTGCAGTACTCCTACTTCGTTTCTGCACTTCGATTTTATTTATAACAGAAGGCTCTGACTTACTCTTAGGCATTCCTCTATATGCAAAATCATACTGATCGATCTGTCTGATATCCTTTAACGAATCGATCAGCTCTTCATCTTTTATGATATTTGCCTTCTCTACTTCAGGATCTTTTTTATAAACAACCTTTTCATCCACCTGTTTCAAAGGAAATACCCAGACTTTTCTATTATTTTTGTCTTCATCCTGCTGACTTGTTTGATATGGCTTGTCAGCTAATTTTACAATCCCTTTATAAGTATATTTTGTTTTCTCATATACCTCAAAAAGGTGAAGTTCAATACCATTAACATCGGACTCATACAGTTTAATATTATTGTTACCCTTTAACGTCTGGTCCCCATATTTCCCCATTCCGGTATAGTGGAGTATACCATTTTTCCACTCATCTTTATAAAAAGGCTTTGTCATATCAGATATCAGTACTAACGTGCCTGCCTTTGTGGAAGGTCGCATCCCTCCCATAATAGCACAACCAAAGGCTTTCGAAACCTCCCTATTTGACACTACTTCTCCAATAACAAATCCAGGATTAAACTTCATATTTTTCACCTCTAACATTCATGTTAAACCTAGCTCCTATAGATCCATCAAAGACTCCGTTATAATCCTCATCGCTTTTCCTCCGCAAAATACCTCACCGACCTCCACTCCACCGCATCCATCACATGCCTTACAAACGCCTCATTCCCCACAACCTCTTCCATTCCCTCCACAAGTCCAATTACCCCATTCTCCACCTTCTTAAAGCAATTCGGATGTTTATCTAGCATAAATTTCACAGGATTTATAACCGCCAGCTTCACCCATTCCTTCTTTCCCCATGTCATAAACCCGGCCGATGACTGATCCTTGATCATATCCACCTTATAACCGCCCCGCTCATAATACTCCTGAAAGCTGTAATAAATATCATCTTCGTCCACGACTGTCTTAAACTTTCCATCCCGGCAAAACGACAGAAGCAGCGGCATCTTATACGATTTCTGCATCCTCGTCGTCTCCACCATATTGATAAATTCCGCCCCTTTTCCATTGAGAAGCTTCTTTTCATCCTCGGTAAGCAAGTCTCTCTCTGCAAGAAAATTCAGATAATTGGGAACTGGCGCATATTTCATATTTCTTTTCAGCGCTTCCTGAACATCAGCGTCCATATAGGTAAATAAATCGACCCTGGTCGGCACCGAGCGCTGAAATTCATAGGATACAAGCTGGCGAACCTTCTCAAACTGTTCATTTACCTTGTCTTTGATTGACATTTCCTGTTCCGCCTGTCTCTTAAACAGGTCAACAATCTGAAAATCGAGGTCAATCATGCAGTCATCCGGCATCTCGTAGTCTGACATTGAGTAGCTTCTTGCTATCTGTTTCTGGTACTTTTGTCCGCTCAGTAAAAACGGAAGCAAATTCGCTTTTTTATAATTACCTATGAAGTCCAGAACTGTTAAATAGCTTTTTCCTTCTGCAGTTCTTAGCCCACGCCCCAACTGCTGCAGAAATACGGTAGGCGACTGTGTTGGCCGCAAAAACAGCACCATATCAATATTTTTTACGTCCAGTCCTTCATTAAACATGTCAACTGAGAAAATAATCTGCAGCCTGCCATCCTTAAGCTCTTCCAGTGCTTCCCTTCTGTCCAGATTATACTCCCCGTCTGTTCCACTATACACAGCGGCCGCCTTTACTCCTCTATTCTGGAAAAGCTCCGCCATATATTCCGCATGTTTTTTCGTAGAACAGAATGCAAGGGCACGCTTACAATTATACTTGGAATAATTATGGTAAACCAGATCACCCCTTTGAGGAATCATCAATTCCTTTTCCAGTTCTTCCTCATCGTACTTGCCGTGCACATATGAAATGTTATCGTAATTTACCGTACAGTCATAAATCCCATAATAACGGAATGGCACCAGCCAGCCTTTATTTACAGCTTCCTTTAAACGGACATCATAAACAACGTTAAAGTCGCAGATCTCATAAATATTTTTATCATCCAGGCGATCCGGTGTTGCCGTAAGCCCCAGAAGAAATTTCGGTTTAAAATATCTGATAATCCGCTTGTAGGTATCTGCCGCAGCGTGATGAAACTCATCTACAATAACATAGTCAAAGTAGTCTCTTGGAAAACATTTATCGCATAAATACTCTGCTTTTCCCAAAGTCTGTACCGTTGCAAATAAAACCTCACAGTCGTCGTCCTTCTTATCCCCATAGAAGAAGCCGTACTTGCCGCTGCCCCTTACTTTCTGAAACGCCTGTTCCGCCTGTATCAGGATTTCTTCTCTGTGCGCCACAAACAGCACTCTTTTATAAGGCTTTGAATCAAACGCTGCAAGAATGGTCTTTCCCACACCTGTTGGTATTACCGTAATCCCCTTATCCCATCCCTCTTTGCGGCTCTTCTCCAAATGATACAGCGCTTCGATCTGTGCCCCTCTCGGCTGGACGGTCTCCGGCTCTTCTCTGCTGCCTTCTGTGTCGTACACTTCCAGATCCTTTAGTACGTTTGGCTTTTTCCACCTCTCAGAATATTCCTTTAATGCTTTATCTGTTATTTCATAAGCGTAATTCTCATACAGATCTTTAAACGTATTATAAAAATGTTCGAAATCCTCTGGATGTATTTTACTGTCAAAACAGTAATTCCATTCAATCCCCGTTGTTAATGCGCTGAATGAAACATTGGAAGAACCAATATATATTTCACCCTTATCTTCATAATGGAATATGTAAGCTTTTGGATGAAATGATTTATTTGGTACATTATAAAATCGTATCGATACCGTATCCCCCAGTTCTCTTCTCAGCATATATAAAGCGGCAGGCTGGGTTATATTTAAGTAATTACCTGTCAAAATCCGTACCCTGGCTCCGCGTTCCACAGCGGCCTTTATGTCCTTTACCAGCAGCTTTACACCTGATTCCATTAAAAAAGAAACGATAATATCAATTCTCTGAGCTTTATAAAAACACGGCTTCAAACGAGAATACAAATAATTCCCATCACCCGTTATTGCATTTCCCTGAAACTCAATATCAGAAGTTACTCCTTCTTTGTTCTTAAAAGTAAATTCAGCCATTTTTCTTCACTTCTTCCCGGTCGTACATCTGATGTCCGCCACATTTTCTCTATTTGAAAGTTCTTCAGCCTTTTCAGCAATAATTCCATCTTCTCTTCTGTCATATCATTAAAATACCGTCCGTTGCGAACCCCTTCAAACTCTCCATATTTAAATGAAGTATACAAAATACCAGCGGGTTTCAGCGCCCGATACACTCGTTTCATTACCGTCTCTAAGTCTGCCATATTCAAATGCAGTATCGAAGCACATGCCCAAATGCCATCATATAAATTTTCTGCCTCCAGTTCCTGAAATTTACAGCATTTCACTTCCTTACCAATGCATTGAGAGGCCAGCCTGCACAATTCTTTCGACCCATCCATCGCTTCCACATCATATCCCTTATGTAAAAACGCTCTGCTATCCCGTCCGGAGCCACATCCAAGATCCAGAATACTGGCCTGCGGCGGAAGATAACTGAGGAAAGTATCCTGATGTTCCGAAAAAGCTGCATTCTGTGTTCCGAAACAAAACGATTCAGCGTTCACATCATAATAATCCAAAGTAAAATCCACATATTCCTTCTCTCTTGCCTTATTTATTTCCATAATTAACTCTCGACACCTCTGTTTCTGGTTATAATCTCCATCCTTTTCTAATAAGCAAATGGAGTTCTGCCTTTTCGTCCCTTTTGTTGTCATTATACCGCCACTATTCCTTTGAAGCAATTAAATTCCCTTAATACGCCTCCAACTCAAGCCCCCAACTGACGGTAATACTCCTTAAGCACTGGCGAAAGTGCTCCCCACTTGCTTTCTGCCCTCTCAATCTCTTCTTCACCAAAACCAATATTCCCCGCTATATGGAATAAGCTCCTCATTTCTCCAAAATCAATCATATCCAGCCTCATTACACTTCATCACACCTCAAACAATCCTCACAATCTGCTCATACAATACAGTAAACTTCTTCCCCACATTCTGATTCTTATGATAATGCCCAAACAGCCACTTTCCAAACTCACACCTGTCCTTTATCATCTCAAAATACTCTGTCAGATCATCACTTTCACATTGGTCTCCACAGACCAGCTGCTGAACTGAGGTTGCACAGCAATGGCTGACAATAATATCCACGCTCCAGCCACACTGATCCAAATTGCGACTGCCTTCGTCAAATTCACTTTCATCCGGCATTTCTTCCTTCCACCAGGACAGATGATTGATGCGGTACGGCTCCCAGCCGCGATCCAGTTTCTTCTTCTTTCGTTTAAACTCCGGATCATCGGGTTCTAAAATACCGCCGGAGATATCATGACTTCTGGCTCCGCCAAATGTAAAGAAACGAAGTCCCTCTATTTCATATACCTGCCCCCGCATCAGATGAATGATATCGGGCGCAATAAACTGCACCCTTCCGCCCTTCCATTGTTCCACCCGACAGGTTTTCAGAAGATCATAATTTTCATGGTTTCCGTCCACCCATAGAGTTGTAAATGGCTTCCCGGACAGCCATTTTCTCCAATACTTCTGTTCTCCCGACTCATCCCAGAATCCAAAATCGCCACAAACAATCACGAAATCATCTTTCGTCATTTCCCTCTGTTCCGGAAATATATCCGTGCTGAAACGGCGATAATCTCCATGACAGTCGCCCGTTATAAAAATCAAATTCCGTTTCCCCCTTCAGTTTTTATTCCAATTCACGTTTTCATTCCCCTGATTCAATTCCAGACCGTTTTCAGTTCCGTTCCTTCTTTACTTCCACTGCATTCCCGAAATAACTACAACGCTTTCTGCAAACATATGTTCCTTCACTCTGTTTATAGAATATCATATCACATATTGAAAATCCAGAAAAAACATTTGCTTATTTTAGAACCTGCTTATTCAGAAAACGGCGTCCTTCTCCATTGTATCTGAATTCGGCCGCCGTTTTCTCTTGAGTTTTCTATTCTTCAACTTTCCTCCATTCCCCGCTTTTCACCGCCCTAATCTTTGCCGCCTCCCTCATTCTCAAACCGCGTAATCACTCCCCTAATCTTCTCTCTCACCTTACGCACCTCACCTTTCCGCCACGCCTCTAAAAGCGGAACTTACCTTTCGTCTCCGCTCTCTTTTATCTTATCCAGCAGAGCTAAAACCACCTGGCGGTTAACATTTTTCATATTGTTCCAAAATTTCTGGAACCGCAAGTATCTGCCCATTGCTTCCCCCAAGTTTCATATCATATTCCTAAGCGGTTACGTCCAGAAAAGAATCCGGCACCGTTTTAAGGATACTCCGAGATGGTATCAAATCGTAATAAAAGGTCTCGTTCACCATTCCACCTGCCTTCCTCTTCTCCTTCTACACTCTACCGCCCCTCTGCCGCCCCTCGCAGAATCTCCATAAACTCCTCCTTCGACCCAATCACCTCGCTGATGCTTCCATCCGCCATAATCTCCTCAGACAGCCCCGCCTTTCTCTCCTGCATTTCCAGAATCTTCTCCTCCAGAGTGTCCTTCATAATCAGCTTATACACTGTGACCACCTGCTGCTGCCCGATTCTGTGGGCGCGGTCTGTGGCCTGGTTCTGGGCCGCCTGGTTCCACCACGGATCGAAATGGATCACGATACTGGCGGCAGTTAAGTTAAGCCCCGTTCCTCCGGCCTTTAAGGAGATTAAAAAGACAGGCGGTCCATCCCCGTTAAAGGACTTCACCAGTTCATTCCGCTTCTCCTTGGAGGTCGATCCCGTCAGGATATAATAACCGATCCCAGCTTCATCGAGCCGTCTCCGGATAATATCCAGCATGGACGTAAACTGAGAAAACAGAAGAACCTTATTTCCCGCTTCCACCGCATTACTCACCAGCTCCACACAGGTGTCCACCTTGGCCGCCCCGCCGTCGTAATTCTCGTATACCAGGGACGGATCACAGCAGAGCTGGCGCAAATGAGTCAGCTCCGCCAGTATCTGCAGCTTTCCGACCCGGTACTCCTCCTGGCTCTGCCTCGAAAGGGAATCCAGCAGCTTCTGCACTCTGGCCTCATAGATCTCCCTCTGCGCCGTCTCCATGCGGGAATACACCACCTCTTCCAGCTTGTCCGGCAGTTCCTTTAAGACCTCTTTCTTCAGACGCCTCAGGATAAACGGCCTTATCATCCGCCGCAGCCGTTCCGCCGCCACCTCATCCTGTCTCGCCGCCACGGGCTGTTCGTACTTCTCCCGAAAATGCTTATAAGCCCCAAGAAAGCCGGGCATCAGAAAATCAAAGATACTCCACAGCTCACTCAGCGAATTTTCTATGGGCGTCCCGGTCAGCGCAAACCTCCGGGCACAGCCAAGGGCCTTCACCGCTTTCGCTGTCTGCGTTCCGTGATTCTTAATATTCTGCGCCTCATCGATGAAAACAGTATCAAACAGAGCCTCCTGATACGCCTCCACATCCCGTTTTAATAAGTCATAGGATGTGAGCAGAATATCCGCCCTGCTATTCCGTATCTTTTCCTTCCTGCTCCCGGCCCCTCCCACGACCGTCTCCACAGTCAGTCCGGGCGCGAACCGGTGTATCTCACTCTCCCAGTTATAGACAAGGGAAGCCGGACAGATGATAAGGCTGTGCCGTGTCGTATCCCCCTCATAATTTTCTTTCACCGCCGCCAGATACGCGATCGCCTGTACAGTCTTCCCAAGCCCCATGTCATCGGCCAGAATTCCGCCGAATCCCATCGCCCCCAGAGTCATGAGCCATCGGAATCCAAACTTCTGATACGGTCTTAGCTCCGCATTCAATCCGGCGGGGACCTCATAGTCGCTGTCCTCCACATTTTTCATGGACCGCAGAAAGGCCTTGTAGGATGAACTGCGCTTAACTTCTACGATCCCTTCATTCTCCCGCAGAACCTGGTCTAAATAGAAGGATCGGTATTCCGGTACCCGGATATGGCCTTCCTCCAGTTCCTCCACACTCAGTTCCAGCCCTTCGGCCAGTTCTGCCACTGCCGACAGTCCATTATCCTCCAGCTCCAGAAAATCCCCATTCTTTAAGCGGTAATATTTTCTCCTCCTCCGGTAGCTGGACAGCAGTCCCTCCAACTCTCCCGGCTCTAACCGCTCAGTCTGGAGTGTAATATCCAGCAGTCCGCTGTTCCTGGTAATTCCCATTGTAATTTTAGGTGACTTTAAGACCCTCAGCCTTTTTAAGGACTCAGAAATATATACCTCAGCTATCTGCTGAAACTGCGCAATTCCAGTGCTGAGCAGACGATACTGCGCCTCTTCGTCCTCTTCCGGAATATACAGCAGATTTTTCTCCTCGTCTGCATATTGGAGATAACTGCCTGCCAGCTTCGCCGCATACTGCTCCTTTTTCATATCACGATATAAATCCTTGACCTCCAGTCCCTCAATCAGATTATAACGCGCCTCTCCATACTGGCTGTAAACAGATGCAATCAGAGTCCGGTCCACATAATCCAGATATAGGAGTATTTCACACGGCTTCGGCATATAACGTTCCAGTGAATCCGGCTTTTTAAGGACTGAATACTCCTCCAGCGAAGGCAGTACCGAGGTACAGAGCACCGGCATATCTTCTTCATTTACATGATATTCCTGTTCTTTATACGGCTCCATCAGACCGCAGATACCGCCCATATGCGTTCCGAACTCCTCACTGCATAAATATATGGTATCTTCTGTAAAAACACACAGCCCGTTTTTACTTACAAACGCTTCCCCTCTGGGAACGGAAATAAGACAGCCGCCACTACTCCGTTCCACAATAGAAAATCCAAGTACAGGATCCTTTTCCACAATCTTTATCCGGGTCAGATTGGAGAATCTGGATTGAAGCGCAATGACTCCCGGACCCACTGCCTGCAAAAAGCGCACCATTTTATCACCTGACAGAACCAGATTCCGTGCAGAAGCTGCTGTGGGCAGGTAACTGCGCCGCATCACATACAATTCCGTAATAAAGTCCTGCTCCTGATTCACACAGTCTTCCAAAAAGTCCACCAGTCTGCGGCTCTCCTCTGTAAATGCGCTTTTTACATGGTAAAATGCCAGTTTCTGTCCATAGTGTACATACTTTTCTTCTTTCAGAGCATTTACCATAGCGGTAATATCCTTTAATACATACAGATGATCCGAACCGATTTTAAACTCAACCATCCAGCCCTCTGCATCCCGGTGCAGAATAGGAACCAGCCTTATATTTCCATTTACCTCAGGCTGGAAATAGCAGGCATTTTCCTGAATAGTGCTGGCAAATATCAGTTTTTTAACCGCGGTATCTGTCGGCGGCTGCCTCAGTCTGGCGGCCGCAGCCGGTGTCGCAGCCGGTGTCGCAGCCGGTGTCGCAGCCGGTGCGGCAGCAGATACTCTGTCTGCTTCCCCAGATACTTCCTCTCTCTCCGCATCACGTTCCATCATCTCCAGCGCGACCGCGACACAGTGCTTGCACATCCCGTCATAAGACTGGTAGGCCGGACATTCACAGTAGTACCGTGTAAATGTATGGCTCTTCAGACTGTATGCCATTTCCACCTGGTAGCGGTTATCATAAGATCCCTCTACCCATGCACTTGCCTCCAGCTTACCATCGATATTCTGAAAATTCAGATCTTCCACCATTCCTCTTCGGTACAACTGATTTCCTTTCGTAAATGACTGAGGACTGGCTTCCACTCTGATTGCCTTAATCGTTATCATACTGTCTCTCTACCCCGTTTTCGCTCTGTCTGAAACTGTCTTCCCTACCGCTGCCCTGATTCTATATTCCTGCCCATATCTGGGTCTCGGACCGGACCGGACGCCCCGGACTTTTCAGCGCTTCATTGATCAGAATCAGCGCATAGGCGTCCTGAAGCCCTTCCGCCAGAGGATAGCACTCCAGCCCCTCTTCGATATACCGTCTCATTCCCATCATGAGAACGGCAATGGCGGTCTCGTCCTGAGGCAGAACCTGTTTCAGCCCCATGTGTACAAATGGGTTTACATAAAGTTGCTCCTCTCCCAGAGAAATCCGGATGATGCCGCTGCCGGACGCGTTTCGTTCCACGCTCATCGTCTGTTCCATCGGCAGGAAGCGCCTTCCCGAAGGCTGTACCTCTTCCTTTACATACCGCACTGTCCAGTCATTTAATTCCCCCGTCATGCCCTGAACGTTCAAATGCCTGCTCCGGATATAAGAGTGGTACTGCACACTGCTGAAATCATAAAAAGCCGTTTTCCCGTCTTCAAATTCAAATGTAACCCGCCGCCTCATCCGCTCCGACATGCGGCCGTCTGTGATGGCCCCATCTCTGGAGTCTGTCTCCATCAGCGTAAACGGGTATTCCTTCCCGTAAACGGTCATATTCTGAAGTTCCGTCCCCAGCATACGGCGGATAACGCTGGCGCCATGGTAGTCGTGGACAGCAGACAGCGTCATCATAGAGGCCTCTCCTAAAACTCCGCGCCTGACCACCTCCGCAGCTGCGGCAAAGGAAGGGTAGAGAAAATACTGCTCCGCCACCTGTATTTTTGCGCCTTCTTCCATCTTCATACGCCAGAGTTCCTTAAGCTCATCCAGTTCCAGCGCCGCCGGAGTCTCGCAGAGCACCGGAAAGCCCTTCCCGGCCCATTGCTTCGTTACCGGAAAGATCGACGCCTTGTTTACTGCCACCACCACGAAATCCGGCTTCATGGCCTCACAGGAGGCCTCCGATGTCACGGCTGGAACACCGTACTGTTTTCTCATGTGCCCGGCCTTCTCTTCCGTCCTGCAGAGCATCGCCTCCATGGTAAACAGCTCCGGATACGCACAGGCAATTCTCCAGTAAAACAGAGAACGCCAGCCGGAACCGATCACCACAAAGCGAAGCGGCTTTTTCTCCAGTGCAGTCCTGTCTATCGTCATTTTCATAGAAATCTCCTTTCCGTTTATCGCACCTTCAGACTTTCCAGGAACAGCCGGTCCAGCACGTCCCAGCTCTCTCTCCTGTCGTCCGTCTTTTTGTCCAGCAGCGTTTTATAGTAATCCAGCTGTCCTTCAATAAAATGGTTCAAAACTTCGATCCGTTCTCCTGCTCCGCTTTCCGGCGTCAGCGCCTTGATCTCCAGCAGCTTCTCAATGGCCGCCAGGACTTTTGCCAGATCACCGCAGCCGCGGACCGCTTCCATCAGCTCCGAAAAAAGCACCGGCGGCGGGCACGCGTGTTCCTCAATCCACTTACACGCCAGGACCGGACGGATCACATAGAAATATTTCTTATATTTCACAGTGTCTCCCTGCAGAAACTCCAGGAAGTTGCTCTTCGCCGTTCCGTAATAATGGTACATGGCCGCCTTTTCGGAAAAGTACACGGATGCCGCCTGGTGTATCTGCCTCCATTCCTCTGTCGTGCGGTAGACGACCGGAGAGTTCGCCCATTCAAACAGTGTGGAATTTGATCGATGATACTGGCGCAGTGCCTTCTGCAAATCCCAGCCATTGATATCGAGCGTTTCATCCAGCTCCCACTCGATCACATCGCGGGCGGGTTCCAGCTTTAAGTAATCCTCTGGACGGCGCACATAGATAAACCGAACGTCGTAATCGCTGTCCGGGGATGCAAATCCCCAGGAACGGCTTCCGGATTCCACTGCGTGAAGAATCCGCACGTGTTCTTTTTCCTCTATCTCCTGAAGCTTCTGTTCCACCAGTTCCTCCAGCGTTCCCTCAAAATCCTTATATCTCATCTCTTACCACCCTTTCGTTGACGCTCATGACAAACTCCTGCACACGCTCATAATCCGGTTCTTCCGGAAGTGATGTGTTCGCAGCAGCCTCATGCAGCCGCTTTTCATAGTCTGCCAGAATCTCATAAAATTCCGTCCGGTAGGTGCCGTCCTCCTTCTGAAATTCTCCCCGCCGGATTTTCATCAGAAGCTCATGCTCGTCTTTCCGATACGTAATAATATCTTCCTTCTCCAGAATATCGATTGCCATCATAAACAGGCGGATCAAATGCATGGCATGCTTGTTTAAATGGTTGTCGTCCTTCTTCCGGTTCCGTTTTCCAATCTTATCATACTCTTTTACGATGTTATTCATCTCACCCCATATGTTCCGGTAATCCCGCAGCGGATAGTGAGAAACTAAAGCGTCCAGAAATATCTCCGTGTCCATCTCCGGATTCTCCGCCTCATCGATATAAATGTTCAGAGAACCGTAATCGGTAATCCGGTAGCGCTCCTTAAACTCATACATGGCGTTCTTCACGGAATTGTAGATGTGTCTTTCCCGTTCCTCCGAAGCCATCCGGTCCCGCGCCAGCGCGTTCTGGAGCCGCCTCAGCTGCTGGTCCGCGTATCCCCCGAAGGACTGGATCGCCCTCCTTGAAAGGAATAGACGGCGGTTGTCCAGAAGCTCCCTCCCGATGGGTGACAGGTATAAATAGTGCTCTTCATTCAGCCCCAGCAGCTCACAGGTGTTGGGATTGCACTCCAGCAAAAGCCGTATGATCTTATTAAACGCATAGATTACCGTGTCCGTATTCTTATCTGTATACTGGTCATAAGAGGTCATTCCAATCAAATCGGACCTCCTGTTTAATGTTACTCCCCGGACATCAATATCACTGTTTTCCTGATTCGTCCCATAGGCATAACTGCCCGCCAGCCCCAGCAGAATAATATGTTTTCCCAGATGTGGATCCGTTTTCAAAAAGCCGTACTGCGGTTGTGCCAGAAGCTGCTCTGTTAGATGCTGCTCTGTTAGATGCTGCTCTGTTAGATGCTGCTCTGTTTCACTCATGGGGGTTCCCCCTTTCCTGCAAATATAATACTTATAGTATAACTGCTCCCCGGAAAAATGCCAACAAACGTTTAAAAATACCCGATAATTCCATGTTCGGAAACCATCGGGTACTGCGTGACCATATCTATTGACTTTTCTTTAAGAGCCATTCAAGCACATTTCTTTTTTTTATTCCTTCATAATCCACATTGTTAAACAATTCATCCAGTGTTAAGAGATACTTGGGATAATTGTCCTGGATCTTTCTGAGAGGTGCAAGTTCCCTTTCCAGAGTCGATTCCTCCAATGTGGTCGCCGCCACCTGATAATAGATGGTTTCCTCCGGACTTATCGCCACAAAATCCACTTCGCCGTCACTCAGCTGTCCGACATAAACCCGGTACCCGCGGCGCAGCAGCTCCAGATAAACAATATTTTCCAGGATATGTCCCACGTCGCTGTCCTTTCCCCGCACAAGGACATTTCGCAGACCGATATCGACCGCATAGTATTTGCTTTGCTGTGTTAAATACTGTTTTCCCTTTATATTGTAACGCCCCGCCTCGTATAAAAGAAGGCTGTCGGTCAGACCGCGAAGATATTTGTCCACAGTTTTCTGATCCACTTTTGCCCCCTGCGATTTCAGCGTATTGGCTATGTTTGTGGGGGATACCAGATTCCCAATGTTATGCAGCATAAATTTTGCTACATTTTCCAAACTGGTAACATCGGATATATTAAGCCTGGCGACCACATCTTTCAAGAGAACCGTGTGATAAATATCCATCAGATACTCTTTTGCATCCCTTTGTTCCAGTTCCAGCCTCGTAACATACGGAAATGAACTAAATTCCAGATACCTGGCAAACTTCTGCTGCATGGAAAGGCCGGTCTCGGTCAGAGCACCACAGAATTCGGAAAAGGAAAGAGGCAGCCTCAACAAACGTTAGGATTTAATTCCCAACTTTTCTCCTTCTCATTCCATTCAAGGATTATTTTCCTGATTATTCTAAAAAAGCGGAAACCGCCTTCTTCAATCCGGCCGCTTCCGCTTTTTCACACATTACCTTCTGTTTTTCCAATCACATTTCAATACTATTTCCTACCGCTTCTTCCCGCAGCACTTCTTATATTTCTTCCCGCTTCCGCATGGACACGGATCGTTAGGATAGATTTTCTGAACGTTCCTGCGCGATTCCGCGGCCTGGCTGAAGCCTCTGGTCACCATCTCATGAGGCGTATACCCACGGTTCAGCACCATGCGCGTGCTGTTCCACACGTCCATGATCTGGCTGGTGAACTTCTCCAGTTCCTCCTGACCGCGGAATATGACTCCATAGGTCTCAAGCTCGTCTACCACGGTCTGTAAATCAGAACCGACACTGATTGCAGACTGGACATCCCGTAAAATATACGGAATTCGCTCGTCTCCGACGCCCAATCCTTTTATTAAAAATTCTCCAAATTGCTGCAGCTCCCTGCTCATCAGGAACCCGCCGTTGTCCGCCATCCACTCGATTTCCTGCTGATTCGGAATGTAGTAAGGGACGTTCCGCTGTCTGCTGTAAAGTTCGTCATACGACTTCTGCTCGGCCAGCACACAGTCCACGAACCGGCCTTCGATCAGTTCCACCTCGGGACGGGCTGCATACAGTATCCTGTACGCGTCTGTCAGTTCCTCTTCCGTCAGCTTTTTCGCTTCATACTTATTGAATATCTCCAGAACCAGGGAGACCGGAGTCACCGCGTACAGCGCGTTAGCGGCGCACAGATAATCTCCGATGCGGCTGATCCGCCCCCTTACCGCCTGAAACCCTTCCGTATTGATGGCTTCATACGCCTGCTTCACATCGTCGGCCACCGTATATAGCTCAGGGCTCATCTCCATTGTCACATAGCCCCCGGCATAGAGATAATCCATATTTTCCTGTTCAACATAGGGAATATGGCCTTCGCCCTGCAGAACCTGTTCAAACAGCCTGATCTCTGCATCTCTCGCACAGACAAAGTACTCGCTCATCACCTCCGGACAGAGCATGTATTCCGCCGTCTTCCGGATCAGCTCTTCCTTTTTAAGCTTCGAATATCCGCTTAAGCCGTGGCGCTTTGCCAGCTCTGTAATGCTCTCCTTGTCGTAAAACCGGAAGATGTCGGCCAGCTTCACACCTTCCTGCTCCGGCATGCTGCCATCAGGGAAAGCCAGCTGTTTAAGCGCTTCATTGACCAGATCCGCATCATACTCGCGCATTCCCTGGCTCTCGGCCCACTCTTTATAATCAAATCCGTTTTCTTCGTTATAAGCGGCCAGCCTCTGCGGGTCCGCCAGCGTATCCAGAAGCTGATAGTATCCGCAGATTCCGCCGCAGTCCTCCGGTATGACATCGCCCTTATACTTCGTCACCCGCGCATATTGCTCCGTATCTTCCTCCAGAACCTTTTCCACCTCGACGGTGTGTTCCCAGTTATCTCCCAGATCGTATGTATATGTAAATTTCTTCGTATCAGCCACCAGTTCATCGATAACCGTACCGCTGGAGATGGTTCCGGGCATGTCAAAGTCTTCCTCCACCCTGTCATCTCTCACCCGAATTCCCATTGTACGGAACTCAAACTCATAGAGATGGTAATCCGACCAGCAGAATACGGCCTGAATAATCTGGTGCAGCTGCTCAAACGTAATCCCCTGCGGAACCAGAACCCTTCTCCAGATTGGTGGTTTACTCCCTTTTATAACGATCTTGAACTGATAAGCTCCCATGAAAATTTCCTCCTGCTTCAAATAAAGAGTCCTGCGCCCTGCTTCATATATAAAAAACGGCGCCATGACAATTTACCACAAATCTACTGCTCCTGTCCAGTCTATTCGCATATTTTTCTTCGAACCGCCCGCTCCCAGACACACAAAAGCAGGCAGCCGGCCGCATAACAGGCCAGATCCTTCACGTCAAACACCGAACCGAGCACGATTCTGGCGAATCTGCTGCCGGATAGCCCCAACAGCGTCACAAGGTCAAAATACTGAAGCACCTCCACGCTTGCCGCGAATAAAAATACATAAAGCGGCATCCGCCGCACCTTCACCGGGACAAAGATCCTGACGAAACAGTATACCACGAGAACCACCAGCAGGTCCCCCACATAGGGACGTATCACTTTATCGTGAACGTACAGGGCAATCAGCGTTTCCACCGCCATCAGCACCAGAAACGCAGCTCCGTACAGCAGACGCAGCTTCTTATCTCTCTCTGTCATTTCCCTCATCGCGAAAGCCCCTTTCCTCTTTATACGTACTATCATAGCGGAGAACACGCATGATTGCAACAAAAAGAATACCGCAGCAGTTCCGCGCTTCCGGCCGTCTCCGGCCAGTCACTTCCCTGCTGCGGTACTATAATTTTTATCTTATTTCCATGCTCTGTAACCGGGGCATCATCCGATGATTTCCATCTCCTTGGAATCCCGGTTCAAACTTACGGCGCCATCCGCCGTAATCAGCATCAGATCCTCGATCCTTACCCCCAGCTCGCCCGGAAGATAGATTCCCGGTTCACAGGAAAAGATCATGCCCTCCTGCACAACGTCCTGATTCGCGGAAGAGACATCTCCTGCATCATGCACCTCGATTCCGATACAGTGGCCGAGACGGTGTGTAAAGTACGGGCCGTACCCTGCCTCCGTGATGATGTCCCTTGCCACCTTATCGATCTCACAGAACTTCATGCCCGGCTTCATGGCCGCCTGTGCGGCTAAATTAGCCTTCTTGACGATCTCGTATACTTCCCTGCCCTTTTCACTGGCGCTCTTATAGAAAAACGTTCTGGTCATGTCGGAGCAGTAGCTGTCCTTCTTGCATCCCACATCGAAGAGCACGCAGTCGCCGTCTTTTAAAACGGTTCCATCCGGCTTATGATGGCCGATGGCGGCATTGGCCCCAAAGCTTACCAGCGGGCCGAAGGAAGGCCCTTCTGTCCCCAGCTCCTTGTAGATCGCGCACATTCCGGCAGCGACCTCCAGCTCCGTCACGCCCTCCTTTATGAGACCGCGGAAACGGCCCATGGCCTCGTCATTTAACCGGGAGGCCAGAATCATCTTTTCTTTCTCTTCCCCGTCCTTGATCCGGCGGGCTCCGTCCACACATTCGGATGCATTTTTATAGGAGGAACCGGCTCCCAGTTCCATCAGCTCCAGAAGGAATCTGGCCGCCATCTTCTTATCGATCCCCAGCGGCTTCTCATGGTCTGTACAGTTCGCTATCATCCGGCAGGCCGGGTCTGTATCGGAAAACCACACCTTTTCGATTCCGATATCACCGTCCACGGTAAACAGTTTATTGATAAACAGCTTATTGTTTCCATTTTTATTTAAATACAATGCCAGCAAACGCTCATTGGGCAGAATCCATCTGCCGGTCAGATAAAAGACCGACGGCGGATCGCTGATAATCATCTGCTCCAGCCCCATCTCTTCCATATTATGTAAGACGCGGCTTACTCTCTCTTCAAACATATTCCTGCCTCCTTTGTTCCCTTAAACTCCGTAGAATATAGGCGCTCCTGGTCCTAACGGCAGACCGATGATCATCCAGACAGCTAAAAGCAGAGACCAGAAGAATAAGAATGCCATAGAGTACGGAAGCATGGAGGAAACCAGCGTTCCCCACCCGGTATCCTTGTCGTATTTCTTCATAATCGTCAGGATATACGGAATCCATGCGATAACCGGGGCGATGATATTGGTTGTGCTGTCACCGATCCGGTAAGCCACCTGAGTCAGCTCCGGAGATAATCCCATCTTCATAAACATCGGCACGAATACCGGGGCAAAGATCGCATATTTCGCGGAAGCGGAAGCCATAAACAGGTTGACAAAGCCCGCAACCAGGATAAAGCAGACCACAAGAACTACGGAGTTGACATTTAAGCTCTTTAACAATTCCGCGCCCTTAAAGGACAGAACACGGCCGATATTGGTATAGCTGAAGTAATTGGTAAACTGGGCCGCTACGAACGCCATGGCCACAAAACCGGATATGGAAGCAATGGCCTTATTAAAGGAAGACACCACATCCTTATCGGATTTGAAGGTACCGCACAGCTTTCCATATACAAAGGAAGGAATGAAAAACAGCAGGGTGAACAGCGGAATGATCGCGTTCATCAGGGTGGAACCGTCGATTAAGCTGCCGGTCTCCGGGTTTCTCATAAAGGAATTTTTCGGAATACAGCAGATAATGTAGAATGCCGCGATTCCTACGAATACCCAGTTAGCGGCCTTCAATGCCTTCTCTTCCTTAGCGGAAATGCTGTCGGACGCCTCGATTAAAGTTCCGTCTCCATTTTCCTTATACGGCCCAAGGAGCGGGATAATCACACGCTCGGTGATATAGGTTCCCACAATGGTAATCAGGATGGTCGATACAATCATAAAGAACCAGTTGCCCAGCGGTGTAACCGTATAGGACGGATCCAACGTCTGAGCCGCCGCAGTGGAGAAACCGGATAATGTGGCATCTGCGGAACCGATCAGTAAGTTTGCGGAGAAGCCGCCGGATACACCGGCAAATCCGGCTGCGATACCTGCCAGAGGGTGCTTTTTGTATGCCTTGAAAATCATGGCTGCCAACGGGATAAAGACAACGTAACCGGCATTTTCCGCTACGTTTGTCATAACGCCGATAAAGACGACCATCGGTGTCACCAGCGCGGCCGGTGTCACCTTGACCACCTTGCGGATCAGGCCGTTTAAATAGCCGGAGCTTTCCGCCACACCGATGCCCAGCATGATAACGATGGTAAAGCCCAGCGGCGCATAGCTGGTAAAATTGGTTACCGCGGAGGTCAGCATATACTGAAGCCCCTTAACGCTGAACAGGCTGACGATAGATACTGTGGCCTCCTCCACCGTTCCGCTGCCTGAATTGTACATATCGCCTGCGGCGCTCCACCCAAGGGCTGAACCGATACCGGAGACAATGACTACTGCCACTGCCAGGTAAAAGAATATGGTGAGCGGTGTCGGGAGTTTGTTCCCTGCGACTTCGATCTTATCCAGAAAGCGCAGGATCCAGGAACGTTTTTTTGTCTTGGTTGTGTTTTTCATACTTTCTCCTTTATACATTATATTATTTACTGCCTATTTCGCAGTATTTGACGCGATCAGCGCGGCATCCCACACACCGGAAAACGGCGGGGAATAACACAAATCCATAAATCCCATCTCATCCACGGTCAGTCCGGCGTAGATGGCGATGGCGTAATAATTGGCCCTCGGAACCACGATTCCCTGTCCGTACGTCTCCGCCCCCAGGATCTTTCTCGTATCGGCATCGTAGATCAGCTTGATATTCAGCTTCTCCGTGCCGTAATAGGACGCGTAGCTGTTGCCCGTAATCATATGGGCCTTGTAATGAAGCCCCCTTGCCTTCGCCTCCTTCTCGGATAGACCGACCTTGGCCGCATCGATGCCGAACAGCCGCAGCGCCGAGCTTCCGATCAGCTTAAATGGCTTCGGCTGCACACCGCCTAAAATATCGCCGATGATTCTTCCCTGTTTGTTGGCATTGGTTCCTAAAGGCGCATACAGATAGTCGCCGGTGACTGCGGACTTCATAATGCTGCAGTCGCCAGCCGCGTAAACGTCCGGGATACTCGTCTCCATCCGCTCATTCACGCAGATCGCCCCGTTTCTGGCCTTCTCCACATTGGTGATAAAGGATGTGGCCGGAGCGATTCCCGCGCTGTTGATCACCAGATCCGCCGGAATCTCTTCGGTCTCTTCCCCGCGCTGCAGCACAGCCCGTACGATGCGGCCGTCTTCCTCGACCAGACTCTGCACCATGGTTCCCACGCGCACGGTCACGCCGTTTTCTGCAAGCTCGGCTTCCAGCGCCTCACTGATCTCGGTGTCAAAAGCCGAAAGCACGTGCTCAGCCAGCTCCACGACCGTGACCTCTTTGCCGTAATGTCTGCACGCCTCGGACAGCTCCAGCCCGATGAATCCGGCTCCGACGATGACCACATGGCGCTGGTTCTCATCGAACAACGCCTGTTTCACCCTGGTTCCATCCGCCACGTCGCGGATCTCGAATAAATTGGTGTAAGAACGGTCGAACGGCGGAAAATGGCGCACCCCCGCTCCGCTTCCGATCACCAGCTTGTCATAGGTATCGTCAAACACCTCTCCAGTCTTTAGATTCTTCACGGTCACGGTCTTGGCGTCCGTATCCACGGCCGTCACCTCATGGCAGATCTTTACCGGGATCCCGCTCTTCGCAAATTCTTCCGCCGTCCTGGCGATCAGTTCCTTCCCCTGTTTGATATGATCGGAAATATAAAACGGAATTCCGCAGGCGCCAAAGGATACCTCTCCGCCTTTCTCATAAACCACGATCTCGACCGCGTCACCCAACAGCCTTTTTAACTTGGAGGCCGCCGACATTCCGGCGGCAACTCCCCCGATAATCACTGTTTTCACTCTCTCACCCTTCTTTCTACAATAATCGCATTTGTCATACAGCCAGTTACATTAATGAGTGTTCTCGGCACATCGCCGATGGGATCGACGGCAATCATCGGTCCGAGGCCGTTCACCGCTCCGGTGATACCGCTGCCCATCACGGCTCCGAATTCCGCCATGGTGGCCGTACCCGGAACACCGGTAATCCCATAGGAAACCAGTACGATAACCACCACCAGGCCGAACACCAGCGCCGGTGTCATGGTAAGTCCGCTTAAGCCTGCGGCAAATACCGCTGCCATCGCCGGGAACATGGCGCCGCATCCCTGCATTCCTGAAGAGATGGCGTAGGCAGATACCTCGTCGGTAATCTCCTTTTTAAGCCCCAGTCCGGCCGTCAGCGCTTCCTGCGCATCGGGGAGGCAGGCGGAACCGGAACGGGTAACCAGCGCCTTTTTCATCGCCGCCTTTCCCGCCCGGAAAAATGCCGCCGGGCTCACACCGGAAACCGCGCACAGTATCAGCTGTACTGCCAGCATGGCCAGAGAGGCCGCACAGAGAACTGCCAGCATCTTCACCAGCATGAGGAGAAACGCCGGGCCATACGCCGCCGTAAACGCCGCCATGACAGCGGCCGCCCCCATGGGCTTGTAGGCGATAACGGCCTTGCACACACTCATAATTACAGAGAAAGCGGCATCTGTAACGTCCAGAAACGGCTTTACCGTATCCATATATTTACCGGACATTCTCCGGGCTGCAATGCCAATCAATACGGCAAACACAAAGATTCCCACCACATTGCCGGTAAGAAAATCGAAACCGATTCCCGATGGAATCAGATGCGCGATCGAGTCGGTGATCTTCTGTCCCTCCCCGATCTCCCAGGAAAAGACTGCAGTATCTGCGCCCGGCGCCACGCCCACTTTAAAGCAGAGGCCAAGGCAGGCGCCAATCAGAGCGCTGACCGCAAGCATCAGAGTATTGACCCATTTTTTCCATTTTATTAGCGGCGTCTCTGTCTTTACAAGAGGCGTGTGGATCACAAGACGCACCCCTGCGACAAAGATGGCCGGAGCGATCAAAAGCTGAAACAGGGAGACGTATCCGTTCCCCACCAGGGAGAACCAGCGTCCCAGATCTGCGGCATATGCTCCTGTACGGCCGGACAATCCCCATACGATCAGCCCGTATACGGTTCCAATCCCTGTTCCGATCAGCACACGGGCCGCAAATGTAAACTTTTTCTTTGGCAGGCGGCTGATTCCGAACAGCAAACCGAAAAACACGATCACTCCCGCCAGGCTCTCCACCCTCGTTAATCCTAAAAACTCTATTATATTCATGAATCGTTCCTTTCTGTCAGCATTCCGTCATAATACGGATTATTTCCTTATCTGTCTCTCTCATTCCATCTTTTCCGAGACGGCCCACATTGGTGATGGTATTTTCCACTCCCTTGGACACGATGCCGTCGCCGCCTTTAAACTGCTGACCATTGATATACATATAGTATCCCATGATTCCGGCGTCCACCGCGGCCGCGATCTTACCCGCACAGGACGGCTTGGCGCCGTCGCAGATAATGCCCGACACGATGGCAAGGCCGTTGACCAGGGTGTGGGCGATGGTCTTATAATCGGCCCCCAGCAGGAAGGCGATTCCGCATCCGGCCCCGCATCCCGCACTGACCGCTCCGCAGTAGGCGGACAGACGGCCGATTCCCGTCTTCTGGTGGATCGTGATTAAATTCGAGAGCACCAGGGCGCGGTAGAGTTCTTCCTCGCTGGAGCCCAGTTCTTTCGCATACTCAATCACAGGCAGGGAGGCGGTCATACCCTGATTTCCGCTTCCGGAATTGATAATAACGGGAAGCTCGCATCCGCTCATACGGGCGTCCGATCCGGCTGCAGCCGCAGCCCTTGCCCGGACGCGGATATCGTCACCGTAGGCCTTCAACAGGACACTGCCAATATTGGCGCCCCAGTCGTTCTGGAGGCCGTCCTCCGAGATCGCGCTGTTATAGGCAATCTGCCGCCCTATAACGTCTCTCACGTCCTCCAAATCCGCCGTTTTGGCGAAATCGTAGATATCTTCTACATTTAAGAGACTCCGGTCCGCCATCTGCGCCTCCCTGGCGGCCACGGCTCCCACTTTGTATAGGACCTCTCCATCTTTCTCGATCAGCACAATATTCGTATGATACCCGGCGATCCGCACTTTCACGCAGGAACCACCACCGGATACCGTCACCACCATGTCGAGGATCTCGTCCGTCTCCAGCGGCCTCACAGAGATCTCCGCGTTCTGTAAATACGCCTTTATCTCTGCCTTCTGTTCCTCCGTCACGCCTGCGATAACTTCCAGAATTCTGGAGGCATCCCCTGCTGCAATGCCGGCCGCCGCCGCGGCTTCAATGCCCTTTAAGCCGCCTGTGTTGGGGACAATGACACTCTTTACATTTTTCACTATATTGCCGCTGGCTTCCACCACACAGCGTTCTGGAAGGCAGCCCAGCACCTCTCTGGCTTTCGCCGCGCAATAGGCCAGAGCAATCGGCTCCGTACATCCCATGGCAGGCACGAGTTCCTCTTTTAGAATCTGTACATAGGTCGAATATTGAATTCCGGTACGTTCCATGATTTCCCTCCGATTGGTTTATGTATTTTTTATAATTTTATAAGAAAATTTTATCTTATTCTGACCGATATGTCAATGAATTTAATAATATTTTTTTATTGTAATAATAATTTATTTTTGTTTTTATCAAAACAATGGGAAAACAAAAAAAAGAAGCCTGAACTTTCGTCATTCAGACTTCTTTTCCATAGATCTTCCTAATGCGTAGATCTTCCTAATCCATACATCTCCCTATCCATACATCTTCCTATTTAATTGTGCAGTTCCGGCCTTAAGATTTCTTTTGCAGCTTGGACTGATAGCGGTACACACTCGCCTCAGAGCAGCACAGATACTCCGCCACCGCGCCCACTGCACCCTTTAACTGAAACAGACCCGCCTGGCTTAACTCGCCGATGATCTCAATCTTCTCCTGCTGCGTCAGCCGCTCCCTGACCTTCGGTTCAGAAGATCCCACCACGGAGATCACGGCCTTCTTCATCATATCACCGATCACGTCCTCAGAGAAATTCTCCACAGGCCCGGAGCAGACGATATCCGAATGAGGGCCCTGTCCCATCAGTCCCATGCCGCTCAGCTGCCGGATACTCTCCATGGCCTGCTCATACGGCGTCATATCGATGTTGATACAGAGCTGTCCGACCAGCTTCCCTTCCTCTCTGATAAAATACGTCGAGGCGCGAAGCCTCTTGTCAGGCGCCGCCTTCCCCTCATAATTCACCACGTAATCCTTTTCCTTCCACTCCTCATTGGCCAGTACGGACAGCGTAAAATCCGTAATCGGAGCCCCGATCGTCCGGCCGCTGACATGGCCGTTGGCGATCGCGATAATATCGTGATTTGGTTTGCGGCAGTCCCTTAAGACGACCTCCGCGTTTTCTCCCAGCACCTCTCCCAGAAAATCAACCAGTTTTTTATAATAATCCAGTATATCCAATTCCATATTTCCTTTCCCCGTCAATCAAAACTCTTTTTTCATTATAACAGAGGTAATTCTGTTCCGCAACCGATTCCACCGTTCGCAGGGGTATCTTCTATATATATACGAATCCGCCTTAGTAAAGATAGAATCCTGCTTTCCTGCTGCGCAAAGAAAATGCCGCAGGCAGACAGCATAACCATC
Source organism: Hungatella sp. L36 (assembly GCF_014288035.1). Classification (NCBI taxonomy): domain Bacteria; kingdom Bacillati; phylum Bacillota; class Clostridia; order Lachnospirales; family Lachnospiraceae; genus Hungatella; species Hungatella sp. L36. The sequence continues at coordinate 229,589 of NZ_JACOPC010000004.1, read as the reverse complement.
TCCTGCGGCATTTTCATCTATGTAAACTGTTCGTAATAATTTGGCGAAGCCGGTCACATCAAGCGCGCTTATCTTTATGACCATGGCTTCTTCTATGTTCAATCCCTCTCGGGCTTTCTGATACCTATCATACACGGCAAATGTGTCCAAAATTTGTTGTTTGCCTAAAGCCTTTCTAAAAAGTATGAAAAACTCTTTAACATTTTCATAAGCGCTTCTAATCCGGCGACTTTACACATCTTTTACAAAACCTATACTAAATCCTGATATCTTCTGCTTCAATTCCTTAGTATACTCCAGATGTCAGATAAAAATAAATGTAAGAAATCATATCAGAAAAAGAGGAGAGTCAATTATGAAAAAGAATATGGTAAAAACACTTGCACTTGCCGGAATGGCAGTTTTAACAATGGGAGCCCTGGCTGGCTGCAGCAGCAACACAACCGAGTCAACCGCGGCGCCAACCACTGCACAGTCAGAGGCTGAGGCGACCACAGCAGGTACTTCCTCCGCTGAGACAACCACCGCGGCTCCTGCGGCTTCCGCAGACTTAAAGGGTTCCATCAGCATGGTAGGTTCCACCTCCATGGAAAAATTTGCAACCGCGCTCAGCGAAATCTTCATGGAAAAGTATCCGAACGTAACGGTTCAGGCCGAATTCGTCGGCTCCGGCGCCGGAGTGGAAGCAGTGAATAACGGCTCCGCTGATATCGGCAACTCTTCCCGTAATTTAAAGGACGAAGAGAAAGCCAACGGCATCGCCGAAAACATCGTAGCCATCGACGGCATCGCAGTCGTTATCGATCCGGCCAATGCTGTGGAAGACTTGACAAAGGATCAGCTGACCTCCATCTATAACGGTACAATCACCAACTGGAAAGATGCAGGCGGCGCAGACCAGCCGATCGTAGTCATCGGCCGCGAGTCCGGTTCCGGTACAAGAAGTGCTTTTGAGGAAATCCTCGATGTCGCTGACGCCTGCAAATACAGCAATGAGTTAGACAGCACCGGCGCAGTTATGGCAAAGGTTGCTTCCACACCAGGCTCCATCGGATACGTTTCCTTAGACGTTCTGGACGACACGGTTAAGACCTTAAAGCTGGACGGCACAGAGGCCACTGCGGATAATATCAAGGCCGGCACCTACTTCTTAAGCCGCCCGTTCGTTATGGCAACCAAAGGAGAGATCTCCGAGCAGAACGACCTGGTAAAAGCATTATTTGACTACATCTACTCCGATGAAGGCACCGAATTAGTGAAATCCGTTGGTTTAATCCCGACAAACTAAAAGCCTAACGGCTAAATCAGACATCATAAAAAGGGACGTAGAAGGCGATCAGACACTACGTTCCTTTTATCCGCATATATGAAAGGAGCCATCTTATGCACCCGAAATCTTACTCCATCTTTGCCGGACGCGGCAGCAAATCCGCGGTGGAACATGCGGCGCAGATTATCTTTACCGTCTGTGGTTTCTTTGCAGTCCTGGCGGTCGCTTCCATCACGATTTACATGATCATCAGCGGTACCCCCGCTCTCTTTAAAGTAGGAATCGTCGATATCCTGTTCGGCACCGTCTGGAAACCAGAAGCCGCAGTCCCCGCCTTCGGTATCCTCTATGTTATCCTGACTTCCATTGCCGGAACTGCTCTCGCCATTTTAATCGGTGTTCCCATCGGTGTTATGACGGCCGTTTTCCTCGCTGAAGTGGCGCCGCCAAAGCTGGCCGGAATCGTTCGCCCGGCGGTGGAACTGCTGGCCGGAATCCCCTCCGTCATCTACGGCCTTCTGGGAATTCTGATCCTGAATCCGCTCATGTATAAGCTGGAACTTAAGATTTTCGAGGGCTCCACGACCCACCAGTTCACGGGAGGCGCCAATTTGATCTCCGCCGTCCTGGTTCTGGCCCTGATGATTCTCCCCACAGTCATCAACATCAGTGAATCCGCTCTCCGCTCTGTTCCCAGAGAGCTGCGAAGCGCCTCCCTGGCCCTTGGTGCCACAAAGATTCAGACAATCTTTCAGGTCGTGCTCCCTGCGGCGAAATCAGGTATTATTACTGCCATCGTACTCGGCACCGGCCGCGCCATCGGTGAAGCCATGGCGATCAGCCTCGTATCGGGAAGTTCGGTTAATTTCCCCCTTCCCTTCAACTCCGTCCGTTTCCTGACGACGGCGATTGTTTCGGAAATGTCCTACTCGGCGGGCCTTCACAAGCAGGTGCTCTTCACCATCGGCCTCGTCCTGTTCGCTTTTATTATGATCATCAATATTTCTCTGACCAGGCTGTTAAAGAAAGGAGATGTACAGCATGACTAACGAAATCGCAGTTCCTCTTCACAAAGATACCGTCATCAAAAACAGCATCTGCCGCAGGCAGACGCGGGTTTCTGACTCCATACTCACGTTTTTGATCTATCTGAGTGCATCCATATCCATCCTGATTCTGGTCGGTATCATGGGATACGTGTTCTTCCGGGGAATCTCACAGATCAACTGGGAATTCCTAAGCACCGTTCCCAGCACGATAAAGGGCACCTTCGGAATCCTGGGAAATATCGTCAATACCTTATATATCGTCGTTATCACGCTGCTCATCGCCACCCCACTGGGTGTGGGAGCCGCCATTTACTTAAATGAATACGCAAAGGGAGGCCGTGCCGTCCGCCTCATCGAATTCACCACGGAGACGCTCGCCGGTATCCCTTCCATCATTTTCGGCCTGTTTGGCTACGTATTCTTCGGTACGACACTGGGTTTAGGCTATTCCATCTTAACCGGAGCCCTGACGCTCTCCATCATGGTCCTGCCGCTGATCACCAGAACCACGCAGGAAGCGCTTAAGACAGTTCCCGACAGCTACCGCTCCGGCGCACTGGGAATCGGCGCCACCAAATGGTATATGATCCGCACCATTCTGCTCCCCAGCGCCATGCCCGGCATCGTGACCGGCGTCATTCTGGCCATCGGCCGTATCGTGGGCGAATCCGCCGCCCTCCTATTCACCGCGGGAAGCGGCTACTTACTGGCAAAGGACTTTTTCGGAAAAATCTTTGAATCCGGCGGTACACTGACGATTCAGCTCTACCTTTCCATGCAGAAAGCCAAGTACGACCAGGCCTTCGGCATCGCGGTGGTTTTGCTCCTCATCGTCCTCGCCATCAACGGCCTTGCCAAATATTTATCCCACAAATTCAACACGGAGGTTAGAGAATAGTGAATACCAGTACAGTAAAAATAGCAACTGACAGCCTGGACTTATATTACGGCACCAATCACGCCTTAAAAAATGTCTCCATGGAGCTGTATACCAATAAAATTACCGCCTTCATCGGCCCCTCCGGCTGCGGAAAGTCCACATTTTTAAAGACTTTGAACCGTATGAACGACCTTGTGCCCAATGTGAAGATCGAAGGCGAGGTTCTGCTGGACAACGAAAATATCTACGACCAGAGAGTCGATACCACCCTTCTCCGCAAAAAGGTAGGCATGGTATTCCAGCAGCCGAACCCATTTCCCATGAGTATTTACGACAACGTGGCCTACGGTCCCAGAATCCATGGAATTCACAACAAATCGGAGCTGGATGATATCGTGGAAAAGAGTTTAAAGGGCGCGGCCCTCTGGGATGAGGTGTCTGACCGTTTGAAGAAATCCGCTCTCGGCTTATCCGGCGGCCAGCAGCAGCGGCTCTGTATCGCCAGAGCCCTGGCCGTGGAGCCGGAGGTACTTCTGATGGACGAACCGACCTCCGCCCTCGATCCTATTTCCACGCTGAAAATTGAGGATCTGATGGATGAGCTGAAGAGCAAGTACACGGTGGCGATCGTGACCCATAACATGCAGCAGGCCACCCGTATCGCCGATTATACCGCATTTTTCCTGGTTGGCGAGGTGGTAGAATACGCTCCCACCACGGAGCTGTTCTCCTCTCCAAAGGATTCCAGAACTGAGGACTATATCACCGGACGCTTCGGCTGATCCGGTTTAACTTATGTAAACTTAATTCAGAAAGGATTTACTTAAAATGACGACAAGAATCAATTATGACCACGAGCTGACGCTGTTAAACGATGACATCAAGCAGATGGGATACATGGTGGAGTCTTCGATCGAACAGTGTTTTATCGCATTTGAGGACCAGGATTTCGAAAAAGCGGAGGGAATTATCCGGGGCGACCGCACCATCAATGATTTAGAGCGCTCCATTGAGGCCCGCTGCCTCTCCCTGATTCTCCGCCAGCAGCCGGTGGCCGGCGATCTGCGGGTCGTATCCAGCGCTTTAAAGGTAGTCACGGACTTAGAACGAATCGGTGACCACGCCTCCGATATCGCGGAACTTATCCTGCGCATCCGGGGGGAGCACATCTACCATGTGGTACGCCACATTCCGGGAATGGCCATGGCCGCCCGCGAGATGGTGCGAAGCGCCATAGACGCCTTTATTTCCCAGGACATCACCGCCGCTAAGACCATCGAAAAGCAGGACGATATCGTGGATGAACTGTTCACCAAGGTAAAAAACGATGTAATCGATCTCCTGAAGCAGTCCGCTGAGCACGCCGACCAGTGCATCGATCTTCTGATGATCGCAAAATACTTAGAACGCATCGGCGATCACGCCGTTAATGTCTGCGAATGGACGGAATTTGCGAAGACGGGCGCTTTGAAGAACGTTCGGATTCTGTAGGGTGGATTGGAAAAAGGTGCCGCTAGTGGCTTTAAAATTATTGAAAGCCACTGGCGGCACCTTTAATTTGTTTTACATAACAGATGATGCAATTTCACAATTATCTCCATGGTGTACTGATGTTTTCAGTTAACCAGTCGACCATCTCTTCCTCTGACATATTTAAATCATAATACATATGGAGAAGCTTGAGGAGACCCTGTACCAGATGGAGTATCAAAAATATTATCGCATTCTCCTGCCGAAGCACCAGTACTTAAAATCATTCCTGCTGGCTAGACTGGGCGAAAAAACGCTTGCCCGGTCCGCCGTCAGTCACTGGTATAGTATCCCATAAGGAATTTCGCACTCGGTTCATCCTGATAATTGTATACGTAAAGATAATTGCCGGACGTCCGGGTATAGAAGCATTCCTCGATAGTTGAGACAGTCCCGGACGCGCTGTCGGATTCCAGCGTCTTCACCAAAGCGCCATCCCGGTATATGTAATTGCTGGAGATCGATGTTCCCCCCGAATCATAAACAGATAAATAGGCCATATGATCGTTCACGATAATCGGAAACAACATAATCTCCCTGCCGCCGGGCAGCTTACTCTTATCGAACTCGAAGAGACATTTTCCCCTCATATCATAATAATAGTTGCGGCTGCCTTTCTCGATCACGGCTATATTTTCCTGGAATTCAGTGCCAAATATGGAGACCGCGTCCGAAGTCACTTCCAATTTCATCGCAATCTCCGGATTATGCTCCATGAACTCCTTCACACCGTAGTAGAGCTCCTCACAGCCCTCTCCTTCCCATATTTTCTCATCCGACGGCACGCCTTTTTCTGTGATTGTTCCATTTTTATCCGCGTAGTCGTAGGTATAATGCCATTCACCCGATACGCCCGACTCTACCCATACCGCGTGTTCCAGCCCATAGCCATCTTTTGTGATAAAGATATCGCTGTACACCGGTTCACAGACCCAGCGTTCCTCTGCGATGGAATAGAGGCCGTAATTGCTGGTCAGAGTATCCTGCATGGTGAGCAGGCTGCGGCCGTCCCACACCATAAACGGGGAAACCGCCTGATTATCCACATGACGGATAAATTTCATCAGATTCATGGAGCGGTCGAACACAGCGATTCCATTTTCACCGTAAAGGTAATCCCCATCTGCAAGTATGGCTTCGCCCTTTGAAAGAGGAATCTCCGCCTTAAATACCTCGCCCTCCCCTTCAAACCCCTGGGGAAGCGGCTTCTTCACGTCCTGGATACCCACGTAGCCCAGAGTGTTGATCAGCGCCTGACCGTCATCCGACGTGAGCCATTCAAAGAGACGGTATGCGTTTGAGTCCTTCGGTTCATCTTTCCGGACTGCTGCATAAAAATCGCTGACATAGGGATAGCTTCCATCCCGTATGGTATCGCTGGAGGGCATCACGCCGTCGACCGCCATGAACTTCAGTTCCGGCTTCTGGTACATGTTTTTTGCATAGTAATATACGGAATAACCGAGGGCTTCTCCCGTGTTATCGTAGGCAGAAACCTTTTCAATCAGCTCTCCCATCTCTGAAACCACATAGTCCTGCGGCGCTTCCGCCATGGCGGTACCCTTCATCACCAGCTTCTCCATGAGATTCTGGCTGCCGGAGTTCTCAGGCCTCTGAAACGCCCGTATGGCCTGGCTGCTGCCTCCCACCGCCTTCCAGTTTTTAATTTTACCGGAATAGATATCGATCACCTGCCGCCCGGTCAGGGATTTTACAGAATTCCCCTGATTCGCCATAAAGACCAGCGCATCCCGGCCAATCGGTTTGATAATCAGATTGTCGCCCTCTTCCTTCAGCCGTTTCTTCACGCTCTCACCAGGCTCATAGGCGATAACGAGATCCGTTTCCTGCCCCCAGATCAGGTTTAAATACGCCTGGGTCGTCTTGTCATGCTCGATAAAGCGTTCCGCCTCCTGCTCCGTCGCTCCCGTCGCAAGGCGGTAAATGGCCTGTGACAGTGGAATCGTCGCGGTGGAACCGTCGATCTTCGGAAACTCCTCTCTTCCCATCTTTGGACACGTCACCATCTCCGAGGGGGCGTTCTCTTCGGCCTCCTTTACCGCGGTTAAATTGCCGGTTTCTGACTCATTGAGCACACGGTCATCGAAGGCGTCCGCCTCGACAGATGGCTGATACCACGATTTTCCTGAAAAATACGTATTCAGATCGTCACTCTTAAACATGCGTCCGTGCCTTGCGTAGATCTCATTCCTGGCAATGCGGAGTTCTTCCCTGGTGAGGGAGGAAAGCTCCTCCTGCGTATAGATATGAGTCTGTGCATCCGGAAGAATATAATCATCGTCCCAGCTCCCTACCGGATAGGCTGGGACCTCTTCGGCGGTCTGGCTCTCCGTCTCCTGTTTCGTACTTTCCTCTTCACTGACACCGGACGTCACCGTCTCCGGGGCCGTCCCGGCCGTTTTCTGCCTATTGCCACAGCCCACAGTTCCCAAACCAATGAGGAAGGCCAGGGCCACGGGCAGCAAATGAATTTTTTTCTTCATATCACACCTCGTTCGCGTAAACTATCATTTCCCTGCTTTTCTCCATCATACCATAAAGTCATTTTACCGTCATGATTTTGCAGAATGTTCTGGAATTTGTAAGAAATATCACAAGTAAACCTTTCCTTCGCCGCGTGACGAGTGAAAAAGAGGCCGCGGTATCCTGAAATACCGCAGCCTCTCCTCTTATAATCTTATCTCATTCTATTACAGCATTGCAGTTCCCCTGCAGTACGTCTGTGCCACATCGTAATTGTCTTCCAGCACGACGAAATCGGCGTCATAACCAGCCACCAGTTTTCCCTTCCTGTCATCCACGCCGAGACATCTGGCCGGATTGATGGTACAGGAATTAAGGGCCTGATCAAACGGAAGAAGCGCGTCCTCAACCAGAATGCGGAGACCACGGTTCATGTACAGCGTGCTTCCTGCGATCGTATCGGTGCCCTTTAAATAGGCAAGTCCACTCTCACTGATCTCGATATCGTGACCGCCCAGCTGATAGCTTCCGCCCGGAGGGCAGTGCTTTGCACGCAGGGAATCCGTCACCATGATGACGAAATCGCGGCCCTTTGCCGTAAAGTAATTGTTCAGCGCAGCCAGATGGGAATGGCAGCCGTCACAGATAATCTCTCCATAGATATCTCTTACCCGGAATGCGGTTCCCACAAGGCCCGGCTTCCTGTGATGGTAAGGTGTCATGCCGTTGTATACATGCGTCATGGAGGTAGCGCCATTGGCTATGCCCATCAGCGCCTGCTCGTAGGTTGCAGAGGAATGGCCCATGCTGACCACGACTCCGGTCTCCTTACAGTATTTTGTCAGAGCAAAATCCACGTCATGCTCCGGCGCCAGCGTAATGTATTTAATCAGCCCTTTCGCAGCCTCCTGATACCTCCGGAACTGGTCAACGGCCGCCTGTGCGATCGCCTCCGGCGGCTGGGCTCCTTTATAATCCATGTCGAGATACGGTCCTTCAAAATGAATTCCCAGGATCTCCGTGCCCTCATAGCCTTCTTCCACGACCGAGGCCACATTAGCCACAGCCTTCTCCAGGACATCCGGCATCTGTGTTACCGTGGTTGGAAGAATGGAGGTCACTCCTTCCTCCGGTATATGTTTCATCCAGTTTCGTAAGCCCTCCGGCTCTCCGTCATTGGTATCATATCCATAAGCTCCATGGGTATGCACATCGATAAACCCAGGAACAATCCTTTTGGTTCCATAATCCTGATCCACGGATCTTTCGCCATATTCGCGGACAGCAGTGATCTTTCCTTCTGCGACCTCGAGCTGAGCTGGTATAAACTGGCCTGCGATCCAGACCTTTTTACTTTGTATTATCATGACCATACACCCTCTCTTTCTTATCACCGGCAGTCATCTGTCCGGCTATCCTTAGTATAACCAGTTCCCATCTCTATTTCAAGACCATTTTGAAAATAATTTTCAAAATTAAATTGGAAATAAAAAATGCGGTCCAGCAACCAGGAATATTCTTTCCGGTGCCGGACCGCGTACTCAAAGACTCTTTTTATGTGTCTTCTTACATTCTTCTTATATCCTTACTTATATGATTACATCTCTTCTTCGTCGTCTTCCTCAACCGGATTTTGCTCCACCGGCCACCGGATTATAATACGGAATAAGTCCGCTTCTACCTCTACATCCATCTTCCCATTCTGCAGCTCCACGAAACTCTTGGCGATCGCCATACCCAGGCCGGAGCCTTCCGTGTTGCGCGACTGGTCACCGCGGACGAAACGTTCCGTTATCTCTTTCGGATTAAAAGTAAGCTCGTTGGCCGACACGTTCTTCATAGTGATGACCACTCCGCCGTCGTCCCGTTTCATATCGATATACGCTCTGGTATTCGGCATGCCGTATTTCATGATATTGGTCAGAAGATTGTCAAAAATCCGGTACGTCTTCTGGCTGTCCAGCGGCAGGACGATCTTCTCGTCCGGCAGATTCCACCGGAAATCAATGGTGGATTCCTCAATCTTATCGCTCAGCTCCAGACTCACCTCTTTTAAAAGGCTTACGATGTCCACATCCACCAGATTGAGCGTCACATTGTTGCTGTTGGCCTTGCTGATTTCAAACAGGTCCTCGATCAGGGATTTCAGACGCATGGACTTCTGTTCCAGCACATCAATATAGGCTTTTCTCTGTTCCGGTACCGCATTGTCATCCTTTAGCAGGTTTACATAAGTAATAATTGCTGTCAGCGGCGTCTTTAAGTCATGGGACATGTTGGTGATCAGATCCGTCTTCATCTTCTGGCTCTTAACTTCTTCATCCACAGCCACTTTAAAGCCGCTCTGAATCTTCTGGATCTCCGTCTTAAACGGTTCAAACACGCCGAGATCTTCCGAAATCGTCACATCTAAATTTCCTTCAGCGATCTGATTGGTTGCCCTTAACAGGATTCTGTATTTCCGGGTTAAATCCCGGTAGTATTTGCGCAGCACCAGGAACAGCACGATCGAATAGATGATCAGCGCACCAATTCCAAAGAACCACAAGCTGCATAATACCGCCAGAATAATGAAATTCACACCGACGATCTTAAAGATCGTCCTGTCCGAGTTATCCTGCAGATTGATACTTCCCAGGAAGTTGTAAAATCTGCGGCAGAGTCCTGCGCACCAGCCATAGAACAGCCCGCATAAGGTTCTTTCCCTGATGTAGCGCTTGAATCCGATGTGGAACACATCTCTCATACACAGAACAGCCCAGTAAATGATTGCAAACGGGATACACCACCAGAACACATTCCACAGCTTCACCATTATATCCGCTGCCTTCGGCAGGAAATTCGCACGGATCAGACCGGAATACAGGCTTCCATGGTTCGTCACAGCCACCAGGCTGGTCAGACTGTAGCCGAAGCCTATGCCTCCTGCACCCACACCGAGGACGATCCCCAGCGGCACACGCAGCACCTTGCTGTCATCTGCCCGCGTCACATCGAAGCAGGATAACAGGAATGCGGCTAATGCCACAAAGATTCCCAGTCCTGCAAATACCTGCGCGACTCTTCCAGAGTTATAATAGGAACTCCAGGATGAGCTTCTGGCCAGAGAATACTCCGCCAGCTGCTGTTCCGTCATGGCGTAGGCAAAGGTAATATTCTTCGGATTTGACAGTTTGAACTGTGGTTTACTGCTGTACTGTTCCCAGTAATACTCTTCCATGGGATCGACTTCCCCGAACTTCTGGAGAATGTTTAACAGATACGAGGTATCCTGCCCGCCCAGCTGCATCACATCCATGCGGCCATGCCCATCGTAATGCATCACAACCCGGAACACATAGCTGTCATCGGTTAAGATGTTCCTGTCCTTTGCGTAATTCATCAGAATGCTTCCGTTTTCGTCCAGTACCTGAAAATCGATGGCATTCCTGATGCTTCCGAAATACCGGTTCCAGCTCTCATATTCCATCATACAGTTCTGGCGGAGATTGCGTAAGTATTCCTGCCGCTCCTCAGCCATATAGCTTTGTTCTTCGTCTGTGAGGTACCCATAATCCTCATCTTCCAGAAAAGAGGCGGTATCCTCTCCCGCCGCCAGCGCCTCGTCCTTCGGAATCTGACTGGCCGCCTCCGGTGCCGGTGCCGTTTCATCTCCCGGATTCCCTGCACCTTCCGACGCCGCAGCCGTCTGTTCTGCGTATCCGTCCAGACTTCCGTTTTTCAGCTCATAGGCTCCTTCCGGGAAGAAATGCTCGAACGGCGAAATCACCACACCGTTGGCATACTGATACTGTTCTAAATCCAGCACGTAGTTGCCAAAGACGAGATGGCGTAAAAACGCCTGATCTTCATATGCGGGCTGCTCATGGCGTCCCGCCTCTTTTTCAAAAAACGGGTACAATCCCGTCATGATAACAGCCGCCGCCACTACAATAAGAAAGGACAGCAGCGCACTGATTCTATGCCTGTTTTTCAATTTTATATCCAACTCCCCACACCACCTTTAAATATTTGGGTTCCTTCGGGTTAATCTCAATTTTTTCCCTGATTTTTCTCACGTGTACCATGATGGTGTCCGTGTTGATCGCCCGCTCATTCCAGACGCGTTCGTATATCTCTTCCGCAGAGAAGACCCTTCCGGGATTCTTCATCAGGAGAGCGAGAATCTTAAATTCGATCGGCGTCAGCTTTGCCGGCTTTTCGTCCACCGTGACTTCCACGGTATCCTCGTTCAGCTCCAGTCCGCCGATGATATAAATGTTGCTCTTTTCCTTCTGTTCCTTTGCCTCCAGCATATCCAGATACTTTCTGTACCGTCTCAGCTGGGAATTAACTCTTGCAAGCAGCTCCATCGGAGTAAATGGTTTCGATATATAGTCATCGGCACCGATATTCAGTCCCATGATCTTGTCGACCTCCTCCGTCTTCGCGGAAAGGATAATCACCGGAAAGTCGTATTTTTCTCTCAGCTTGACAGTCATGGTAATGCCATCCATTCTCGGCATCATCACATCCACGATAGCCAGATGTATTTCTTCCTGATCCAGAATCTTAAGGCCCTCGATTCCATCGGCCGCCTGGAATACTTCATAGCCCTGGCTCTTTAAATAAATCTCGACTCCTTCTCTAATCTCCTTATCATCTTCTACCAGCAGAATGTGATTTGTTTCCATGGTATCTCTCCTCGCTTTCGGATATTTTATGGTTCATACAGATTCAAACTATAGTATATCATGAACGCCGGATTCCTAAAAGACCCGCCTGACGTTTTATCATGATTGGTACTGCATAAAAGAACACTGTCTGCATCTCTGTATTATGCCACAAACACGCATATATCTTCCCTTCCTGCCTGCATTACTAGGATATATGGGCAATCTTAAAATGAACGACGTGTAAAACGAAAGAAATTCTAAATCTTTTATTTAAAAATGTCCGCAGCCCCTTAAACCGCTTGCAGCCTCTGGTTGCGCAGGAAAAATATGCCGGTTGACAGATAGTTGGTAGTGTTTTTTTATCATTTCTGTTACACTCAGAAGTATCAAAGAGTGCTTCAAAGGGAAATGGAGGGATTCCACATGTCACTGGCAGAAAAAATACAGGAATTAAGAACGTCTCATCCATCTGGCTGCGCTCTATACACGGTTTCAAGGATTTAGCGACATCACGGTATTTCTGTGTGCGGCGGCATCTGCAGTTTTTATTCTCTCCGCGTTTCTGCCGGTCCTCATCACAATCCTTGCATTTATCTGCCGTGACTGCAAAAAACGCGGAATCCGGCCGGCTTTCTATGTTTTTATCTCCTTAAGTGCCGCCGGACTTCTTTACTACTTCTTAAACCGCGACCGTCTTGCAGTAAAAAAGGATTAACACTGCCGCCGGATAACCGGACACGGGACCAAAAGAAACCGCCTGTCACACCAGCACTGTGACAGACGGTTTTTTACTGCATAAAACCATATTTTATATCTTGTTATTTGACCAGCCCGGCCATCGTCGGAAGCGCCATGCTGACAGCAGGAATATACGTTACCAGCACAAGGCCCACCAGGATAGAGGCATAATACATGACCATATAAGGCATAACCTTGGCAAGTGACGTCTTTCCAACCTTAATTGCCACAAACAGCGTATTACCTACAGGCGGTGTAATATTTCCGATACATAGGTTGTAGACCAGGATCAGCCCGAAATGAACCGGATGCATGCCAAAGGTCTTGACAATCGGAAGAAACAGCGGCGTAAAGATCAGGATTGCCGGAGTTACATCCATAAAGGTACCTGCGATCAGCAAGATCACATTCATAATCAGCAGGATGATAATCGGGCTGTTGGTAAGGCCCAGAAGTCCTGCGGAAATCGCCTGCGGAATCTGGGTAAATGCCATAACCCATCCGAGAATATTCGATACGCCGATGAGGAATACGATCATACCGCTCATCTTTGCGCTGTCCACCAGAATCTTCCAGAAGCTCTTCCATGTTATATTGCGGTAGCAGATGCCCAGCACCAGCGCATAGACAACGGCGATGGCCGAGCCTTCCGTCGCGGTGAATACGCCTGCGATAATGCCTCCGATAACCACGACAATCAGGGAAAGCGCCGGGATGGCTTTTAAGGTAGCCGCGCCCAGGTTCTTCCAGTCAAATTTCCCCGGAGTTCCCTTATATCCTTTTTTCCGTGCAATGATAACTGCCACAACGACACAGCAGACCGCCCATAGAATTCCGGGTATGTAGCCCGCCAGGAACAGGGCCGCCACAGAGGTTCCGCCTGAAACCAGAGAATATGTGATAAGAGCATTTGACGGCGGGATTAAAAGTCCCGAGGGCGCGGAAGCACCGTTGGTAGCCGCACACACCGCGCGCTCATAGCCCTGTTTGTCCTCGCCCTCCTGCACCATGCTTCCAACCGCTGCAGCCGCTGCCGATGCGGAACCGGAGATGGCTCCGAACAGGGCGTTGGCGCCGACGTTGGTCACCAGAAGAGCTCCGGGCAGTTTTCCCAGGATTGCCAGCACAAAATCCACCAGCCGCTTGGCAATCCCCCCCTGATTCATCAGGTTGCCCGCCAGGACAAAGAACGGAATCGCGGTCAGACTGAATTTACTCATACCCACAAAGGTTCTCTGCGCTGCGGTCAGCACGGATACATCCAGAGTCACCATCTGAAGGATCGCCGCCAGCGCGGAAATACCGATCGCATAGGAGATCGGAACTCCTGCAACCAGGAATACCGCCAGAACGAAAATAATAATTGCTAAAGATTGGATTGCCATAGCTTATGCTTCCCCCTTTTCCAGATTTTCTACCAGGGTATCTTCCTCGCTGGTCGGCAGCACAGGAATGTTTCCCTTCACGATATCGTAGATGTTCATAGCAGTATAAATCATGTTAAGAACTCCGCTTAAAGGGAGTACAATGTAGAAGATACCGATGGCCACACCCAGAGAGGAGGTCATCTGCCCCATGGCAAGGCTGGTGATCTGCATGCCGCCGTACACCAGGATTACCGCTGAAAATACGAACGCCACGATCTCAGCGAAAACAGAAAATCCCTTCTTCATCGCCTGCGGCATGCGCTCCACCACGACAGGGATATTCATATGCCCCCTCTCACTCGTGATCAGACTGGCTCCCAGCAGGGACATCCAGGCAAATAAGTAGGAGACCAGCTCCTCCGACCATGTGGACGGATTTTTCAGGATATATCTTGTAAATACCTGCCAGCAGGTCAGGATAACCATAGCCAGAAAACTGATGCCCGCAAGGCCGTTTAATAGTTTTGTCAATTGTTTTCTCAACTGCTTCATCTCGTTTCCCCCTAATTCGTTTCCGCAGGATACTCTGCATTATACATCTGGATCGCATCATAAATCGGCTGCAGTGCCGGGTTATTTTTCAGCACGGTGTCGTGAAGCGGCAGACACGCCTCCACAAATGGTTTCTGATCCGGATAGATGAAATTCACATTCTGCTCGTTCTGCGCGCGGTCCTTGGCATTGGCCACAGCCTTTACCCATTCCTCCTGCTCAACCTGATTTACCAGCTTAAAGCCTTCCTCGAATACTGCCCGGTCTTCGTCGGACAAGCTTTCCATAAAGGCGTTGTTGCCGATCAGAATGTCCGGCACCATCTGGTGCATATCGTAGGAGTAATATTTACAAACATCGCCGTGTCCGTTATCCGTTAAAGCCATCTCGTTATTCTCCGCCCCGTCGATAATTCCCGACTGAAGCGCCGTGTAGACATCTCCGAATCCCATAGGCGTCGCGGAGCCGCCCAGCAGTTTCATCATCTCGATGTTGGTAGGCGACTGCTGCACGCGGATTTTTAATCCCCTCAAATCCGCAGGACTCTCAATCGGTCTGTCAATGGTGTAAAAATTTCTCGTTCCCGCATCCAGCCACGTCACCGCAGTAAATCCTGCTTTTTTTGTGGATTCATAGATTGGTCCCGTCACTTCCGGATCATCCATCACGTGGTGATATGCCTCCGGACTTGCAAACAGATACGGCAGATTAAAGATCTCATAATTCTTGCTGAATGTTTCCAGAATGGCATTGCTGGCCACGCAGAAATCAATCGCTCCCGTCTGTGTCAGCTGTACCATATCGGTCTGGGATCCCAGAAGCTCGCTGGGATAAACCTCCACCACATACTTGTCGCCCAGCTTGCCACTTATGTAATCCTGAAAAGCCGTGAGCGCAATATGAGTGGGGTGATTGGTAGACTGGTTGTGGCCGATTCTGATCGTCCTCTTTTCCTGATTTCCCGCGCATCCGGTCACCGACAGACACGTAAGAGCTGCGCAACATACAAGAGCCAGTAACTTTTTCAACTCTTTCCTCATTGATAAATCCCTCCTGTTTTTTTACACTGGCAAACTGCCTCATCAGCAGGTTCCGCAAGAAACATACCATATTAAAAAACGTTTGGAAATACGTTACGGCAATGCTTAACATGACCTTAACTTAAAAAGTAAAATCTTGTCATAAGAACGGTTCTGATATTAATATTTTCCACCTGCCCGGCTAACTTCCGGCGTTTTACAAACCGCGCCACATATCGGTCAGAATCATTTCTGCATACCAAAAACGGACCGGAAATCACTCTGCTGATTCCGGTCCGCTATAAGAACTTAACTTGAATCGTTTTTTCCTATGACCTGTGTTTTCTCTGACCTCTGTTTTTTCTCACGCCTCGGCGTCTTCCACCGCAGGTATGAATGGTGATAGAAACGGATCCTTTTCCCTGCGGATTTTTCCTCTCGCTATCACAAAAACCTGAAATTCATTTTCCATGCCTGTTCGGTCTTCATCGTCATGCATATAGAACATGCCATAACTGCCCGGCGCCTTCGCGGCCGCATAGGTAAGGAACTCAAACAATTCTTCCACCTCCGGGTTGTGATGGTTGGCAAACAGCGTCACCTCAAGATACCACTCTCCGTCCATGGCTCCCGGCTTCAATCGATGATACTTCAGGCTTTCACATTTTCTGAAAATGGCTTCCATTATCCGGTCGAACTGGCAGTCTTCCACCGCCTCATACGTTTCACGAAATGTAATCCAGCCGTGCAATTCCAGCATAATACGATCCCCTCCTGCCTCCGTTCACTTCCGAATCCATGCCACGGTCTTTGTCAGCGCCTCTATCGTCTTTGTCTCCAGAACCACTCTGGCTCCCGCCTTTTCAGCCATGGAAAGCCGTTCCTCCAGATCAATCTCTCCATCCCCGAACGCCAGATGACAGTTCTTTCCCTTCGCATCGTGACCATGCATGTGAATCAGCCGGTCTTCATGCGTCTGATAAAAGGGAATATCCACATTTCCGGCGGCATGGCTGTGTCCAATATCCAGTGTCAGTCCGAAACACGGCTGCTGCAACAAAAGTTCCAGTGCCCGCTTCTCATGTTCCATAAATCCTTCCGTATTCTCAACCGCCATGTGTATAGCCGTGTCACCGACTGCGTCCCGGCACATCTCTCCAAATTCCGCAATATGTTTCCGATACTCCTCTTCATACCGCTTAAACAGATATTCCTTTCTGCCCGGCAGCGTGAGATAGATTCCCTTTGCAAGGTGCATATTGATCACAGGCGCTCCAATGGCCTTCGCCAGTTCGATTGTCTCTACAGCAGTCTCCAGATACGCCTGCCGGACTTTGGGGTTAAAATCACAGACATTCAGATTCTCATCCAGATGAATCGTAAAATACAGATGCTCCTGATCCATGATCCGCCGCAGCCGGTCTGCCTGGAGTTCCGGCAGCTGACATTGAGGAAAATTCATATTCAGTTCTATGAAATCCAGTCCCAAATGACTGCACAGCCGGGCACACTCCTCCAGAGTGTCCGTCTCCATTAAAAACGGCATACCATACTCCATATCCGCTCCTCCCGCCGTTGTACCGGCCTCCCTATTCAAATGTCTGTATCACTTCAATCTCACCTACAATATGACGGTTAAACTCCGCAAGCTCCTCCGCTGGTATCCAATATTCCATGTGATAGGACGCGCCAGCCTGATGCGGCTCAAAACGGGATATGTATTCATCTTCAACCGCAAACCTTGTAACATACCCTTTAAAACCCGAGTTCGCATCCTTCGTATTCCATCTTCCTGCGATTTCCCCCGCATAGCGGGCGTTAAGCACCGGATAGAAAATCGGCTGCTCCGGCAGTCTGGGCGGAAAGCTTCTCCAGCCCGCCTGTTTAATCAGTTCCAACTCCTTTGCGCCCACAGGCCTGAATAATTCCATACTCTTTTACCTATCCTCTCTGATCTGGATGTCTCTCTTAGTCATTTTTATAACAAAACAAACCGATGTATCCGGAATGGTGAAACATCCAGACACGCTTCATTGGAAAACTGATGACTATGGCGTCTGTATCAAAAAACAGTTCCGAGAATATACGCTGATGGCAGCTCACAAGCTGTTCCATTTTCTCCGCCTGTAGACGAAATGGTCCAAACCCGTCTTTATAACAGATATCCGTGATGACATACAGTTCCCCGGCCGGCTCGCACAGCCCGGTTAAACGTAAATACAATTCTTCGTCACTTAACCCTTCGTAATCCGGAACCGGTATCATGGCCGTTCCAGGGACATTGATATCATCTACTCCGAATTTCATTCGGCAGACCGCCCCATCCAGTTCCTCCCGAAATCGCTCCCTCACTTCATGCCAGGTCTCTATCTGATACAGCATCCCGCTGCTTTGTCTATCGCTCTCTTTCACTTCTTTCTTGGCTTTTGCCTCCATTGCTTCTCTGTTCAAGACATCTTCTACCTCTATTTCCTTACAGCAGAACCGGATATCGCCCTCCTCGAAGTCAAAAATATAGAAATTACGACGGTCACCGAAGGCGTGATCCTCGCTGCATTCGATCTCAAACCCGCTGATTTCCGTCGACTGTGCCAGAAAGAAGGAAGTGACATCACGAAAAAGAAGTGTCACACGGTATTCCTGATCCTGCGACTCCATAACCAGCCGGAGATTCTGTATTTCCCACCACTCCTCATAATCGTAATCGCCATAAAGATACAGCGAATGAATTTTACTCAAGCAGCTCCAGCCATAAAACTCCGGCTTGAGCCCCAGTAATTTTTCTATCCCCTTTATTTTATGAAATGTTTCTCCAAAAGTCATGAGTAAATTCGGTGCCTCCTCTCCATGCTGCAGTCCTCTGCGATGTGATTCCAGGTCATGTTTTAATGTCTGTTATGCTGTCTGCTTCATTATCTGCTATGCGGTCCATTTCCCACCCTATTTCATCCAGTTTAGCATGGATGACAGAAGGTTTCAACACATCGTTCAGAAACCTATTCGGGATTCTTTATCATATTTATGCGGCAGTAATATTCGATTCTATCTAAGTAAGACTACATGAAATAAAGAGCCCGGAGAAATATTCTGTCTTCTCCAGGCTTATTTAATCCGCTTAATAAATCTTTTTAATAATTCAGGTTCAACTTCGCTTTACGCGTCAGCTTAGGCTTGAGTCAAACTTATTACCATTTGAGTTTCTGCCAATCCCCAGCTTCCAGTTACCCGTTTAACACTGGGCACCGTGCAGTTACACCTCACCCACGTCCCGGACGCCCTCCATATATCGTTTTAACCTTTCTGAATCAGAATATTTGTTTCCACAATTCTGCTGAATCTCAACTGCAACCTCATGTGCGGTGCTATCATGGATTACATACTCCAAATTGATATTTTTCTTATCCTTCATACAATAATCTGATCCTTTCTTGTTCTAATTAATACGAGTTCTAATTAAAATAAGTTCTATTTTAATATAAGTACTGTTTACTACAAGTTATGTTGGTATTTTACACTAAACTGGCAGTTTTTTGAACATACCTAAAGTACCATTTCATAATCTGCTGGAATTTTAATTAATCCATTTTCAGGTATTTTTTACCACATAATTGCGTTTTTCTATTGTCATCATAATCAAACCGTGGTATACTAAAAACACATTCTATATGGAAATTCATTTCCATTAAATCGCTCATGTATATCTGGCACATCTGCCGGCAATTCCATGATAAAACCTGTAAGAAACAGTTTATTTTAGAAAGGGATGGTGGTGTGGCCAGACAGGATTTTTATATAAAGAAACTGCTGCAGGACCAGGCCCGTTTTGCGGACCTGTATAATGCCGAGATCTTTCACGGAAAGCAGATTCTGAAAGCAGAACTGTTGTCGCCGGTATCTTTGGAATCCGGAATCGTCATAACCGACCGCAATGGCAGACGGCAAACGATACAAAGGCGTCGTGATGTTGCGATGAAAGCCTCCTTAGGAGCCTGCTTTATCGCAGCGTGCTGCGAGGCTCAGGGAGAGGTACACTACGGTATGCCCGTCCGGGTTCTGACTTATGATGCTCTGGATTATACGGAACAGCTTACGAATATTCAAAAGGAACACAGGAAAAAGAAAGATCTTACAAAAAGTCCGGAGTTTTTATCGGGTATCACCCGCCAGGATAAACTCGTCCCCATACTCACACTGGTCCTCTACTGCGGCAAAAAAACATGGGATGGCCCCGAAAGTCTCAGCGATATGCTGGATTTAAGCGGACCCAGGGAGTGTATTCCAGATCTTCTCGCCGCCCTCCCCGACTACCGCATCAATCTCGTCGATATCCGAAACATCGAAAACCTGGAGTATTACAAAACAGGTTTACAACAGGTCTTTGGTATGTTAAAATATAGTACAGATAAGAGTAATTTTTACAACTATATCACGTTAAATCATGACCGGATATGCCAACTGGACGATGACGCCCTGACGGCAGTCATGGGCCTTTTGGGAGAAAACCGACGGCTGATGAGGCTTTTGGCCGCGCCCGGACGAGAGGAGGAGTATACCATGTGTAAGGCAATCGATGATCTGATTGCAGATGGAAAAATGGAGGGCGAAAAAGAAGGCGAACTCCGTATGGCCAGCCTTATCTCCATCCTTTTAAAAGAGAACCGCCTGGATTTAATCGCACAGATCACAGGGAATGAACCGCTGCGCAGACAGCTGTTCCAACATTACCATCTGTAAAAGAAAGGAGCTGCGGCCACATATCTCCGGCCGCAGCTCCTTTCGGAAATGCTTTTTATGTACAACATCATTCTTTCCGTATCTCTTTAAGTCTCCGATGTCTTCCTCACATTCGTCTCCAACAGCCGGTTAAATCCAAGCCAGCCATTGTTATCTCCAGCGCCCTTTAACACCTCGATCATAGTCTCCATCTTCGCATCGGTATTATCCGCGAAGTTTAATGCCAGAGCTTCCAAAAGGGCCGGTTTCTTCGGTGAACCGTATTCCAGTTCTCCGTGGTGTGCCAGAATACAGTGCTTCAGCTCTGTGGCCGCCTTCACCGGGAAATCCGGAATTGTGCGAATCCGCTCCGATACCATCTCCGTACCGATGATGATATGGCCCAGAAGCTGGCCGTCATCCGTGTAATCATTTTCCGGGAAAACAGAGAGTTCCTTCGTCTTACCCAGATCGTGAAACATGGCAGCCGTGAGCAGCAAGTCGCGGTTGATCAGCGGATAGTAGCCTGCATAATAGTCACACAGCTTGACAACACTCAATGTATGTTCCAGAAGGCCGCCCACAAATCCGTGATGGACGCTCTTGGCCGCAGAGTGGAACTGAAACGCCTTTGCAAAAGCCTTGTCTTCCACGAAGAAGCTTTCAGCCAGTTTTCGATAATATGGTGTCCGGATGGATTTGATAAATCCGGTCAGCTCCTCATACATCTCACCGATGTTTTTGGAGGACACAGGGAGATAGTCTCCCGGTATGTATTCGCTTTCTTCCGCTTTTCTGACACGCTTCACATTCAGCTGATTGGAATTCTGGAACATGGTCACATCCGCGTCAATATAGACGTAGTCCATGGTCTCAAAATTTCCTACTCCCGGCGAATTTAAGTCCCAGATTTTTGCATCGATGGTACCGGTCTTATCCTGTAAAATTAAATTTCCGTATTCTTTGCCGGCTTTGGTCAGGGCAATCTGCTTGTTCTTGCATAAGTATACATCCGATATATGCAGCCCTTCCCGAAATGTTTCTATATATCTCATTGCTCTCCTCCATATCCTTTTATAAGCGCCACAGAAGCCAGTACTGCGTTGGATCAACCACTGTTCCGCAGACAACGGCACAGTGGTTGATCCAACGCAGTACTGGAAAGATTATCTGGCTCCTATGGTTATCTGATATTCAATCTCTTTATATTCATCTCTGCCGCTTCTAAGTACTGTTACCGGCAGAACCTCTCCCGGTGTCGCCGCTTCCAGCTTCACCTGGAAATCCTTCATGGTTACGATGCTCTCACCGCCCATGACCGTGATAATGTCTCCGCACTGGATGCCTGCGTTATAAGCAGGACTGTCTGCATTCACATCCACCACATAGACACCGAGCGGCATGCCGCTCTCGTTCATGATCGCGCTGACTTCCTGTCCCTTGATGCCAAAGTATGGGAATGCATTGCCGTTGCTCATCTTCTCCAGAATGCTCTTATAGTCAGAGATTGCCATGGCAACGGTCATATCTTCGCTGCCCTCGCTCTTATATTCATCTGTCACCCAGCCGATGATCTGACCGGCCGTGTTCATGAGAAATGTTCCGGTTCCTGCATTGCTCTTTAAATCGGAGTATATGATACGAGTCATTCCATCCGTCATCTGAACATTCTTCGCGATATAGGATACAGCGCCATAGCCGGTAGAATGCACCATGCCTGCCGGTCCGCCGATTGCGATGACCAGATCGCCCTGTTTCACGGAATAAGAATTCCCCAGTTCAATCGCCTTGACCTCTTCTAAAAGCGCCCTTCCCAGTTCCGCAGTCGGAACGCTTACGATCGCCATGCCCGACAGCTTATCGGTCTGCCTGATCGTCCCCTGAACCTCCGTACCGTCTGAAAATGCCACACGGATGGAATCTGCCGCCTCTACTGCGCCTTCCGGTGTCAGCACCAAAAGTTCTTCATTGGCGGAAGAGATAACTGCCCCAGCAAAAAGGCCTGAATTCTCGACCGGATTATTAAACCAGTCTGTCTGTGTCTTAACGGAATGGACCGTCACGATTCCTTTATCCGCTTTTAATGAAACGGCTCTCAAATTCCCGTACAGGGTATTCAAATCATCTATGCTGAACGGATACTTTTTCATCGCTGACTCCAAAAGATCCTCAATAGGCTCGGACTCCTTCGTCGTAGCCTGAGTGGTCTCGGGCTCTTCCGCTGCTGTCGTATCCGGGTCATCTTTCGGGATTGTTACCGGAGTAGTCTCCCTTGTGGTTTCTTTACCAAGGTATTTTTCCGCCACCGGCCTGGAAACAACAAAAGTAACTGCAGCAACGATTCCGAAAAGGGCCGCAGTTAATAAAAGGGCAATCGCCCTTCTCATGATCTCTCTCTTTGTTCTGGGCTGTTTCACAATTTTCTCGCTGATAAAACGGCGCGGTTCCGTCTTTTTATCATCTGGCCCGCTTTTATCCGGCATACACACCCTCCTTTGCAGAAGACCTAAACCTATTATACGTTTCTTCTCTGTTTTATGCAAGGAAAAGATAAGAAACGCAGTGAACTGTACCAATCTGCTGGTATAGAATCTGGAATTTGAGGGACACTGTTGGTATCACATGAAAAATTATCCAAGGAGGACTTTACAATGAACGATTTAAAAAACAGCGAGACAGTCAAGAATCTGATGCGCGCGTTTGCAGGTGAGAGCCAGGCCAGAAACCGCTATACCTTTGCAGCCAGCCAGGCGAAAAAAGAGGGACTTCCGGTTATCCAGGCCGTATTTTCCTATACCGCGGGCCAGGAGAAAGAGCATGCAGAGATTTTTTATAATTATCTCAAGGACTTAAAGGGCGAGACCATTTTTATCGACGGCGGTTATCCTGTGGATTTATACGATCAGACCGTTGATTTATTAAAGGCCGCGCGCCACAATGAGTATGAGGAATATCAGGATGTGTATAAGAATTTCGCAGAGGTAGCGAAGCAGGAGGGCTTCCTCCAGATCAGTTCTTCCTTCTCCCTGATCTCTGAAATCGAGAAAGTGCATGGAGACCGCTTCCAGATGTTTGCCGATTACATGGAGCAGAACAGACTCTTTGTATCCGATGTGGAAACCGGATGGCTCTGCTTAAACTGCGGCCACATCCAGCGCGGCTTCGAGGCCCCGAAGGCCTGTCCGGTCTGCCATCATGAGCAGGGATATTTCGTCCGCGTGGAGCTCTCACCATTTCTCAAATAAAATACCTGTCGTAAACGGGAGTATAACTTCCTGAAGCGGGATTTTCTGACTCACGGTTTCACTGGTATATTTCTCGTTGCTGTATCAAAACTAAGGGATTTATTTGATTGCAGGCCGTACTGTGTTTATGATATACTGTAATCACTACCGCCCATACGGGCGTCTGCCAGAAGTCAGTCTGCCATCGTCTGATATTAGTTAGAAACAGAGAAAGGGAATCATGAATCAGAAAGCATTAAGAACGTTAGAATACGATAAAATTATAGCTCAGCTGGTGGAGTACGCTTCCTGTGAATCGGGAAAAGAACTCTGCCGCAAGCTGGTACCTTCCATCGACTACGATGAGATCGTCACCGCTCAGCGGGAAACTACCGACGCGGTGACCAGGGTACGCCAGAAAGGCGGCATTTCATTCGGAGGCGTCAAAGATATCCGCGCCTCCTTAAAACGGCTGGAGGTGGGGAGTTCACTCGGTATCGTGGAGCTTCTCTCCGTCAGCGCCTTACTTACTACCGCGGCCCGCGCCAAATCATATGGACGGCATGAGGATTCCGAGCTTCCGGAGGATTCGCTGGAACAGCTTTTTTCCGTACTGGAACCTCTGACCCCGGTAAATACGGAGATCAAGCGCTGCATCCTTTCCGAGGAAGAGGTCAGCGATGACGCCAGCCCGGGTCTTCACCACGTCCGGCGTTCCATGAAGAACATTCATGATAAGATTCACACGCAGCTGAATTCTATCCTGAATTCCAACAGAACTTACTTACAGGACGCAGTCATCACCATGCGTGACGGAAGATACTGTCTCCCCGTCAAATCCGAACACAAATCCAATGTCCCAGGCATGGTTCACGACCAGTCTGCCACCGGTTCCACTCTTTTCATCGAACCCATGGCAATCTTAAAGCTGAACAACGACCTGCGCGCTCTGGAAATACAGGAACAGAAGGAAATCGAGATGGTACTGGCCGATTTAAGCAATCAGCTGGTCCCGTATCAGGACGAATTGCTGGCCGATTTCCAGGTTCTCACAAAACTGGACTTCATTTTTGCAAAAGCGGCGCTCTCCCGGCACTATCAGGCCAGCGAGCCGCGTTTTAATAGGAAGGGCGTCATCCACATCAAGGATGGCCGCCATCCGCTTTTAGACCCGTCAAGGGTCGTTCCGATCACCGTGCATCTGGGAAGGGATTTTGATCTGCTGGTCGTCACAGGCCCCAACACGGGCGGTAAAACCGTCTCCTTGAAGACCGTCGGATTATTTACACTGATCGGACAGGCAGGCCTCCATATACCGGCTTTCGACGGCTCGGAGCTTTCCATTTTTGATGAAGTGTTTGCAGATATCGGAGATGAACAGAGTATTGAGCAGAGCCTCAGCACCTTCTCCGCCCACATGACCAATATCGTACAGATTCTCGGTCAGGCCGACAGCCGCTCACTCTGCCTTTTCGACGAGCTGGGGGCTGGAACGGATCCGACCGAGGGCGCGGCGCTTGCCATCGCTATCCTGTCATTTTTACACAACATGAAATGCCGTACCATGGCGACTACTCACTACAGCGAACTGAAGGTCTTTGCCCTGACCACGCCGGGCGTTGAAAACGCCTGCTGTGAATTCAATGTGGAGACGCTGCAGCCCACCTACCGTCTTCTGATCGGTGTCCCGGGCAAGAGCAACGCCTTCGCCATCTCATCGAAGCTGGGACTTCCTGATTATATTATCGAGGATGCGAAGACCAACCTGGAGGCCAAGGATGAAACCTTCGAGGATCTGCTTACCCATCTGGAACAAAACCGTGTTACCATCGAAAAGGAGCGCATTCAGATTGAGTCATACAAGATGGAGGTAGAGCAGCTGAAGGCCAGGCTGACGCAGAAGGAAGAGCGTCTTGACGAACGGCGTGACAAGATGATCCACGATGCCAGAGAAGAGGCTCAGCGGATTCTGCGTGATGCCAAGGATACCGCCGACCAGACGATCCGCCAGATCAACAAGCTGGCTTCCGAATCGGGTGTCGGAAAAGAGCTGGAAGCAGAGCGGGCCCGTATCCGCGGCAAATTAAAGGAAGTGGATTCCTCACTGTCCTTAAAGAACCAGGCAAAAGAGCCGCAAAAGTCCATCGATCCGAAAAAGCTGAAACTCGGCGACGGCGTGCGCGTTCTCAGTATGAACTTAAATGGAACGGTGAGTTCTCTTCCCAATCCCAAAGGGGATCTGTATGTACAGATGGGAATTCTCCGCTCTCTCGTCAATATAAGCGATCTGGAGCTGTTAAATGAGCAGTCCGTCTCAGGCCCGACTCTTGGAAGCGGCAACGGCAGGAAAAAGACAGGAAGCGGAAGCAGTTCTACCCGTATGTCCAAGTCTCTGTCCATCTCACCGGAGGTAAACCTGATCGGTATGACTACCGACGAGGCCATTCCGGAACTGGATAAGTACTTAGACGACGCCTACCTGGCGCACCTGCCTCAGGTTCGTGTCGTACATGGGCGAGGCACCGGGGCGCTCAAGAATGCGGTCCATAAGCACTTGAAAAAACTGAAATACGTCAAAGATTTCCGGCTGGGTGTATTCGGCGAAGGGGATTCCGGCGTAACGATCGTCACTTTTAAATAGGAATCTATTGCTGTTCCCGGCCCCGCCGTCCTTTGCTTCCCGGTCTGTCCCGGCCCCGGCTGGCTCATGCGGCCTTTCCAGTTCCGGTTTCGGGTATAAGCACTTCTAAACGTGCAGAATTTTTCTAAAAACCAGAGGAAATCCCCAAACTCGCTGCGCTCAAACAGGTGGGGATTTTCTCTGAACGAAAATTTTTGCGCGTTAAGAATTGCTAATACCCTGCAAAGTCACAGGAAAGGCCGCATGAGCCAGCCGGGGCCGGGACAGACCGGGAAGCAAAGGACGGCGGGGCCGGGAACAGCAACGGGAATCTTGAATACAACGCAAGGAGGATTTGGCTATGGCAGAAAAACAGAGAATATTGATCGTAGACGATGATAATAACATCGCCGAATTGATTTCTCTTTATTTGACGAAAGAATGTTTTGAAACAATGATTGTAAACGACGGTGAGGAGGCACTCCGGGTATTTCCGGAGTTTAAACCGAATCTGGTTCTCCTCGATCTGATGCTTCCGGGCATGGATGGCTATCAGGTATGCCGGGAAATGCGGGCTCAGTCCCCGGTTCCCATCATCATGCTGTCCGCAAAAGGCGAGGTCTTCGACAAGGTGCTGGGCCTGGAGCTGGGCGCCGATGATTATATGATCAAGCCCTTCGACTCGAAGGAACTGGTGGCCAGAGTCAAGGCGGTGCTTCGCCGTTACCAGCAGGCCGCAGTGCCGGCGGCCGCCCAGACCGACCAGCAGGGCGATTACGTGGAGTATCCTGATCTGATTGTAAACCTGACGAACTATTCCGTCATCTATATGGGCCACTCCATCGAGATGCCGCCGAAGGAGCTGGAGCTGCTTTACTTCCTCGCTTCCTCACCAAACCAGGTATTTACCAGAGAGCAGCTATTAGACCACATCTGGGGATACGAATACATCGGAGATACCAGAACCGTGGATGTACATATCAAACGTCTGCGGGAAAAGATTAAGGATCACGCCAACTGGGCATTGACCACAGTGTGGGGAATTGGTTATAAATTTGAGGTAAAACGGTAGGGTATTTGAAGTAAAACAGTAAGTTACTTGATGTATAGCAGCAAAATACTTAATGGGAGGAGGCCAGGATACGGCCTCCTCCCATTCTCACTTATTCCAGTCCCCGGCTTCCAATCGCCTTCATCCTTCGCACTCCCATATCTTCACAAGACCACTCCTGATACCAGTAGCCTTTCGGATGCACCTTTGTCCTATAGCGTTTATGGGGCACAGGAAGAGTATCTGCAGCCTTCATCATGGCCGCCGCAAGCTCCGTCAGGAGTTCGTTTTTCACGCCCTGCATATCCGGCTCTTCCCAGAGATTGTAAAGCTCAAGGGGATCCGTTTTTCTGTTATAGAGATACCCCGATCCCATCATATCCACCTGGATGTGATACGTCCCCTTCCACAGCGCCCGCACCTGCCCGCACTGGGTCCAGGTGTTGAGACAATCGAAACGGTCCCACTCCGGCGATACCGCATCTTCGGCCGGCAGCGTCAGTCCATCGTGCTCGTTCCAATACTGTCCGGAAAATCCGCTCTCCGCATAAGCAGTATCGAATTCCCGCTCCGGGATGTCCCTGTTTTTCAGAATCGGAAGGAAGCTTTTTCCCTGGCAGCCCAGCGGCGTCTCCAGTCCAAGCATATCGCACAGGGTGGGTAAAATATCAACAAGACTTACGAAACAAGAACCGCGCCTTCCCTGAGGGACAATATCAGGTCCTTTCAAGATCATGGGAATATGGGTCAGCACATCCGGCAGATCCGGCCCCTTCCGTATTAATCCATACTCACCGACGAAATCTCCATGGTCCGACACGTAAATGACGATGGTATTCTCCTCCAGTCCACGCTCTCTCAGTCCCTCAATCAGACGTTTTACCTGATCGTCAATCAAACGCAGCATTCCATGGTAATTGGAACGGGCGCGGAGAATCCTTTCCTCAACCGATTCCCCCAGCACCTTCTCCCACACATTTCGGATCCATGGATAGCGATCCCCTTTCTCCTCCAGATTCTCTGTTGTACTGCGGAGAGGCGGAAGCTGCTCAGGAGGGAACATGTCAAAATAAGGTTCGGGCACCTGATACGGGTTATGAGGCTCCGCGAATGAGACCCAGGCGAAGAACGGCTCGTGATCCAGGCTGTCTATGAACTGAAACGCTGACGATACATTTCGATAGGGATGCTGAACCTCAACGCCTCCGGGAGAGGGAACATGCATCTCCATATGATGCGTGGAGTTTAAGAAATCGGCAAATTCACATTCAGCGGGAGTCGTATTGACTTCCCCTTCATTACCAAGATGGCCCGTACACTCATGGAAGTCGAAATCCTCTGAACTGCGGTGAGAATGATTTTTTCCACAGAGGGCCGTCACATACCCATTCTTCTTCAATACGTCCAGCAGATCCTCCGTATACAGGGCATCCTGGAGGTTATGATTGGTTCTCACCTGATGGCATTCGCTGTACCGCCCCGTCATCATGCTGACTCTTGCCGGCATACAGGTGGGATTGGGCGTATAAGCATTTTCAAAATCCACGCCGCCCTTCGCCCACTCATCCAAAAATGGCATCGTGTCCAGCTCGTATCCACAGCCCTTACGCAGATCAGCCCTCTGCTGGTCCGTCATGATAATAATAACATTCTTCTTTTTTTCCATTCCAAACCTACCCTTTCACGGCGCCGATCATGACGCCTTTCACGAAATATTTCTGCACAAACGGATAGAGAAGCAGCATCGGAATACTGGATACTACGATTACCGAGTATTTAATTGCCTCCGCCATCTTAATCTTTTCTGCCATTCCGACGTCATTTGTCCCCATCTGTTCTGTCTGTCCCAACAGAAGGATATTTCTTAATACAATCTGCAGCGGGTGCAGGCTCGAATCCTTTAAGTAAATCAGTGCGTCAAAATAGGAATTCCAGATTGCAACGGCATAATACAGCACTAGAACAGCCAGAATCGCCTTACTCAGCGGAAGCACGATCCGAAGCAGCATCGAGATGTTGCCGCAGCCGTCGAGACGGGCCGATTCATACAGCTCTTCCGGAATACTGTTTTCAAAGAAGGTCTTGGCCACAATCAGGTTATACGTAGAGAGTGCATTGGGAATCAGAATCGCCCAGATGGTATTATACATTCCCAGGTCCTTCACCAGAAGATAGGTGGGAACCATGCCTCCGCTGAAATACATGGTAAACAGCACCGCCATCATGATAAAATTCCGGCCCCTTAAGTTTTTCCTGGAAAGGGGGTAAGCCGCCAGGACCGTCAGCGTCACACTGATTATGGTTCCAAGCGCCGTGTAAAACATGGTATTGCGAAATCCCCTCCAGATGTCCTTATTTTCAAACACCATGGTGTACGCCTTCGTCGTCAGCCCTTTCGGCCAGAGCAGCACCTCTCCCCGGATGACCAGGTCCGGATCGGAAAAGGAGGCCGCCGCCACAAAGATCAGCGGAACCATGACAATCACAATGATAATACAGCCGAGAACCGCCGCAATCACATCAAAGGTCCTGTCACTCCTGACGATCTCACCATACTTTCCTTTCATCTTCATCGTTCCCCTCCCTACCACAAACTGGTTTTTGTTGTCTTCTTACTGATAAAATTTGCACCTGCCAAAAGGGCAAAATTAATGATAGAATTGAACATTCCTACCGCAGTGCTGTAGCTGAACTGCCCTTTCTGAATACCGTTTTTATAAATAAACGTTGATATTACCTCGCTGGAGGAGATGGTAACGTCGCGCTGCATCAGAAGTACCTTCTCAAACCCCACACTCATCAGATTCCCGATTCTCATGATGAATAAAATCAGAATGGTTCCCATGATACACGGAATCGAGATATGTATAATCTTCTGCATCCTCGTAGCCCCGTCAATCGAGGCCGCCTCATAGAGCTGGGGATCGATGGCGCTCAGCGCGGCAATATAGATGATTGCGTTAAAGCCCATATTCTGCCATACATTGGAAAACACGTAGAGCGGCTGGAAGGCCGACGGCCTCGACATAAAATCCACCGGCTTCGCCCCGAAGAACGCGGTAATCTGATTAAACAGGCCGTATTCTTTATTGGAAAACAGGCTCAGCATGCTGACAATTACAACGATTGAAAGAAAATTAGGCATGTACGTGATATTCTGAACCGCCTTTTTTAATTTTGTGCTCTTTATTTCGTTGATTAAAAGCGCCAGAAAGATCGGTACCGGAAAGCCGACGAGCATGGTAAACACACTGAGAGAGAGCGTATTTACCAGGACGTCCTTAAAATAATAGGACTGAAAGAACTGTTTGAAATAGGTTAGCCCCACCCAGGGACTCTTCGTAATTCCCAGCGTCGGATTGAATCTGCGAAACGCGATCTGAAGCCCATACATGGGGATGTATTTGAATACAATATACCAGATGATGGGAATCGCCACCAGCGCGTAGAGGCCGGCATTCTTGCGGATATCCAGCCAAAGCTTTTTCTGTTTTTGTTTCATGGTATTACCTCCAGCTTTCTCTTCATACCGGACAGGCCGGAAGCCCTGCCTCCGGCTTCCGGCCCTCCTTCTTACTTCGTGGCATCCAGCGCTTTCTGATAGATTCCCTCCAGTTCGCGGATTCCGATCTGTTCCAGTGTAGCGCAGTACTCATCCCACTTGTCGAAGCCCCACTCACCGATGACGAATTTGGCTACCGCCTCTTTTTTGTAGTTAATGATATCCTGTTCTATGGCGTTTAGCCGGTCCATATCTTCCATGGAGACCGTCGGCTTTGCATATACCTTCTCAGGCATGTAGTCCACCAGAATGGCGGCTGCCTCCTTGGTTCGTTCGCTGGCCACTACATTGTCGGTATTATCCGTAATCATGCACGGGAAACCGCCGCCCGGCACGAGGTTGATCTTGCCAAGAGCCGTCATAAACCCATCCGGGCTGTTTAGGATCTCATCTTTGAAATGCGGCACATGGTTCGAATCGTAATCAAAGGTCTCCCCCTCTATGCCGTAACGGAAAAACATCTCCCCCTCGGCTCCATAGAAATAATCCACCCAACGGACAGCCGCTTCCGGATTGGAACACGTATTGCTGAGCGCGAAGCTGCCGAGCATACTGATGCTGCCGGTGGCGTCCGTCCACATCTGATCCCCATTCGGACCGATCAGTGGTTTGTAGCCCACATAATCTTCCTCGCAGTTCACGAATACGTCCGAATACGGCATATACATGGCTCCGTACATCTCTCCGGCCAGATTGCTTCTCCATGCCGCTCTGTCGTTCTTATAATAATCCTGCCATAACAGCTTTTCCTCATAGAGATCGTTTAAGTAAATCAGGTATTCTTTAAAGGCATCGTCGCACAGCCAGTTATGTACCGTTCCGTTTTCGTCGATATTATAAGTATCTTTCATCTGGAACTGAAGGCCGAAGCTGCCCGCCAGCGGGTAGATCGAATCGGGTTCGCGAATTCCCAGCGGGATTTCATCCGCCTGGCCGTTTCCATTGGGATCCCCGTCACGGAATGCGATCAGGACATCTTTAAATTCCTCCAGATTCGTCGGAATATCTTTTCCAAGCTTGTCGAGCCATGCCTTGTTGATCCACTGTTTAAATCCCATGCTGCCCGTCGCGCTTATATCGATGGCAGGAATTGTATACATATGACCGTCCGCCGCAGTTACCGCCTGCTTAATCTGAGGGTATTCCTCATAAATCTTCGACAGGTTGGGAGCGTATTTCTCAATCAGATCGTCAAGCACCATCAGCTGTCCGCTCCCCACCCCATAGGTGGCAATCTGGTCTATTTTGATGTCGCTTTTCAGGAAAATGTCCGGCAGCTCATTGGAGGCAAAGAGAAGCTGCTTGTTCTCTTCAAATCCATCGGCCGGTACTTCCTGATAGTCCATATGGATGTTTGTTAAATCCTCATATTTGTTCAGAGTGAGGACCTCGTTCCAGGGCGCGTGGTTCTGATCCCGGCAGCCGTACACCGTCATGGTAATCTTCTCATTTACGATGGGAAAGCCCTCCATATTCAGATTCGCAGCCTCTTCCCCGCCTGCTTCCTCTGTCACCGCTCCCGTCGTCCTGCCCTCTGTTTCCGCCTTTTTTCCGTTTTCAGCAGATTTCCCACAGCCTGTCATCAGCCCTGCTGCCAGGATACCGCCAAGTAATAATACCGCTGCTTTCTTCATACCTTCTTCTCCTTTCGCTTTCTAGCACTTCCTGATAGAAAAATTTTACCATGTAAAAGGATTGGAAAATGGTCTGTTTTCTTTTCTATTTTTACTTTCCTGTCCACAATTTTTACTGTTTCGCCAGATACTCCTTCGGCGTCTTCCCCACGTATTCTTTAAAGACTTTCAGAAAATATCCATAGTTTCTGAAACCGCACCGGGACACCACCTCTTTTAACGGAACCCCATCCCGGATCAGGCGTTTTGCCTCCTCCAGCCGTATCGTATTCAGATAATCGGTCACGGTCTGTCCCGTCTCATCATGGAAGATACGGCTTAGATAGGAACTGCTCACGCCAATCCCATCGGCGATCATCCGCAGGCTGATGGGGCTCTTATAATGCTCCTTCTGATAGGCAATCGCATTTCGCACCATGGCAGAATAGCCTCGTTTTTTCTCCTCCTTCTCGCTGATCTCTCTCAGCACATTCCGGTAAAGGCCGGATACACTGGATACCAGCGCTTCCCTGCTCTTCACCCGGGCATACTGAAACAGCATGAATTCTCTGGGGAGAAAGTCCAGTTCAATCTCATATTCCACCGATATCTTTTCGATCAGCTCCAGAAGCTCTTTCGTCACCATAATGCAGAGTCCGGCATGATCGGCAGGAATCCCGCCGTATATCTCTTCTATCAGCTGCGCCGCCGAGGCTGCGTCGTGTTCTACCGCAACGGCCAGAAGGCGTTTATGCTGGCCGATGGTCAGGGAAAGAGAGGCCTCGCTTTCCCGTTCCGGCCCCGCCTCCTCCAGCTTATGCAGCAGGAAGCTCTTCAGGGAATTGTCGTTAAAGAACAGAGGACACCGGGTAAAATCAAGGCGCAGATGGAAGATGCGGCGTACACTGTCCTGAATCAGGGCCATGACACACTCCAGCTTATTTCTTATCTCCGCCTCTGAGATAACACCGTAGAACCGGGTCAGCAGGACAATGCAGTCCGGCTTTTTCAGGCAGGCCAGAGACTTTACGCCCTCCAGCCGGGCCGCCTCCGCCGCCTTTGCGACGCCCTCCAGCAGACCGCCGTCATCAAGCAGGGCCGTCCGGTCCATATCCTTGATCCGGATGATAACCGCAGCCTTTCTGCTGTTATCAGAGGTGAAGGGGTTGACCCCCTCCCCGAAGATCCATTCCCGCGTCTGTCTTCTTAATTCCGCCTTAATCTCCCAGGAGGAGCGTCCCTTTAAGCGGGTCGCTATGTTTTTTAAGGTGAGCACCAGAAACTCTTCCGACAGGCGGCTCTTCAGAATATAGTCATACGCGCCGTTTTTCAGAATTTCACGGACGTAATCATAATCATCATAGCTGCTCATGGCGATGATGGCGGTTCCCGGATATTTGCGGGAAATGATCTCCGAAAGAACGATCCCGTTCTTTCCCGGCATCGAGACATCCATGAGTACGAGATCAATCTCCCGCTCCGCCAGCACGGCAAGCGCCTCGTCCCCGCTTCCCGCTTCCCCGGACAGCACAAACTCCCCGGTCTCCCAGAATTTCATCTCCCGGATGCAGGTTCTGAAGACCGTCTCATCGTCAACCAGTAAAATCTTCAAGGCCATCTTTTTCACCTCCCGCCGGCAAATGCAGTTCCACGCACGTAAACATCCCCTCGCAGCTGTCTATGGTTCCGCCATACCCGTCGCCATAGATCAATTGAATCCGGTTAAACACGTTGGTAATGCCAATTCTGCGGAATCCCGGTTTTCCTTTACTGGCCATATGTTGTTTCAGCTCTTCCAGCTTGCCCTCACTGATTCCCCTTCCATTGTCCATCACCTTCAAAATAATGGTGTCCTGCTGCCTGTATATCTTCACATTGATCACTCCGTCTCCATCCATCGCCGCAATACCATGAATCAGGGCATTTTCCACCACAGGCTGCAGCAGAAGCTTGGGCACGGGATAGCTCCACAGCTCCTCCTCCACGTCCCACAAAACGGTAAACGGCCTGCGGTACTTGAAACGCTCAATTGTCAGGTAGTTTTCTATGTAATCCTTTTCCTCCCACAGTGTAATAAATTCATTGTGGTTGGAGAGAACACTCCGCAGCAGCTCCGACAGCGACGCAGCCACCGCCTCAATCTCCTTCTCATCCCTGCTGTGAGCCACATACTGGATGCTGTCGATGGAATTATAGAGAAAATGCGGCTCAATCTGGGAGGCCAGCACATCCTGCTGGGCCTCTCTCTTCAGCTTTTCTTTCTGCCGCACCTCGGACATCAGCGCCTCGATCCGGTCCATCATCACGTTGAAGGTATCCGCCAGAGCGCCAATCTCATCCCTGGCCGGAATTTTCATGCGCACGCCCAGATTCCCGGACCGGACAGCCTCCATTCCGCCGGAAAGGCATTTTAAGTCGGCACAGATCCGCTTCGAGAGATAGGCCGCTGCCAGGAGTGCCGCCGCGGAAGCCGCCGCGCCGATCAGGAGAAATTTCGTCTTCAGTTCCTGTGCATCTTTCAGCAGCACGTCTTGCGGAATCAGGCTTATGAGCGTCATGTGGCTGGTGTCGGACACATAGCGGATATAGTAGTAGGGATTGCCCTTCCATTTTACGTAGCCGGCAGAGGGCGCCTTCTGACGGACCTCTCCCACCGGCCCCTGTCTCTCCCCCTCTCCGCTGTTGGTGTAAAACAGCTGTCCATCCGGCAGATACAGATAGAGGGCGACCGACCGCAGGAAGTCGATGGTGTATACACTGGTGATAAACTCGTAATTCAGCTTTACAACAATGACTCCCCTCGTGTTCCCCTGGCAGTACGTAACCGGATGGCTGAGGAGCAGGCTTTGGCCTTCCGCATCATAGATAAGCTCCATGGAATCGCTGGACAGCGCCCGCTTCATTGCAGGAGTATCCAGCTCCCGCTTCATCACAATCCCCGATCCCGCCTGATAGACAGGTCCGTCCCCGGTAATCAGAAGAATATCCTCGATGTACTCCTTCTGCGAGAGAAATCCGGCCAGGAAGCTCTTAATCTGTTTTTTCTGCCGAAACCCTTTATAGGATGCCTCCTCCCCTGCCCTGACCAGATTGGGGGAAATAAATTCCTGCGCCAGCGCAACAGACAGTACGATTTTCTTCGACTCGGACAGCATACTGTTAAATTCCCGGTCCGCAAAGGAAATATACTGTTCCGTATACCGCTCTGTCGTGGATTTAATGGTATTGATCTCCGCATAGAACGAGATGATCAGCGAGACGACCGCGGTGCCTGCCGCAATCAACAGGCTGACCGTCATGATTTTTGTTTGTATGGAATGCAGACTCATACGTATCCTCCCTCCTTTACCCCTGCGATCGCGGCTCACGGGTATAAGCCGCAAAAAGCTTTTGCACGCCGATCACGGGACGTGCAAAAGCTTCCGTTCTTCTATTTCTTAAATCTCTCCATAAACATCGGCATATAGATTCCCCCCTGGACGCTCCTGGCGATAAAGTGGCAGTATCGGCCGCTCACCGTATCGTACCAGTCGGAAAATGGAACCCGGCTCTCTGTCTCCCTTACATAGGCGGCCACCGGCGCGGTCAGCGCCTGAAACATCTCCTTGTCTCCCGCCATGGAAGCGCACCAGAGTATCCAGTCACTCTTCGTATAGCTGCTCCTGCTGTCCAGCGGAGTCCCATACTCCCCGCATTTTTCGACATACCACGCCAGGTCGCCGGATATAATATCCCCGGAGAACAGCGGATTACCGAAAAAGCGGTCCCAGACGAGATTGTATTTTAAGCTCCAGGAATCCGTGTCTCCGAACGTCAGAGCCGTGTGGCCTTTTCCCCTGGCCGTCGTCTCCCAGACCGCAGCCATCGCAGCCGCCTGGCTCCGGTATC
The DNA here is from genome assembly GCF_014288035.1 of Hungatella sp. L36. Lineage (NCBI taxonomy): Bacteria > Bacillati > Bacillota > Clostridia > Lachnospirales > Lachnospiraceae > Hungatella > Hungatella sp. L36. The sequence goes on along the minus strand of NZ_JACOPC010000004.1, from coordinate 193,374 downwards.
TCATCGACTCACTGTCATCTCCCAGAAGCTCCAGGATTCTGGCGAATGCCTTGATTCCCATGATCGCCTTGACGGCCAGATTCGTATTATGAGCCAGATGGCCGGCAAAATCATCGGTACAGAGCTGTTCTCCCGGGTCCGCTCCGTAGGTGAGCAGATACTCCGTCCACGTCTTAAGAAGCCCCTGATACGGCTTTGCAAACTCCGCATTTTTGTCTATTTCACAGCAGGCGGCCGTCATGATCAGCATATTTCCGCATTCCTCTACGGGCATCTGAAACTTCAGATCGTAGACATCACACGGCGGATACTGGTAATAGGGCGGAAATACGGCTCCGTTGGCCTGAAGGTACTGCTTTCCCTTTTTCTCCGGATTCAGCCCGTAGACCTGTCCCCACGCATACGGATAGCGGCCCACATCATGCGGCGCAAAGTCATACTCCCACACGTCACAGGAGGCAAAGCGGAACACCGGCCGCAGCATCCCTTTTATGTAATCCGTGCTGTACATAAGGAACAGCGGCACTGACGGATAGCTGACATCGGCGGTACCGATGCATCCGTTGGAATCATTTTCCTTGGACAGAAAAATCAGATTTCCGTCCTCATCCTCAATCAGCTTATGGGCCGCCACCGCTTGGCGGTAGCTGAGACAGCACAGGAGCTCATAGTCCTCTCCGCCCATCTCCCTTGCCCGCTCGGTCAGGCTGCGGTCCAGAGCCTCGCTCTTTTTCAGCACGTCCTCCCGCTCATCAAGGCTGGCTCCGATGGCGTCGAAAATCGTGGGATATTCCTTTGTCCAATAAGCCTTTCTCCACTGGCCGAAATAGTTGATGGAGACAAGGTCGTCGTAGGCCGCCACGATTCCGCCGCTCTCCGACTCCGTTCCCAGTTCGACGATTCCATCCAGCCGCTCCTTTTCGCTGTCATAAGCAAATCGGGCCTCCGGGCCACGGCCGGCCAGATATAAGTATCCCCAGTCAATGGTCGTGTGGTCTCCGCTGTGCCCCAGCGGGGTCTGGAATGCCTTTCCCATGACGCCATAGCGGAATTTCTCTGTCTGCTGCACATCGCCGTTTACCGGTCCGTCCGTAAATTTCACAAGATCGGAGGAAAAGGCAAATACCACGCGGACGCCGGCCGGCTTCTTCCGGGATACGGTGACATCAAGATACGTGCACGGACGCGATACCAGCAGCAGATCGTCAAGCAGCAGCGGGGAGGTAAACCGTACCTGCATGGTGATCCATTCATTTTCAAACTGATATTCCGTGGACGTCGGTGTGACGGACAGCCCCGTCTGGCCGATCGTCTGACTGAATTCCGGATCACCCATAAAACAGTAAGGCGTTCCGTCAATCACGACGTAACCGCGGACCGCCTGGCGTGCTCCGCTCCAGTGGGAGGTATCGCAGTCATTTAGGTGGCCGCCTCCCGACCAGATGCTGAAATATGGATCGTGTACAATCAGCGGTACACTCGCTGCTCTCTCTATTTTCATAATTAAAGTTCCCCTTTCGCTATATGGTTGCGGTATGTCTGATGATTCTGTCTTCTACCCAGTGGTCCCGGTAGTAGGTATTGCTCTCAAAACGGTCTCCGACCGCCTCCATTCTGGAATACATCTGCCTCTTTAAGTCCTCCATCCGGTCGCGGTATTCCGGATCTCCGGCCAGATTATTCCTTTCATACGGATCATTCTCCAGATCGAATAAAAACTCCTGTTGGTCGGAGCGGTATACGGCATACTTATACCTCCGGGTCCTAAATGCCCTCCATTCCTGCCCGTCGCCCCAGGCTGCGGTAGGCCCGGTACACATCATAAGCGCGCCGTCGTCTCTGACCTCCTCTCCCTTTACCGCCATGCTGAAATCCTTTCCCTCCGCCCCCAAAGGAACGGGAAGGTCCATGAGCGACAGAAGGGTCGGCATAATATCCACCGTGTTCATGACACAGTCTCTCCTGACATGTTCCTCCAGATGTCCCGGCCACCGGATCAGCATCGGCACCCGGACTGCCTCCTCATAGAAAATATTCTTCGCCCTCCTGCCATGGGCCCCGAACAGCTCTCCGTGATCGGAGGTAAAGACGATGATGGAGTTCTCTTCCAGGCCAAGGCGGCTGACCGCCTCCTTCAGACGGCCGATGTTGTCATCTAGATTGGCAGTCATGGCATAGTATACCCTCATCCATTCGGGTAGGCACTTCCTCTCCTCTTCGCTTAAGCGGGCCCACTGGTCGGCGTGCGGATCGTTTTCCGGAAGGTAGTTGGGCGGATAATCGAAATCCGTATGTGCAAACCTCCTTAAGCACTCCTCGGGCACATTATCCGGTTCCCACGGATCGTGGGGCGTGCCGATGGATAAAAACAGTGCAAAGGGGGAGTCCCCACGGGCCAGCCGCTCCAGCTGTTCTATGGCCATGTCGGTCTGGGCGTCCGGCTCGTATTTGTCGTAGTAAATCTTTTCCGGACTGTCCAGATGATAGTAGGCCGTCCCCACGGAATACTCATGGCGGAAATTATAGGCTGCAAAATACCCGTTAAAGCCCAGCCGGTCCCTGCCCTTTGGAATATAGGAGTTTTTCGGATCGTAATGGTTGCCCAGCTCCGACGCATACATATGCCATTTTCCGATGTATGCGGTCTCATAGCCATTTTCATTCAACACGTCCGCGAAGGTGTGATGGTTCGGATTCATCCGGATCTCATTGATCACCATCCCCGTACTCGTCGTATATTTTCCCGTAAACAGTGAGGCGCGGTACGGCGCGCACACCGGATGGCCGCTGACCATCCGGCACAGATCCGTGCTCTTCGCACACAGCGCGTCAATGTTAGGAGTCTGGGCTCTTAAGTCTCCTGCATAGCCCAGGCTGGAGTAACGAAGCTGATCTGCAAAAATGTATATCAGATTTGGCTTTTTACTTTCTCTGCTCATTGGAACCTCTTTCCTGTGTCATTTTTCAGTTCTGACTCTATTTTAACAGGATTTTTTATGGAATCCAGAACACTATTTTTACTACTTTCTCTACTATTTTGCTTCCTCCGGCGAACCGCCCTATTTCACTTCCTTCGCCATATAGGCATCGAGTCCATCCTGCTTTAACTGCAGCGCTTCGTCAATTCCCATTGACTTGATGGTCGCACGGAAATTATCGAAATTATCCAGCGGCTCCGCGCCCGTGATAAATTTCAGGGTCATCTCATCGATATAGGTATTGACCGGAGTCATAATTTCACCCAATCTCTGCTGCTCATCCTCCTCCAGCTGGTATGGCGGAAGCTGAAGGCTGCTGTCGATCTTATCATCATCCGACCATTTCATACGGATTGCCAGAGCTCCCTCACTCTTTAAGAGGTTCGCATGGCACTCGACATCGGGGTAGTTGATCTTCGGTGCAAAATGTACCTTGTAAATAAAACTGGCTTCCTCTGTTCCAAACTTTGGATTGTTCAGCATGGTGTCGTTATACACCCGCTTGTCTCCCTGCCAATTCCAGTTGACACCTTCCACTCCCCAGTTGTAGAGATTGGCGCCTTCCTCCGTGTAGCCGTAATTTAAGAATTTCATGGCGGCTTCTACGTTCTGACAGTCCTTGCTGATGACCACCGTGGACTCGTGCTCCCGCGTTCTCGGCCATACATTGTATTCCTCCCAGTGGAGCTGCTGTCCCTCTTCCAGCCTGATATACGGAGCCGACACGACTTCAAAGCCCTGTCTCTCGCCGCGGTTAAAGGTGGCAACGGTTGGAGCAAGATAGGTACCGATCTGATCCGTGTCAAACAGCGTATTGGCCTCCGCGTCCTTGATGCTGCTGAAATCCTTGGAGATGTAACCGCTTGAATACCACTTGTTAATCAGGGTCAGATAATCCTTAAAGCCGTCCTCCAGAGGCGCACACTTGACGACGCCGTCTTTCTGGAAGAAATTATTATCTTTATTATAATAAACATCAAACAGACCTTCCAGCTGTACCTCATATCCAAACTTATCCAGGAGGTAAGGAGTCATTCCCTTCGCCTTGATCTTTTCAAACATGGCCTCGTAATCTGCCACCGTTTTCGGGATATCACAGTCCAGCTCGCTCAATAAGTCCTTCTTGAAGACCCATCTGCGGAAAGGCGGGTCGGCAACGGGCTTGCAGTTGTTGAAGCTCACGATATGGCCGTTGTTATCGGTGGACTCCCTGTAAAACTCTTCATTTTCCGTCAATACCTTATAGTAGTCCGGCGCATACTGGGGAACCAGCTCTGTCAGATCTTTAAACACCCCGTCTCTCATTCCCTGAAATTCTCCGCCCGCATAACGATCCGCATAGGCGATGATATCGGGAAGCTTATCCCCCAGGAACAGCAGGTTAAATTCTTCCTGTTCCTGTCCGATCGCCGGATGGATAAATTCAATGTTGATCCCCAGACGTTTCATGGCCTCCTGATACGCCACATTGTCATTGTCACCGGTCACGTATTTTGCTGCGCTGCTGCCAAATGGAACCCAGTAAGTCAGGGTAACCGGCTCACTGCTGTCCCCGTCTTTTCCCGCTTCCGTGGTCTCTGTACTCTTCGTCCCCTCTGTTCCTTCGGTTTTCGCTTTTTCAGTCGATGCCGCGGTACCTGCGCTCTGTGCATTTCCGCATGCGGTAAGTCCTAACAGAGCCGCCGCCAGTGTCAAACATACGATTTGTTTCTTTCTCATTTTTGATTACCTCCCAATCAATAATTTTTACCCTCTTTTACCTTCTTTTACTCTTTTACAGACCCCATCATCACACCCGACATAAAGTATTTCTGCGCAAACGGATAGATAAACAGAATCGGGACCGTCGCAACCACAATTGTGGAATATTTTACGATTTCCTCCAGGAACATCGCATCCGTATCCATCATGCTGTTGCCGCCGGATGAATTGGCGATCAGAATCTCCCGCATGACAAGCTGCAGGGGAAATTTGCTCTTATCTCTCAGATAAATCATGGCATTAAACCAGGAACTCCAGTGTGCCACCGCATAGAACAGCACCATAACCGCCATCGTCGCCTTGGACAGCGGCAGGATGATCTTAAACAGGATCACGAAGTCGTTGGCGCCATCCAGCCTGGCGGACTCCTCAAGGCTGACCGGGATCGACTGAAATGAAGTCTTCATAACGATTAAGTTCCATGTGGATATGGCACCGGGAAGAACTAACGCCCAGATCGTATTATAAAGGCCCAGCCCCTTCACCAGCAGGAAATTCGGTATGAGTCCCGCATTAAAATACATGGTAAATACGATCAGCAGCGTGAGCGGCCGTTTCAGCATGAACCCTTTTCTGGACAGCGCATACGCCCCCAGAATGGTGAGAAACATGTTGATGGCCGTTCCCACCAGCACATACACAATTGTATTGAAGTAGCTCGGCAGAATATTGGGGTTCTCGATCACCACCCGGTACCCCTCCAGGGAGAATCCCAACGGCTTCAGGATCACCCCCGTGTGCCTCATCAGCTCGATGGGATCACTGAAGGACGCCATGACCACGTGCCACATGGGGTAAAGGCAGATCAGCCCCATGAGTCCCATCAGGACATATACCATAGAAATAAAGATTCTGTCTCCCGGAGATTTCTGTTTCTTCATTCTTCTCTCCTTTCCGGAAGCCCGCCCTACCACAGGCTTTCTCCTGTCGCTTTTCTGCTCAGACGATTCGCCAGCACGAGAATCAATAGGTTGACCGCCGAGTTAAACAGCCCCACCGCCGTACCATAGCTGTAATTGGTCAGTTCCAGGCCCTGGCGGTAAATATAGGTGGAAATAATATCCGCCGTGTCGTATGTAAGCGGGTTGTAAAGGAGAAATACCTTTTCAAACCCCATTGTCAGAATATTTCCGACCCTCATAATCAGCTGAACGATAATAATCGGCACCAGTCCGGGAAATGATACGTAAAGCATTCGCTGGAACCGGCTGGCCCCATCGATGGTGGCGGCCTCATATAAGCCGGGATCAATGGTGGAAAGAGTGGCCAGATAGATGATGCTTCCCCAGCCCGCCTCCTGCCAGATCCCACTTAAGACATACATCGGCCGGAACAGCTTTGCATTTGCCATCAGATTGCTTCGCTCCACACCGAAGAGGGCAAGGAAGTCATTAAAGATTCCATCCGAACGGCTGAACGTCAGGAGCAGGCTGCACATGACGACAAGCGATATGAAGTGAGGCATATAGCTGACCGTTTGCACCAGCTTCTTGTAGGGGCGGCACTGTATCTCATTAATAAGAAGCGCCAGGATAATCGGCACCGGAAAGGCCAGAATAATCTGCAGTATATTCAGAAGCAGCGTATTCCGAATCAGTCTCCACGCGTACGGCCCGGTAAAGAAATCAATAAAATACTTCATGCCTACCCATTTGCTCCCGGAAATTCCAAGCGCGGGCTTAAAATTCTGGAATGCAATGACGATTTTGCTCATGGGACCGTAGCAGAATACCGCATAGTAGATGACTACCGGAAGGAGCATCAGATAGATATAGCGGTATCGGATAAAGTCCTTTTTCAGCCTTACGGCAAATGCTTCCTCCTGCTTTCGTTTCTTTTCCCTCCTCATAATACTTCCCCTCTCATTTCCTGATCTCTCACGTTTCACTCCTCCTTTCTGCCCACAGTATAGAGGATTGCTTTCTTCCTTTCAATTTGTGATTCCGTTTCCATATGTAGCCCTGTACCTGCAAGGATATGTGCTTTTTAAGCAGTATGTCATATTCTCATCTTTTCCCTGTACTGTCCCGGCGTCACGCCCTCATAACCCTTAAACTTTCTGACAAAATTGGCGACATCGATATATCCGATCTCCGCCACGATCTCCTTGATCTGTTTATTGCTGTTCACCAGCAGCTCCCTAGCCCGGTCCATCCGGATCATGGTGACATACTGAATAAAAGAGCAGCCCGTCTCCTGCTTGAAAAACCGGCTGAGGTAATTGGAGGATACGCCGAATTCGTCTGCGACGCTCTCTAATCCCATGCTGCTGTCGCCGTAATGGCAGTTGACATAATCCAGTATTTCTGATTTGCGCTCATTGTTTCTGCTGTCCTTAAATTCGGCGAACTGGCGGCACATCTCGATCGTAAGGCCGGCCATCTTTTCGCGGAATTCCGGCAGACTCTTAAAGGTGATCAGCTTCTTTAAATCCACATTCTTCAGTTCAAAGCCCTTTAGCTGGTCCAGCGTCTTGATCGTAATATTGATGATATCGAAGCAGAGGCACTGTGTGATGACGAACGATTTCAGCGGTTCGATCTCCCCGATCATATTGTCCAGCGCCTTTAAAGCCGCCTCCTCGTTAGCCTGCTTTAAACACTGGATAAACAGGGCCTGTTCCAGAATGGGATACTGGATATTCTGTTCCTCGTAACCGATCTCCTCAAATAAAATTACCTTCTGATTTCCCAGCATATGGTAATCCGAAGCGATGGCCGCGGACTCTAAAAAAGAGCGGTTTATATCCATGACATCTTCGTAGATTCTTCCTATATAAAAGGGGATGGAAATCTCATAACGGGTCTCCAGTTCACGGCACAGGTGGTCCGCCACGGACAGACGGATATCCACATTTTTCTCACCCGCGGTCCGCTCCCCGCAGTTGACAATCACCGCGATTCCATTGTCCTTCAGCATGTCGAGGCCATAGACGTGGATAAATGGCTGCATAAAACCGGCCAGAACCGTCATAATACGAAGATTTTTATCCTCTTCGAAGCTGTCCTCCACGGGAATCGGAAGCAGGATCACGAAATTATAGCGGTAGCTTAAGTTAATATTCGCCGATTTCAGCGTCGCCTCCATTTCCTCCGAGGTCTTAAACTTGCCTTTTAGAATCCTCCTCAGACAGGAGGCTACCACCATGGGCCTCTGGCGGTTTAAAAGTGCGCTCAGCTCTTCATTTTTATTTTGCACATCGGTCCATTTATTTGTGATGATCTCAAATTCATTAATTCCTTCCTGCTCCTGATCTGCCATGGTATCCTGATCCACAATCTTCTGGACCAGCTTCTGAATCGGCTTGTAGTTGCTCCGTGACAGCACGAGGGAAAGCAGAATACCTCCTATGAACAGGACGGCGATCAGGAAAATATACCAGGAGGCAAACTCACTGCCCGACTGATAGAATTTCTTACTGTCCGTGATCGACACCACCGACAGCCCGGAATTTGCCGAAATCTCCCTCATAATGATGAAGGAACCTCCATCCACCCGTTCTTCTACCAGCTTCCCTCCGGTTCTTCTGTACTTTATGGCCAGATTGTCAAGCGACTCCCGGCTTAACCCGGAACAGTTCTCCTGGCCACATTGAAACAGCGTTAAATACCGTTCATTGAAAATATAGATGGCAGAATCCGCCGTATAATACGTTTTTATCAGCTCATTCAGAGAATCGGAGCCAAACCCAAAGCCAATCGTGGCAATCGGAATATTATTCATATACGGAATCGGGTACAGAAAATAAACGATGGACGATTCTTCCCCCGCCTGCTTCTCTTCCCCAATCTTGAGAGAACGGTCATCCTTAACCGAATTTATGGTTCCGAAAAACGAAGCCTCGTTTAAGTCTCCGTACTGGTTCATGTCCTTTTCAAATTCGGAGTAAGGAATCTTCCCATCCATTGTGTAAACAGATTTGTCCCCTCTTAAATAGAGAATTGGCTTCACATCATTTTCCGTGTCCCCCACGATTTCCGAATATGTCATCAGCTGAGAGGCCACCAGGCCCTCATCGATCTCCGTCCGCTCGTATCTGACATCATTTAACTGGTCCTCTATCTCGCTTCCCGAGAAATGGTAAGCGGCGCTGTTCATCTTTTCTGTCACATAGTCCAGCTTCTGGAGTACCTGCGACAACATGGCCGAATTGGATTTCTCCAGTTCTTTCCTCTCCGTCATGCGGTTTCCATAATAAAAAAATGCCCCCAACACCAGAAGCGGAATCACCCCGATAAAAATATAGGAATAAAACAGTCTCTTTCTCCAGCTCATTTTTTTCATAGTTCCCCTCCTATCCCCCCACAGCCCAATATCAGGCCAACACCGATGGGATCATATGTTCAAGCATCTTCTCTTCCAGATGCGCTGCCTCTGCCTGATATTCCGGCCAGCTTACCCGGTTATCAAACTCATGAGGATCTTTCATCAAATCGATCAATTCTCTTTTCTTTCCATTTTGACGCTGCAAATGGATGTATTTTCTCAGGCCGTCGGTCACCGCCATAAATCCCTCGCCCTCGGCAAACGTATACTCCCGGCTCCACGCGCTGTCCGCCAGATCGTTTCCGTCGCAGCAGATCTGCCTGCCGCCTGCCGCCCCCAGGCATGTGGGGAGAAAATCCGTGGAATTCACCAGCCGTTCCTCTACAGCCCTTTTACGATTACCGGGATAACGGATTAGCAGCGGTATTCTCCACACTTCATCGTAGGCACACATGTTTTTTCCCCATAGCCCGTGATTGCCCAGCATCTCCCCGTGGTCTGCCGTAAACAGGATGAGCGCGTTGTCCCCATATCTCTCCCTGACCGCGTCCTCTATCTTTCCCACCTGGTCATCAATCAGCTTTACATTGGCGTAGTAGCTGGTTCTCATGCGATCCCAGTATTCCTCTGTGTAGCTGCGGCAGCCTTTTCCCTTCGCCGGTCTGGCGCCGTCGATGACAGTTCCGTTATCTCCGCCGTAATAGCTGTCATGGTGAATCCGGTCCATCCCGGCAAATTCCCCCTCCCGCCGGATTCGCTCCGGCAGCCTGGACCGGTCGATTCTGTCCGCGTACTCCTGCGGGGCATCGAATGGGAAATGGGGACCGCTGAAGGAAACCCAGGCAAACAGCGGTTTCTTCTGATCGTACCTGCGGATAGATCCGGCGGCCTGATCTCCCACCCATGCGTCGGGATGCCAGCAGGCAGGCCCCGGAAACGGAAACACCTTCTGGTACTCAGGGTTCCATACGGCCTCCCGGTACGGCGTTAAGTATCCCGCACGGTCCAGCTCCCTGCTGTAATCGTCGAGGAACCAGGCGGACACCTGTTTGTCATCCTGAAGCCTCAGCTCATCAATTCCCAGAGATTGATAGTACTCCCGGAATTCTTCGTACGGAAGCGTGGCGTCCGGCCTTGTCCGATCATAGGGAACCGGAGCAAAATGGCACTTTCCAAACAGCGACGTATGATACCCGCTGTCCTTTAAGGCAAAAAACAGGTTATCCCTTCCCGTGTCGAGCGCACACTTCCGAAAATTGCTGTATGCCCGGTTCCGGTGCGGATAGAGGCCGGACAGCATGGCGCACCGGGCCGGCAGACACCACGGGCTTACCGTGTAGCAGCGGCTGCATACAGTTCCCTCTTCCGCCAGCCGGTCGATATGAGGTGTTTGAATGGTTTTTCCGCCATAACAGCCCAGAGTGTTCCTGTTTAGCTGGTCGCATGTGATCAGGATAATGGCGGGTTTCGTTTCCTTTAAGCCAAGATCATTTTTTTCTGCTGTCATACTGCCTCCTCTAGAGCGTGTCTAAAAATTGCTTTTCGTCAGCTGTGCGTCACACTTTGCGGGAGATTGGGTCCCGATGAAGGAGGCGTAGTGGGCTACGCTGACTGAATTGGGGCTCAATATGCCGCGAAGTGAGACATGCAGCTGGCGGAAATGAATTTTTAGACATGCTCTAAGCCAGAATTGCCGGAATCACATGTTCAATCATCTTTTCCCGAAGCGCCGCCAGGGCTTCCTGGTATTCGGGCAGTGCGATCCGGTTTTCAAACTCGTTCGGATCTTCCCGCAGATCCAGCAGCTCTCTTCCGTGTTCCCTGCCCTTCTGTACGTGGACATACTTAAATCTCCCGTCCGTGACAGCCAGATACCCCTCTCCCTCCGCAAAGGTATAATCCCGTTCCCAATCCGGATCGCTGAGCGGTCTGCCGTCGCAGGCCGGTATCACGGCCCCCGCCGCCTCCAGGCACGTCGGCAGGAAGTCCACGGAGTTCACGAGCCGCCGGTCCGCCGTCCCCGTCTTTTGGCCCGGGTACTTTACCAGAAGCGGAATATGCCACACCTCGTCGTACGCGCAGTTATGTTTTCCCCACAGTCCATGATCTCCCAGCATCTCCCCGTGGTCCGCGGAAAACAGGATCAGGGCATTGTCCCCGTATTTCGCTTTGACGGCTTTTATAATCTCTCCGACCTGGTCGTCGATCAGCTTTACATTTCCGCAGTAGCTTCTTCTGAGCCGGTCCCAGTATTCATCGGTATAATTTTTGCACGCATGGCCGTCAGCATGGCCGCATCCATCGATGTTGCTGTTTGGGCCTCCAAAGTAGCTGTCGTGATGAATCCGGTCTTCCCCGTCCAGTTCTCCTTCCCGCTTAATAAGCGGCGGCAGCCCGGCCATGTCCACCTGACTCAAATACTCCTCCGGCGCATCGAAGGTATAATGGGGGCCGCTGAAGGATATCCAGGCAAACAGAGGCTTTTCCTCCTCATAGCTGTGAATATACTCCACCGCCTTTCTGCCGGTCCAGGCATCCGGATGCCAGTCTGCCGGTCCAGGGAACGGGAAGACCTTCCTGTAGTCCGGATTCCACACCGCATCCCGGTATGCTTTCAAATATCCGGCCTGATCCAGCTCTTTGCTGTAATCATCGCAGAACCAGACGGATACCTGTTTGTCATCCTCCAGTTCCAGATGATCGATCCCCAGACTCTCGTAATACGCTTTGAACTCCTCATACGGCAGAGTCCGGTCCGCCCGCGTCTCCGAGTAGGGAACCGGTGCAAAATGGCATTTTCCAAACACGGAAGTGCGGTAGCCGCTTTCCCTCAGCGACTGGAACAGGTTGCTGATTCCCGTATCCAGCGCGCACTTGCGGAAATTGCTGTAGGCGCCGCTGTTGTGCGGATAACGGCCTGTAAGGATCGAGCACCTGGACGGCAGGCACCAGGGACTGACGGTATAGCAGTTCTCATAGTTCGTGCCCTCTTCCGCCAGACTGTCGATATGCGGCGTGGTAATTGCTTTCCCTCCGTAACATCCCAACGTCTTCCGGTTCAGTTCATCACAGGTAATCATCACGATTGCCGGTCTGTCTTGTCTTTCGCTTTTCTCCATCTCTGCATTTTTTTCCATATCCATCGTTACCATTCCTCCAGTCATCTGACCAATTGTATTACTGTTATCTTAACAAGGAAGAATTGCACTTACAATTTGTAACTCCCTGTCAATATGTAGGATGCCGGTCCGTGGATATGTAGTTTAATTTCAATATGTATTCTTTGTTCCCCGCCTCCTTTGCTGTTTTGTTCCTGCAGCAAGGGATTCACTGTCGGATATCTGTGCGGCAGCTCAGGATTCCAGGGATATGGGCCCCTTTTTAGCGAGACAATTTTAAGAATACCATACTATTATTTGAAAAAGTTATTTTGAATAAAATCTTTCCGTATTTTCCCTCTTTCCCCCATATCTTTCCGTTATCCACACTCTTCATCCCCTTTTTTACGTTTTCCACATCCCCGTTCACACAATTTTCAGATATTAACAATTAATCCACAGACATTTCCACATTATTGTGGATAACTTTTTCCGCCATGTCGATAAGCGGCTGAAACATTTTTTTCCATCCTTTGCAACTTTTTACTTCTCTTTCACGTCTAATTCTCTGTAATTAAAAAAACATCATATGGAGGATTATTATGAAGAAGAAATTATTAATTATGGCAGCTGTCCTGGTATTCGCATTATCTGCGGCCGCATGCTCATCGAAAAAAGAAGCGGCTGCCCCGACTACATCTGTAAAGACGGAAACTTCCGCCAGCGCAACCACCAGGGACGAATCCGGTGCTGCTGATTCCGGCTCCGATTCCACAGGAGATTCCCAGAGCAGTGAAGGTACTGTAACGGGAGTTGTAGAGGAAAACAAAGGCTTTATGATTACCATTGTTGCGGAAGAGGGCGAGGAAGCGTACGTCTTCCCACTGGATGAAACACAGAGTGAAGAGTACAAAGACATCAAGTCCGGAGATAAAATAACCGTGAGCTATACCAACGGACTGCCCACCCCGGACAACCTCGATACCGTTGTCACCGATATTCAGCCTGCAAAATAAACGTATTTTCCAGAACAGAGTGAATGCTCCGCCAACCGGTTTCACTGCCGGAAGGGCGGAGCATTTGTTTTGTTCCATGAAAAATAAATTAGTAACAGTCTTTCTCCCCGTCCCGTTAAAATCCGTAGTGACTTAATGGTCAAAAAGTATTATACTTAATTTATCATATCGAATGATACCTACAGATCAATGAAAATGGAGAATCACAATGACTCATTCCCTTTATTACAAGTTTATTCTCGGCTACCTGGTATTCGGCCTTTTAGGTTTTGCCTCAATTGCCACCCTGTCTTCCCGGATGACGGAGCGCTACCTGATCCGCGAACAGGCTGATTCGCTGTACGATGAAGCCAATCAGATCGCCTCCACCTACAGCGGCATGTACCATGGAAAAGACATGGATCTGATCTCATCCTACCCTCAGCTGGTGGGATCCGCCCATTACCTCCACGCCCAGATCTGGATCATCGACCGCCAGGGAAAGATTGTGGTGGACAGCGACCAGTCAGAGCGGACCGGCCGGGTCATCGACCGCTTCGATCCCACGGCAGCCGGCAACAAGTCGTATACCATCGGCACATTCTATGACCAGTTCACCTATGATGTACTGAGTGTCCACGCCCCCATTACCGGGAATTACACGACTTACGGCTATGTGGTCATCCATATGCCGCTCTCAGTTCTGCAGAATACGAGAGATGGTATTTTGAATATTGTATACATTACACTCGCCGTGGTATTCGGCCTCTCCCTGATCATCCTTCTCGTCTTTACAAAGACGGTATACTTCCCGCTGAAAAAGATCACGGCGGGCGCCAACGAATACGCTCAGGGGAATTTAACGTACCACATTGATGTGAATACCAGAGACGAGATGGGATATTTAGCGGCCACCTTAAACTATATGTCGGATGAGCTGAACAAGATGGAGGAATACCAGAAGACATTTATCGCCAATGTGTCTCATGATTTCCGCTCCCCGCTGACATCCATCAAAGGATACTTAGAGGCCATTCTGGATGGCACCATCCCTCCGGAGATGTATGAGAAGTATTTAACCCGGGTGATTACAGAGACCGAGCGGTTAAACAAGCTGACGCAGGGAATGCTGACGCTGAACACGCTGGACAGCAAGGGCTATTTGAACCGGACGAATTTCGACATCAACCGGGTAATCAAGGACACGGCGGCGTCCTTTGAGGGAACGTGTGAGGAGAAGAATATCAACTTCGACCTGACCTTCTCCAACAATATTCAGATGGTTTACGCCGATCTCGGGAAGATTCAGCAGGTCATGTACAACCTGATCGACAATGCCATCAAATTCAGCCACCACGATTCCACCATCTACATCCAGGCCTCCGGGAAATACGAAAAGATCTTTATCTCCGTAAAGGACACCGGAATCGGTATCCCGAAGGACAGCATAAAGAAGATATGGGAACGTTTTTACAAGTCTGATTTATCACGCGGAAAAGATAAGAAGGGAACCGGCCTTGGCCTTGCGATCGTAAAGGAGATCATCCAGTCTCACGGTGAAAACATTGATGTGGTCAGCACAGAGGGCGTTGGAACAGAATTTATATTCAGCCTTCCGAAATCTACTAATCTTTAATAAAACAGAAAAAAAGGAGGGCTGAATGACTCAGCCTTCCTTTCTGTTTATCATACCTGTTCTTATCCTGTACACGCTGTCATACTTACTCTTTCCAATGCAGATGGTGCAGCTGCCCCTGCATGGTCATCTTCTCAAACCCGTTCTGTCTAAGCGCCTCATACAGCACAATCGACACCGAGTTTGACAGGTTCAGCGAGCGTATGTCTCCCCACATGGGAATCCTCACACACTGCTCCTGATTCTCCAGGAGAATATCCTCCGGAATTCCGGCGCTCTCTTTTCCGAACATCAGGAAACAGTCCGGTTCATACTCCACGTCCGAATAAACATGAAGCCCCTTCGTCGTAGCCATATAAATCTTTGCTCCCGGATTCCTGTCCAGGAAATCCTGGTAATCACAGTAAACCGTCACATCCAGCTTATCCCAGTAGTCCAGTCCGGCCCTCTTGATCAGCTTGTCATTCAGTTTAAATCCCAGCGGCTCGATGAGATGAAGCTTCGTCCCCGTGGCCACACAGGTTCTTCCGATATTGCCGGTATTGGCCGGCATCTCCGGTTCCAGTAATACAACGTTCATAATGATTCTATGCCTTTCCATCCAGTCTCTTCACAAAGCGTTCCATACGTCCCAGCGCCTCTTTTAAGCTCTTTAAGGAGTATGCATAGGAAACACGCAGATATCCCTCACCGCAGTCACCGAACGCCGTTCCCGGAACGACGGCCACCTTCTCCTCCTGGAGCAGCCTTGTAGCGAACTCATCGGAGGTCATGCCGAAACGCTTAATGCTGGGGAATGCGTAAAATGCGCCGTTGGGCTCAAAGCATTCCAGTCCCATCTCCTTAAACGCGTTCATGAGAAAACGGCGTCTCTGGTCGTATGACTCTCTCATCATCTGCACGTCCTTGTCCCCGTCCCGCAGAGCCGCGATGGCAGCGTACTGGCTGGTGGTCGGCGCGCACATGATAGCGAACTGGTGAATCTTTAACATCTGTTCCAGAATAACAGCCGGTGCGGCCAGATAGCCGAGACGCCAGCCCGTCATGGCGTAAGCCTTGGAAAATCCGTTAATCAGCACGGTACGCTCTTTAAGGCCCGGGAAGGATGCGATGGTGGTATGCTCCATTCCATACGTCAGCTCCCCGTATATCTCATCTGTCAGCACAAAAAGATCCTTCTCGATGACGATCTCCGCGATAACAGCCAGCTCCTCCGCGGTCATTACCGCGCCGGTTGGATTGTTCGGGAACGGCAGAACGAGAATCTTCGACTTCGGGGTGATATATGAAAGCAGTTTTTCCTTTGTCAGCTTAAAGTTATCCTTTTCCTCCAGCGGA
Organism: Hungatella sp. L36; assembly: GCF_014288035.1. Lineage (NCBI taxonomy): Bacteria > Bacillati > Bacillota > Clostridia > Lachnospirales > Lachnospiraceae > Hungatella > Hungatella sp. L36. Next base: position 177,302 of record NZ_JACOPC010000004.1, on the reverse strand, counting down.
ATCGGAACCGGCACACCGTTTGCCAGAATGGTACACGGCACATAGGAGACGAAACAGGGCTGCGGAATCAGCACTTCGTCGCCCGGGTCCAGCATGGCACGCAGAGCCACGTCAATGGCCTCGCTGCCGCCCACCGTCACCATCACCTCATGGTCCGGATCGTATGTAACATCAAAGCGTCTCTTTAAGTAGCTGCTGATCTCAACCTTCAATTCCCTCAAACCGGCGTTGGACGTATAGAATGTGCGTCCTTTCTCCAGAGAATAGATTCCCTCTTCCCTGATATGCCACGGAGTCTCGAAGTCCGGTTCACCGACGCCCAGGGAGATAGCGTCCTTCATTTCACTTACAATGTCAAAAAATTTACGGATTCCTGATGGCGGAATCTCTACGATTCTTTCAGATAATGGATTTCTCACGGGGTAATCAACATCCTTTCATCCTGCGTCTCTTCAGCGAGTACGGTGCCATGATCCTTGTATTTTTTAAGTACAAAGTGAGTTGCTGTGCTTAATACGGATTCCATCGGGGAGAGCTTATCCGAAACAAACTGTGCTACCTGTCTCATGGTCCTTCCCTCGATAAATACGGTAAAGTCATATGCGCCTGACATCAGATAAACCGCTTCCACCTCGCTGTACTGGTAGATACGTTCCGCGATCTTGTCGAATCCCATGCCTCTCTGCGGTGTTACCTTAACTTCGATTAAGGCAACCACTTTTTCATCACTGGTATTGTCCCAGTTAATCAGGGTATGGTAACCGCAGATGATATGCTCTTTTTCCATCTCGGCGATCTCATTGGCGACCGCGGCCTCACTTTCCCCTAAAAGAACCGCCAGATCCTTCAAGTCGATTCTGCTGTTTTTTTCAATAACCGCCAATATCTTCTCTCTCATAACCTTACCTCCTGATTAAAATGATTTATTATAATGATTGCTTATAATACTTTATGAATCTCATCCTCCGCGGGCCGGTCTAAGTAACCGGAGCTTTCTCCGTGGCGGATGATCCTTCCGATACCTTCCGTCACCCGTCCAATCACCGCGGCGTGGATTCCTTCCCGTTCCAGGGCCAGAACCATCTCACCGCCGTTGTCTGTGACAAAGAGCAGGCAGCCGTCCGAATAAAGCCGGTACGGGTTTAAATCGTACCGCTCGCAGACCTCAATTGTCTCCTGTTTGACAGGAATCTGGCGCAGTGAAAATTCGATGCCCGTCATGTATGCCCCGGATAAATTCCAGAGGGCGGAAAGTATTCCGCCCTCCCCTGCCGGTTCACACTCCGTGGCTCCCAATGCTTTCCACCGTTCCAGATTCCCACTCAGTGTTCCATCTTCATTTTCCATAATCCGGTCTAAGTAGCCTTTTGTAAACCACTGAAGCAGCTCTTCGCGCTTCTGCCTCACGATCGCAATCGTACCGGCATATCCCGCGTACCCTGCCACCACCAGATTCTGTCCCGGCCGCATAAGGCCGGTGTTATCTCGTTCTATTTTTCTCATGCATAACTCCCGTCACTGCACCGGAGTTTCATCAGAACCTCCGGGCTGCGGCGCGGGCACCGGATCCGGTGTAGAAACCGGCGCAGGTGCTGCCGTCTCCGGAGTCGGTTCGGTTACACCCGGACCTCCATCCACGCCTTCTACCGGTGTCGGTTCCACCGGCGTTGTCTCCACCGGCGCTGTCGTCTCCTCCGGAAGCGGTACGGTCACTGCCGGAGCCGCCGGACCTACCTTCACAATCGCCTTGGAGGCGTTGTATGTGTCTGTATGCAGTATCTCTTTGCTCTGCTCCACGCCATCGATATAGACGTATTTCCACAGTCTGGACTTATAGCCCCTGTGAGCAGACTGCACCTGTTTTCTGGCGCCCGGCTCCATGGTCGGATCCACCTCTTCCTTTGGCGGTCCCGGATCCATCGTTCCAAGGGTCTCGGACACAAACTTAAATGTCCGGTTGGCAGGCCTCGTCTCTTTGCCGTAAATGGTAAAGGTCAGCGTTTTGCCTGACGTATAGCCCTCCACGTAAATCGGAGTGCCGTAGTTATTCGTAATCTTCAAATCCTTATAAGTACCGGCGATAGCCGCGTCTTCCGAGGGTTTTACATACGTAACGATCATCGAGTGGTTCTGTCTCTGCGTAATCTCCAGTTCTGCGCGGAGAGACGCGTTGTAAAGCGTCGTGGAAATCTGGCATACGCCGCCTCCCACACTGTCAACCACCTGACCGTTTTCATAAGCGGCCGCAGTGGCATAGCCGTTGGCTGTCGTAAACGGATGCATGCACTCATAACCGGACAGCGTCTCACCCGGCATCAGCACGTGGCCGTTGATCTTGCCCGCTCCCACCCGTAGATTGGTGGCACGGGAATTGCCGCTGCTGGAGAAATCCGTGGAAAAGGTTCCCAGCACATCCTGAATCGTTGAAAGCGCTTCCGTTGTGATGTTCGGCTGAGCCTCCGTCACTGCCGCAGTCACCGTCACCGGTTCCTTAAGGCCTCCGGATATCGCCTCATCGAGGGCTGCTTTCGTCGCCCCTGCATCCACACTCTTTCCAACCACGGCGGGAGTGACGACAAACGCCCCATTCTCTCTCGTGATTGACGCATCCTTTGGCTCTGCTACGACAGAAGCACATTTTTCCTCTACGAATGCCGCCACCTTACCATCGTCAAAAGCTGTCTCCAATGGAATAACGACATGGTTATGTTCGATGTCTTTCAAGTTTAAATAACGGTGGATTAAATTCCCTCCCGTTACGGATGCCGCGGCCTGGTTTACCGCGTCGGTATTGGACCAGTGAAAGCCCAGTTCCTTCGCCGTAGTATCCACGGACTCTCCATCCACTACCAGCGTAATCTTCTGATTCTCCATCTCGCCCACAAGGCTCTGGATCTTTTCGCTGGCTTCCTCTTCTGTCATTCCCCCCAGACTGTATTCTCCTACATAGAGACCCTCCGGAAGGGTATCAGCCCGCGACGGTGCCGGAAAGGCCAGTGTCAGTCCCACCGCCAGCGCCATGGCCGCAAGGCCTGTTGCCAAAGTTCTGTTTTTCATAATCATTCCTCAATTTTCAAGTTGCTGCCTGCTGCTTCCTTCTCCTAGCGGACCAGCATCATCGGCAGTACCATAGCTACGATCAGCAGAATTACCACTGCGATAAGGACTATGGAAACTACCTTCCTGTTTTTTTTATCGTTAAAGTTAATCATGATATTCACCTCTCTTATATTCTTCCGTACTGTGCTATGATTTTATCCGTAATTCTGGAGATTTCATTGCGGGTTAAGTGGTCAATTTGCACAGTTAAGCCTATTTTATGATATTTTATTAAATCCTGCAAGTGTTCTTTTTGCCTTTTTGAGGCTGGCTGCTCCTTTTTTACCCTATAAATAAGATTTTCTTCGGAAAATACGTCCGGGCGCTCCTTTCCGTACCTCTTTTTCATCGCCTGATAAAGCTGGTGCGCCGCCATGGCGTCGGCCATGGCGCGGTGCGTTTCCTTCTGTTCCACCCCAAACCACCCGCAGGCCGCCTTTAAATTCTTCTTCTCATCCTCCGGCATAAACAGCCGGGCGAGTGTCAGCGTATCGATGCCGGCCCGGGCAAATTCTTCTCCCTGATTGACCGCCGCCCTCTTTAAGAAACTGTAATCGAAAATAATCCGGTGCCCCAGAAGCGGCAGTTCCCCTGCAAAGTTCAAAAAGCCGGGGAGCACCGCATCGATTCCCCGCGCATCTGCGACATCCCGGTCACGGATTCCCGTCAGTGACTTCGTCCTCGCCTCCAGCAGACGGTACGGGTTTACAAACGACTCAAAATCCGCCGTTATCTCGCCCGCCTCGACCCGTACAGCCCCTATTTCTATAATTTTATCCCGCTTTGGATCCAGCCCTGTCGTCTCCAAATCCACTGCCACATAGGAATTTACCATCTTATCCCCCTACTGATCCGCACTGGGACAGTACTCCCGAAGGAAGCATTCCTTACACTTCGGGCTTCTCGCAAAACAGATACTCCGTCCCAGCGTGATAATCTGGATATTCCAGAGAATCCAGTGCTCTTTCGGCAGTACCTTCATAAGCTCCATCTCGATCTTCTCCGGATCCTCCGCCTTCGCAAATCCCAGCTTTCTGGATATCCGCTTTACATGAGTATCCACCACGATACTCGGCTCATTGTAAATATTTCCCCGGATGACATTCGCCGTCTTCCTGCCCACGCCCGCCAGGCTGGTCAGTTCCTCGATGGTCCCCGGCACCTCGCCGCCAAACCGCGTAACCAGGTCCCGGCAGCAGGAGATAATATTCTTCGCCTTCATGTGGTAAAAGCCGATGGAGTGGATATCATTCTCCAGCTCCTTTAAATCCGCATTCGCAAATTTCTCTATGGAATCGTACTTTTTAAATAAATCCGCCGTCACGATATTTACTCTGGCGTCCGTGCACTGCGCGCTCATAATAACCGCAATCAACAGCTGCCACGGGGTCTCGTGGTTCAAATAGCAGACGTATTCCGTTCCGTATTCCTGGTCAAGAGCCGCCAGCACATGATCCACACGCGCTTTAAGCTCCGCTTTTGTCTCTCTCTTTGCCATATTCATCTCCTCTTTGTATCGATGCACTCTATCCATTCACCATAGCTGCATCAGTACACAGTCAGTTAAAGAAATCCTCAATCACATAAGCCGCCGCATTATAGCTCAGCGGATCCCGTTTCCTGTAGTCAAACAGCACCGCGGTCTTCCCCGCAAATACCTCAAGATGAGCCATTTTAATCAGCTGTCTCGCCTCAAAGCCCTCGTATCCGTCGCTTAAATAGCGGTGCTTCACTGCCTCTTCTGCGAAGAATTCCCGCACCTGCTCCTTGAACGGAGTCTGATCTTCAGCGAAATCCGGGCGGCTCTTTAAATTCTCCCTGAGATACAGGTCATATACCATGAGCCGTCTGTACACTGCCGCTTTCCCCGGAATGTGTTCCGCCACAAAGCCGTCTAAAATCTCATATCTTGCCATACGGCTGTGGCTGGCCCCCGTCAGCGTGTGCGTCTCATAATACTCCGCCAGATCAGAGAACAAGTCAAACGGCGTATTAAATTCCTTCACCAGTTCCTTCATGGTGACGGTAAACTGTCCGCTGTTCTCATAGACCTCCACCATCTCTTCCACGCCCTTTAGTTTTAGCAGGCTCCCATAATCGAGCCATTTCGTGCCCAGCACCTCGTAGGGCTGCTTTGCGCTGTAGACCAGGCCGTAGGCTTTTGCATTTTCAGCCATAAAAGACCCCTTCAGGACCTTTAAAAAGCCCAGCTGCAGCTGATCCGGCTTCATCTCATAGACCTCGTTAAAGGAGTTCCGGAAGCTCTCATAGCCCTCATAAGGCAGACCCGCGATCAGATCGAGATGGCAGTGGATATTGCCAAACCCGTGTATGCGTTCCACCACCGATTTGAGGCGGGTTAAATCCGTCTTCCGCCTGATCTCGCGGATGGTATCCGGATTCGTACTCTGTACGCCGATTTCCAGCTGAATTAATCCGGGGCGCATCTCCGCCATCAGCTCCAGTTCCTCCTCATCGAGCAGATCCGCGGAGATCTCAAAATGGAAGTTTGTCACCCCATTGTCATGCTCTGTGATGTGGCGCCAGATCTCCATGGTATGCTTCTTGCTGCAGTTAAAGGTTCTGTCCACAAACTTCACCTGGGGAACCCTGCGCTCCAAAAAGAAATCCAGTTCCCGTTTCACCAGCTCCATGCTTCGGAACCTGACCGACTTATCCAGAGAGGATAAACAGTAGCTGCAGGAAAATGGGCACCCCCTGCTGCTCTCATAATAAACAATCTTATGCTCAAAATCATCTAAATCTTCATACGGAAATGGAATAGCGCTCATGTCCACCGCTTTTTTCAGAGGCCGGATAACCGGCTCCCCCTTCTCATTCCGGCAGGCCACTCCGTCGATCGAAGAAAAATCCCTCCTGCCGTCCGCGTAAAGCTTAAGCACCTCCAGAAAGGTTTCCTCCCCTTCTCCCATCATAATACCGGTAACTCCCGGCTCCCTCTGAAGGACATCCGCCGCATCATAAGAAACCTCAGGACCTCCCAGCCAGATCTCCACTTCGGGGAGAACTAACGGAAGGTCCCGCACAAGCTCCATAACCCAGGATATATTCCAGATATAGCAGGAGAAGCCGACCATATCCGGCTTTCTTAAGTAGATGTCCTTTAAGATATCCCCCATCTGGTTATTGATCGTATACTCTCCCAGCTCCACCGAGATTTCCTGCTTCCCTAAGGCGTCAGAGAGATCACACTCCATCTGTCTCTCCGCATAGGCCTTCAGGCTGTAAATCCCGGGGTTGGAATGAATATATTTGGCATTCAGCGCCGCTAGCAAAAACTTCATAATTGACCTAAACCTCGATTTCTATCTTCCGGCCTGTCGGCTGATACTGGTAATACCGCACCCCCGCCGCGTTCAGCATGCGCTTGGAGGCATTGACCGCCGGCGTCCCGTCGTACTTATCACTACCGTAGACGATCGTCTTGATCCCCGACTGGATGATGGCCTTTGCACATTCATTGCACGGAAACAGTGTGACATACAGCTTGGATCCCTCCAGACTGCCGCCTCTGTAGTTTAAGATGGCGTTTAACTCGCTGTGGGTGGAGTAAAAATATTTTGCGTTATACGGATCGTCCTTCTCGTGTTCCTTTCCCCAGGGAAATTCATCGTCGGAGCATCCCTTCGGAAATCCATTGTATCCCATGGACAGGATCTTGTTGTCCTGGCTTACGATACACGCTCCCACCTGTGTGCTGGGGTCCTTGGAACGCTTTCCGGATAAAATGGCAACTCCCATGAAATATTCATCCCATGTAATATAATCTTCTCTCTTCTCAGTCACTGACATAATCTCCTCCCTTAATCATATGGTATCCCGCCGCCTTCTTCAGCCGGTTCATAATCGCCTGTCCCAGATGGTCGGCCGAAAAACTCTCTGAATAGATGTAATCCGCCTCCAGATCATCAAATTCCCTTAGTACAGCGTATAAATTATGGGCAATGGTCTCCTCCCTGGCGCGCAGCCCCAGGCTTCTCACCATGCCATCCGGGTACAGCTCCATGGTCTCGTCCGTGCAGATAATTCCCACGCGGTACCCCGCCTCCAGCTTCTCCCCGGCCAGATGGTTGATGGTGCGGACCACATCGGCGGGCGTCCCCTCAACCAGGGTCAAATCAGCCTTCGGCGCATAGTGCTTATACTTCATCCCGGGCGCCTTGGGCTTCACATCGGCGTTCATCGGGCCGTCACCGGTAATCGCCGGATCGAGGCCGATCTCCATGCCCAGCACCTCGCCGGCCATCTCCTGTGTGATGGCTCCCGGGCGCAGAATCACCGGACTCTCCCCGGACACATCGATAATCGTGGATTCCACACCGATTCCCACAGGTCCGCCATCCACGATCATGTCGATCTTTCCGTTCATGTCCTGCCATACGTGATCCGCCGTCGTAGGGCTGGGCCGTCCAGACGTATTGGCGCTGGGGGCCGCTACCGGTACACCGGCAAGCCGGATGAGCGTCATGGCCACCGGATCGCTGGGCATGCGGACCGCCACGGTATCCAGTCCTCCTGTCGTGCCGTATGGAACGGCGTCACTCTTAGGAAATATCATGGTCAGCGGCCCCGGCCAGAATGCCTCCATCAGCTTCCCCGCCGCCTCCGGAATCTCCGCCACCAGGGGCTTCAAATCAGAAAAATCCGCGATATGTGCAATCAGCGGATTGTCCGAAGGTCTTCCTTTTGCTGCGTATATCTTCTTTGCCGCTTCCTCATCGAGAGCATTTGCCCCGAGTCCATACACGGTCTCCGTCGGAAATGCCACCAGACCTCCCTCCCTTAAAATCTCTGCCGCTCTCTCCAGCTTTCCCGCATCTATCCTGTGCGTATCTTCTATTATAATTCGTTCCGTAACCATCTTTCTCCGCTCTCTTTTCTCCAGTACCGCGCTGCGCAATGCAGTACTGGCTTCTCTCAGACAGGGGCTTTCCCCCTGCATACTTACTGCTTATCATAGCACAACCCTAAGTCGCATGCAACTTTTTACTTGACTTTACAGCTTTGGTTCAAATTTACTTTTTACTGCAATTCATCCTTGTAATACTTGCGGAATTTCTGTAATAATGATACCATAAAAGGGATATTATACCGGGAGGACAATGAAATGGCACTCATCATACCAGAAAACTATGACCCCCATCTCACCGTACGTGAGACGCAGGAGGCCATCAAATACATACGTGACACCTTTCAGAAGGAATTTGGAAGGGAAATGAACCTGGAGAGAATCTCCGCCCCCCTCTTCGTGGAGAAGAGCAGCGGTTTGAACGACAACCTAAACGGCGTAGAGCGCCCCGTCCAGTTTGACATAGCGGGAATTCCGGGTGAAACCGTCGAAGTCGTACACTCTCTTGCCAAATGGAAACGAATGGCTCTTCACGAATACGGCTTTCTGCCGGGCGAAGGCCTCTATACAAACATGAACGCGATCCGGCGCGACGAGGACCTGGATAATCTTCATTCCTGCTATGTAGACCAGTGGGACTGGGAAAAGGTCATCACGAAAGAGGACCGCACCATCGAAACCTTAAAAGAGACGGTCCGCACTATATTCAAGATCATCAAGCACATGCAGCATGAGGTCTGGTATAAGTACCCGAACGCTGTCAACCATCTTCCAAAGGAGATCACCTTCATCACGTCCCAGGAGCTGGAGGACCGTTATCCCGACAAGACTCCGAAGGAGCGGGAGAATTTAATCACCAAAGAGTACGGCTGCGTCTTTTTAATGCAGATCGGCGATAAGCTGGCCAGCGGCGAGCCCCACGACGGCAGAGCCCCTGACTACGATGACTGGCAGTTAAACGGAGATATTCTCTTCTGGTTCGAGAACTTAAACTGCGCCCTGGAGATCTCCAGCATGGGCATCCGTGTAGATGAGAAATCCCTGGAAGATCAGCTCCGGAAGGCGGGCTGCGAGGACCGCCGTTCTCTGCCCTACCACCGCATGCTCTTAGAGGGACAGCTGCCTTACACCATCGGCGGCGGTATCGGTCAGTCCCGTCTGTGCATGCTTCTCCTAAACCGCGCCCATGTAGGCGAGGTACAGGCAAGCATCTGGCCAAACGACATGATCGAGGAGTGCCGGCAGCATAAGATATTCCTGCTGTAGTCGGATACATACGCTTCCACTCCCTGCCAAACAGGAAGAGCGGGCAACAAGGAAGGAAACTGGCTCACGGATATAATGGAGTCTCCTTCCAGCTGCCAGTTCTTCCTTTTTTGAAGCCATTTTTCCAGGCCCTAAAACAGGGCTTGTGTCAAAAAACCGCTCCGCTGAATATTATGATATTGTAAGTAAATATTTTAGGGGCGTAATTTTATCATGAATCTACAGGGAAAAGATTTAGATTTATTAAAAGAAGAGGTATTAAGATCTCTTGAAGGAAAATCAGACTATGAGAAACTCGAGCTATTAAGAAAAAATTTTAATATCGATTGGGACATGCCCAGATGTGGAGAGCGCAGATCGTGCAAAACGTGGTATGCTCAGGTTTTCACGTATTGCAGCACAAGCGAATTAGAGGAAGAACTGAATTTTTTCTTATTCCTGATCAACCTTTTCGGCCGTATCTTCGGTTTTTGCTTCAACCATGAGAGTACCGTATACTTGGGCTGTATCTGCCCATGTGGAAATAAACAGACCATCTTGTATTATACGATTGCATTTAGAGACTGATCCATTTGCCGTCATTGGACAAACTTTTAAAGCGGGTTCAAACTATCTGAACCCGCTCTTCTCCATGACCAATTTTCAATTATCATTATCTTCCGTTCAAATACTCCATAATCCCCATATGTATCGTCCAGGCCAGCCGGTCCTGATACTCCTCGGAATTCAGCATGGCCGACTCATTCCAGTTCGACAGGAAACCGCACTCCACAATGACAATCGGTGTCTTCACATGGAGCAGGAGGAAATAGTTGTCGTTGGCCTTGGCTACTCTCGTATTCTTGTCGCCCAGGACGAAGTCAAACCGCTTCTGCAGCGTCTCCGCCAGCTTCTTTCCTTTCTCTGATCCCTTGTAGTAGAACACCTGGCCGCCTGAGATTCCTTCCTGATGATAGCTGTTCTGATGGATGCTCACCGTCAGCGCCGGACTCGTCTCATTGATAATCTGACAGCGCCGGTTCATGTCCGCCATCTTTTTCTTGCTGTCCTTTTCCGTATAGAGCCCCTGGTCGTCTTCACGTGTCAGGACCACCTGGACATCGGAGGCTTCCAGATAGGCCTTCACCTTCCTGGCAATCTTTAGATTAATGTCCTTCTCGAGGCTGCCATCCACTCCGATCTTCCCGGGGTCATTGCCTCCATGGCCCGCATCGATCACCACGACCGGCCGCTCTTTCCCGGAGATTACGTTGACTCCCGCCGCCATCCGGCCTGCCTGGCGGGATACGACATAGACCATAACCAGCAGCAGTACCGCCAGATACGGTTCCAATTTTGATAGTTTCACTTTGCCTGCCTGATTCGTATTCTTATTGAATTATATCTCCCGGCAAAATAAAAAAGAACCAACTTTATTCCACTTCCAGCGAATTATAGTCTTTCGTGGCATCCCTGACGATCGATTCTAAGTACTGGCTTAAGATACTGGGATATCCATTCTCCCCCCACAGCTTGTATCCGGCCTTTTCCGTAGCCTTATCCTTTATCTCCACGGCCTTTCCCGCATAGCAGGCAGAGTTGATCTCCGCGTATACCTTTGCCATCTGATCCTTCTGGCGCTTCGTGAGGCTGTCAAAATTATTCATGCGTTCAAATTCATCCTGAGCCTGATTGTAGAATACCCGGTTCAGGAATTCTTCCGAGTACGCATTAAAATTCAGCAGGTTCTTATCCGTACTCCCCTGTTCCTTCGCCCAGGCTTCCATATCGAGGGGCACCGTGTGATACTTAAAGCTTCCGTCATCGCCGTAATCCAGCATTCCATACTGGCATGGCGGTGTCGCCAGCGAGCTGGTGACGATCTCATAGATCCCGTAGTCCTCATCTTCACGCATAAAATGCTGCACATGGAGATGGCCGCTTAAAAATAAAGGCACATCCCAGCTGTCCAGCTGGTCGATCAGCTGCTCGCTGTGCTCGATGGTACAGTCCTCCACATAGACCTCGCTCTCATCCAGCAGATTATGGTGCCCCACAGGTATCACATTCATGCCCAGGTCCCAGGCATCCTCCATCTGATCTTCAATCCAGTCGTACGTCTCCTCCTGAATCATGCCGCCGACCTGATTATATGGCGCATACTGGCACGTATCCAGCATCAGCGCCCGGTTATAGTCATCAATCTGATATACGTAGCTGAGCGACGCAGAATCGCGGCTCACCGCTTCATCATATCCGAAATCCTGGTAAATCTCCGCGAAGTCCTCCGGGCCGATGTGAGCCGTTCCCAGAGCCTGCGCTCCTGTAAACTGCGCCGCCGCAGTGTTGTTGATATCGTGATTCCCCGGGATCACAATGACGGGGATCCCCGCGTCCTCGATCTCCTTCAGCTTCCTGGCGAAATCAAGATGGCTGTCCCTCTCACCGTTCAGGGTTAAGTCCCCTGACAGGATCACGAGATCCGGATCCTCTTTCTTCACCGCTTCAATGAACGCATCTGTGATCTCCCATATGTAGTTTACGACTTTTCCGTCCCCGTGTTCCACCTTATACTTGAATCCGTCTCCAAAATCCGTCAGTCCACGGGAGAGATAATGGATATCCGAGGCCAGAAGAATCCGGCAGCCTTCCTCAAATTTCTGCTCCGGCGGTTTTGCAGTGGGGTCATCCGCTTCGTGGGGAAATTCCTCAATGGTAGGAGGCGCCGTCGTCTCTGCCGGTGTCTGAGGAATCTCCGCGCTTTCCGTCTCTGCCGTACTCTCCGGTTCCGTCACCGTCTCCGACACCGGGCTTTTTAAGGAACACCCGGTCATAATCGTACAGATCAGCGCCGCATACAATGCTGTTCTCTTTTTCATAGCTCTGAACCTTCCTGTCTCTTTGCGATGTTCTACTCCTGATCCATCCGTATCTCATCCCACAGTTCGGCGGGCTCGAAGCCAAGCTTCCAGCAGGCAACTCCAGCCAGATCATACTTCCTGATCAGATCCATCTTAAGCCCTATGGAACGTTCTTCCTCCATCCAGACTTTTTTCGTCCCCTCCTCAGTTTTCAGTTCCCCATAATACTGTCCCAGCTCCTCCTGCCAGTACAGTTCCACGTTGTTCTCCACGGCCCATTCTTTGGCTTTGGCGATGCCAAGAGCCACTGATGACGTCTTTCCATCCGCAGCCTCAGTCCAGACTCTCGTATACAGCGGAATGGCATTGATCAGTTTTTCCTTCGGAACCTGTTTTAACGTGTTGGAAATTCCATCATTCACATAGCCGACCGAAGCTACCGATCCCGGCTCGCCGCCGGCGTAATGCTCGTCGTACCCCATAACGATGACGTAATCGGCCACAATTCCCTGTTCCTTCCGGTTATAGAACTCATTGCCGGCATAGGGAACGTAATTATCCACGGACAGCACGATCCCCTCTTTCCTGCAGGATACAGAGAGTTCTCTGATAAACTGGATATAGTGAACTCCGGCTTCCTTCTTAATTCCCTCGAAATCCAGATTCAGTCCGTCCAAACCATACTGCTCCACCTCGGCCATCAGCTTCTCAATCAGCTTCTGCCGCGTGGAGGTCTTCGAAAGCAGAACCTCCGTCTGCACGTTGCCGCTGAAATTATTGATCAGGGCCCACACCTGGAGCCCCATGTCATGGGCTTTCTGTACATACGCAGCATCCGCATAGGAATTGAATCCGCCTTCGTTGTCGGTCAGCTCATACCAGGTCGGAGAAATAACATTCAGTCCCTTTGTATTGGCGATCAGATTATCAAAGGAGGCGTTCCCCTCCGGTTTCGTAACCTGGTGCCATGCCATGCATACCGGCTCATCGAGAGAAATATTCTTATAGACCGGAGCCACAAATGTGCTCACCGGCGCCTCGCTCCGGCTCTCACCCAGACGCTTATGCTCCACGTACCCGATATAGCCGTCCGGGGTCCGCACCTTATCCCACTTCTCCATGGTCTCCAGCACAGTCACCTCAGACCCTTTCTCAACCCTGGTAACGATCGGGCTCTTGATTCCGCCCTTTTCCCGGACATTCCCCTTGCCGTCCGCCACGGCCTTCGTCTCCTCCGACCAGTCGTTATTTACGAAAATGCGCTTGTGATCGGCCAGATCAAAGACGTCAAGCCGGATATCCGTATAATTGGCAATGAGTCCCAGCGACAGATAGACGCCCTCGTCATTCACCCAGATCAAAGGCTTACCCGTGCTTCCCTTTGTCGAATGATCCGCATAGACAATGGACTCCGGAAGCGCGTAAACCAACAGCTTTTCATGATTATCCCAGTAAAATCTTTCGTTGAGTTTGTCATTTACCCATTCGATCGGAAGATAGGTCTGTTCTTCTATATAGATTCCCTTTGCTTCCTGAAGCTCATTATTCAGAAACACCGCCACATTGTCACCGCTTACACCCAGCAGCTTGCCGATGTCGGCCTGTTCCTTTGATGGTGTATATCGTTCAACCAGCCGGATGCCAAAAAACCCGGCAATTACCAGAACAATCAGTCCCAGTGCCACTAGAAATGGCACCACTCTCCTTTTCATTTGCATTCCTCCTGTAATGGATGTAAGTCATAAAAGCCCCTTTGGATTATACTATACCACACTTCACCGGGAAATTGCTTACATTTTCATTACATTGCAAAAATTCCCCTGTCCCGCCCTGGCGCGTCGTTTCCCTGGCTGATGGCTGAAGATGGTATCCGCGCGCCCCATATTTGATTCATTTGTGGTAGACCCTGTCAAACCGGATCTCGGTCAGTCTTCCCGTCTTGTCATCTAAGACAAAATCGGCCATATAAAAGGAATTGTCCTCCCTCGCCTCAAAAATACGGTTCCAGTCCGGCTCGGTGCATACCTCGCCGTCTATTACGATGGGAATTCCCCGTTCACGGTAACGTTTCAGGCCTGCTATGTAACTGTCTTTTCCATTTTCATTCATACCGCCCTCCATGTGCAGAAGCGGCAGGTTAAGCTTCCACAAGGCTTCTGTTCGTGACACATCCTCCTCCTGCCGCTATAAAATCTGCTGATAAAAATCCATGACAGTTTCTGTGACAGTAAAGGCATCTACTGAAACCGGAACCCGCCGGATTGAAAGTCCGAGCTCCTTTTCCATATTCTTTCTGGTCTCCTCGCTTCCGAACACTGCGAGAGTCTCCCAGCCCGTACCGGCCCTCTTCCATGCTCCGGCGGTTTCCAGAAATGCCCCTGTCTGCCACTCACTTAAGCCTGCGAGAAGAAATTGCCTGTCACATCTGAAAAATTCCTCCTGATTTCCTCCGGCAGCGGCCCCGTAATCCACAATTACCTCCTGATAACGGAGTTTTTTGCACAATACCAGGGTCTCTGTCCCCGCATTCCGGTAGTAATCCACGTCCAGAATGCGGAAGCTTCCGCGGCAGCCGCTGTTCTTTTTTCCAAGACAGCTCTCCTCCAGCCGTTCAAACGCCCCGTGGTCATTCCACTCGAGCACCGCACAGCGCCTGCGGCAGATACCGGTCAAGTACCCGGCCATCGTGACCGCAGTGTGGGTCACCCCCACAGCCGGTCCTGCCCCGATCAGCCCAATCAGACGCTGTTCTGCGAATGCCGCGCCTTTTCGGGACGCCTTTGTACGAATGAAATGTTTTTTATGACTCGTTCTCATGTGCTTTCCCCCTGGCTTTTCCGGCTGCAGTCCGCAGAAAATCGACTGTTTTCCGCAGTTCCCCACATACATGGTTCCATGAAGAAACCAGCAGACTTCTCCGTCTCCCCGCCGCGTACTCTCCTACGTCCAGCGCGAGTTTCAGCGATTCCAGCACCTGGCAGTAAAATTCACTCGTGCCTTCATACGCTCTAAACGGGTCTGCAAAATACGGTGCCCGGAAGCAGCGGCTCCGTTCGATCCCCTCCGGCGGCTTTACCCTCGCAGATTCTGCCAGGTGATTATAGACCGCCGCATAAGGTATCCGGCATTCCGACACGCGCTTCAGAGCAGACGATGCCGCTTCCCGGCTCCACTCCCGGCCGTCGCAGACCAGGATCAGCGCGTCCGGTTCCGCAGCCAGAGCCGCCTCCACCTCATGCCCATAGTCGGCAATCATAAGGCCGCAGGAGGGCACGGGAAGCTTAACACCCGGTCCGTAGGCCGGCTTCCACACAAAGCCATGGTGCTGCATCAGGCCGCAGCGGTCCCTCAAAGCACCCGTAAAGGTACCGAGCTCCGCTCCCATGCCGGATCCGTTTCTTTCTTCATACAAATTGGGATAACCAAGATTTCTAAGACAGACTGACAGGCCGACGGCTATATGAGTCGTTCCGGCCCCCGCTTTGCTTCCCGCAAGCGCGATCATAAGAGGTGATGGTTGTAGACAGGCGTTTGCAGCGGCTCCCCTTTGCTCCAGCTGCTTTAACCGTTTGTTCAGTTCTGATGCCGAGGAAAAACGCCGTTCCCGCTTTTCTTCCAGGCAGGTCCGGATGATGGCGGCAAGCTCCGGCTTCATCGCGGGCACCGGTTCATAGGGTACCGCCGGAAACGCACCGGTATAAAGATAATGGAGGATCACACCAATGGCATATAAGTCTGTCCGTTCATCCAGCTTTCCGTTTTTTTCGTACTGCTCCGGCGCGGCGCATCCGACGGTTCCGTACCGGTCCGCGGCCGCATTCGCCTCATCCGTAAAGGCGGCATGGTCAAAGTCAATCAGCTTCACGCTTCCATGGCACACCAATAGATTCCTCGGCTGTAAATCCAAATATAACAGGGGGGGTTGTTCCTGCGAGATGCAGGTAATTCATGATGTCAGTAAGCTGGATTCCATAATGGATGACCAGCCTCTGCGGCAGATAACCCTGGCTCTTTACCAGGTCATAGAGAGATTCTCCTTCCAGATACTCTTCGATTAAATAACTGTAATTCTCGTCTTCTTCTACATCGTATACAATGGGGATTCCCGGATGGCGCAGCTCCTTCAGAATTAATGCTTCACGCCTGAACTGATCATATTCCAGAAAACTCTTCGGCACGCGCTTGATTGCGCGGTATTCGGAAAGTCCAAGATGAACCGCCAGAAAAACGGTTCCAAGACGGCCGGTCCCAAGGATACGGCATAGCTGATATTTTCCAAACAAAACGGTGTTTAATTTTCCCACCTCCTCTTTGCCTGTCCAATATCGCCTCTTAGAGCCTATTCTAATCTATCATACCCAATTTTTCAACCATTTTTCATAAATCCCTTAAATTTATATAAATTTTTTCACATAGTAATTGCCTTTTGGTTATATTATATAGTATAGTTATGTTGAGGAAGTATGTAAACAATCATTCAACATTTTTAAAAGAACAGGAAGTGATCCTATGAAGATAGAACGTATTAATGAAAATCAGATTCGCTGTACACTGACCAGTTTCGATTTAAGTGTCCGAAACTTGAATTTGGGCGAACTGGCTTACGGCAGTGAAAAGGCCCGCAGTCTGTTCCGCGAGATGATTCAGAAAGCATCTAACGAAGTGGGATTTGAAGCCGAAGACATTCCTCTCATGGTGGAAGCGATTCCGCTGTCCAACGAAAGCGTCATGCTCGTCATCACCAAGATTGAAGACCCCGAGGAGCTGGATACTCGTTTTGCCAAGTTTTCCCCTATGACCGACGATGATCAGGACTCCATGTTAAACGATCTGGCGAGTGAGCTCTTAGAAGGTGCTGACGGTCTCCTGGGACTTTTAAGCGCAGACAAGAAAGATAAGGAAGAAGTTCCCGCTCCAAAGGAGGAGGCAGCAGCCAAGACCATGAGGATTTACTGTTTCCAGAGCCTGGACCAGATATCGGAGGCAGCCCGTGCCGTTGGACAGGTCTATGATGGAGAGAATACATTATATAAGAAACCGGAAGTGAGACAGTATTACCTCGTCGTGAAGAACACATCGGAGAGCTCACTCGACTTCAGCCGTGTCTGTAATATTCTTGCGGAATACGGCACCAAGATCCGGCAGGATTACGCTTCAGAAGCGTACTACAGGGAACATTACGAGGTGCTGATTGAAGGCCACGCCCTTCAGTCTCTTGCAAAGCTCTGACCCGTCCCCTTTGATTCATAGTACTTCATCACACAAAGAATAACCCGGAGGCACATCGTGTCTCCGGGTTTTCTTTTATTCAGCCTCCAACGCCTCCTGGAAGAAGCCGGCTATAAGATCCAGTGTCACATCGGTTTCCCTGCACGGAATCAGAATCCAGTCGTGGCACATGCCTGCCGCCTTCCGATAGACGAACTCCGTACCGCTTACCTTCTCCATCTTCTCTGTGAGCAGTTCGCAGTCCGGCGTCAGTATCTCCTCCTCGCCGGAAAACATGAGAATCGGTCCCAGCCCATCCATGGTCCCGTAGATCGGGGATACGAACGGGTCCTCTATATCTAGGCCCCCGCAGTAGCGTTTTCCGGTCTCCATCAGCTCTTCCACCGGGAGTATATGCTCCGTCTTTCTGGCGATCTTGATCTTCGGGTTCGTCAGGCTGATATCCAGCCAGGGAGACACCACCGCTGTTCGTAACGGCATGGGGCAGCCGCCCCGATCGCGCAGCTCCTGTAAAAATGCCAGGGCCAGTCCGCCTCCGGAAGAGTCCCCAAACAGGAAAAACAGATCGTCCGGATATTCACTCACCAGCCTCTCATAGGCTTCCATGAGAATGATCCGGACATCCACCGCCGTATATTCCGGACAGAGGGGATACTGGAAAACCGATACCTTCATGTGATCGAGAAGCGCGAAACGCTCCGCGATTCTCCGGTGGTGTTTCCCCGGTTCCAGGGAATACGCACCGCCCGGAAGCATCAGGATATGACCCCTTCCCGGGTAGCTCCCATTGATGGTAACGCCTTTAAATCCCCTGATATCCCAGTTTTTCACCCGCACCTTCTTCGTAAAGCGTACTATGTCCAAAGCCCCCGTGTTTCTGGGTGGATTCTGAAGATTTTCCGCCATATTTCTGTCCGCCTTACAAAGCCGTGCCAGAAATCCCGCCATCGATGCCTTAAAACTCATGTTCTTCGTCTCCTTCGTAAACGCGCGTCCGTCACGCTTCCGACGCGCTGCACACCTTGTTTAACTTTCTCAGCTCATAGACAACAAACAGGCTCACAATCACCGCCGATGCAACGTCTGCGATTGGTCCCGCATAAAGGATTCCGTCCAGGCTGAAGGTCAGCGGAAGAATCAGGATCAGCGGAATCAGCAGAAGCAGCTGGCGCAGCATGGACAGAACCGAGGCCTTGAGCGGCTGTCCCGTAGACTGGAAATAGCTGGTGGATACAACCTGAAATCCAGCCGTAAAGATACCCAGCATGTATATCTTCAGACACTTAATTGCAAACTGCGTAAATTCTATATCCTGTGTTCCAAAAAGGCTCAGAATCTGACCGGGGAATATCTGACAGGCCAGCCAGCCGAGTATGGAGACCACGGTAGCCGCTGATATTGCCAGTAAGTACGTTTTTCTCACACGCTTCGGCTGGTTCGCACCCTTGTTAAAGCCGAGAATCGGCTGGGAGCCGATACCGATGCCGATACAGATGGAAATCAGGATCATGCTGATCTTGTTGACGATACCCATGGCGCTTAAGGCCACGTCACCGCCGACTGTCGTCTGGTTTCCATAATACACCAGAGAATTGTTCATGACAACCTGTAAAATAGTGGATGCCACCTGAGTAATACCACTGGAGATTCCCAGCGGAAGCGCCCGGACGCAGATTTCGCGGTCGAGGCGGAAGGTCTTCCTGCGAAGGCGCATATTTTTACCCTTTTTCAGGAAATAAACGACCAGAACGACTGCGGAAATGATCTGAGAAGTGATCGTTGCGACTGCCGCACCGCTGACTCCCCAGTGGAAAACGAAGATGTAGATCGGATCAAGGATCGTATTTAAAACAGCTCCGACCAGAAGGGCATACATGGAGAGCGCCGGGCTGCCATCTGTTCTGGACATGTTGCTCAAGACAACGGAAAGCATGTTAAACGGAGTACCAATCAGGATGATAGAGGTATACTGTCTCGCATACTCCATTGTATTGACCGTGGCGCCGAAGATCTTCAGCATCGGTGTCATGAACAGGAATCCCAGCACCATGATAACCGCACTGGAGATCAGGGTCAGGATAAAGACTGTTCCCAGAGTCTTTTCTGCATCCTCTTCCCTCCTCTCACCCAGCTTGATAGCCGCATACGCACTGCCGCCGGCTCCCAGAAGAGTGGACATGGCCAGAATAATCGTCACGATCGGGAATGCGATGGTCGTCGCCGCATTGCCGAGATAACCGATTCCCTGTCCGATAAATATCTGGTCTACAATATTATAAATGGAGTTTACCAGCATCGAGATGATGGCGGGCAGCGCAAACTGCCCAAGAAGCGCTCCAATTGGGCGGTATCCCAGTGGATTGCCCTTTTTTTCTACTTTAGTCTGTTCCATAAAATTAAATCATTCCTTTCCTTTGTTCGCGATAATATGCCTGTATGAATTATCCGCCATGCGGATTAAAAATGCCTCAGCCGAGTCGCGCTCCTCTTCTGTAAATCCCTCCAGCATAACCTCCGTCAGAAAATCCACGCTGTTTCTGGTTATGTCCACAACCGTTTTCGCCTTTTCTGTCGCGTAAATGTGGCGGACACGCTTGTCCTCACCATCGGTTTCCGTTCGCACGTACGCTTCTTCCTCCAGCTTCTTCACCGCCCTGGTCGCGGTCGCTTTGTCAAAGCTTCCGTTGGAAGCCAGCTCCTGCAGGCTGATTCCTGGATTTTTAAAAATCTGCAATAAAAAAAACTGTTGTCCACAGCCTATTTGATAAGAGGATAATTCATTTGCAAAATAAATGTTGCTTAACCTCTGGAGAATCGAGATATACTTCCCGATTTCCCGGTGCTTGTTCACGTCTCCCACCCCCATATTCCGCCTGGTTCTCTTCCTGCCGGACGGAGTCATTTCGCTTTTAGCGCTGCTGTATATGGTAACATAAAATAGTTGCGTATGCAACTATTATTTTCAGCGCGGTTTCTTCAGGCTTTCTTTCAATCACTGATAACAGCTAAGCTTCCTCAGCCATCTCCACAGAAAAATAATGCATGTTCCAAACTGCCAGGGATAAGATTAAGATCATCAGGCCCGCCGCATTGAAAAGGCGCTGGACAGGCATCACATCTGCCAGCGGGCCAAACACCACCATACCGAACGGCAGGGCGCAGGAGGTTGCGATCTGCATAAAGCTGAAGATTCTCCCCTGCATGCCCGGTGATACTTTTTCCTGTATTGTCACGGTAATGGGCGCATTGTAGCACGGCGAGGCAACACCGATGGCAGTGTTAAGCAGCAGATAGAGCAGAAAGACGCCGGCATTTCCCAATCCGATCATGATCAGCCCGTAGATGGCTCCCGCGGCCATTGTCGTATTCATTCTTTTTTTAAATCCGCCCCAGGAGGCGATCAGAATTCCGCCAAGGACCATTCCGAGGCTGTAAGTCATCTCGCTGGCAGTCAGACGCCACACCTCCCTGCCGAACGTCCTGCTCACCATAAGAGGCGTTAAAAAGGCCGATGGACTGACAAGGAAAAGTATGGTGATCTGGAACAAAAGCAGTCTTTTTATAAATCTGTTCTTTTTCAGATAACGGAAGCCGTCTTTTATTTCTTTCAGGCCGGTATTACCGGGAGTGATGCGTCTTTCATATGATCTGACGCGGATGGTGGCGGTAATGCCGACGCCAATCACAGCAGTCAGCACGTCGATAAACAGCGTGGCCTCTAAAGGCGCCACGGACAGAATCGCGCCGCTGGCCGCCGGTGACAAGAACATCATCATGGAGGACAGCGTGCTGTTGATGCCATTTATCTTCATGAAATGTGACTGCGGAACGATCTGAGGGATCATGGCATTTACAGCCGGCGTCTGGATGCCGGTTCCCGCCGAGCGCACCACCAGAGCGGCAAATAAAAGCCAGACGCTCTTATGCCCACTGAGAAACGCGATAGCCAGCAAAAGCGTCGATACGGCGATGGCCGAATCGGAAAGCATAATCATCGTCTTCCTGTCGTACCGGTCGATCCAGACACCTGCAAACAGGGAGATCAATATCTGCGGCAGGAACCCGCACAGGGTGGAAATCGTAAGCATCTTTCCGGAGGAGGTTGTGAGTGTGATATACCAGACAATCGCGTACTGCACCAGCGAGGAGCCAAACAGAGAGATCGTCTGCGCGGTTAAGAACCGGGTAATGGAATTTTTCCAGTTTATTTCATTCATTCTATTTATAGTCCTTTCTATATAGCAAATAAAAAAGAAGGCTGAATTTATTTTTCAGCCCTCTGTTCCCGACATTTTCAGCGGAAGCAAACTTCTGCCCGCTTTCAGTCAGACAAAAAGGCTGCGGACAAAACACTGTCCACAGCCCCCGATATGCAATCATTGCTTCTCTTACGGAAAACAGGTACGAAAAATCAGGCATACCTCTGCATGCCGCCGCACTTCCTGTTTTCCGGCGAAAAAAAAAGCATTTATGCTTCCAGTTTAAGCTCCGTACAATGTCTCACCGGTACCATTTGTACAGAGTTCATTCGCCTCTTTAATTCATCTATGATAATTCGATCCATGGTAATCACTCCTGTCAAAGCTTAATCTATCATATTCCTTCTTTTGTGTCAATGCGGCTGGATATCTTTTCATAAAGGCATGAATAAAGACGGGCAAAATTCTGCCCGCCTTATAGCGCCGGTCTGAAATGCTTATACGCAGCAGCGTACGGCTTTGCAAAGATCCGATGTCCACAGCCCCTTCTTCCGGTAAAGCGTCCGTTCTCTGCAACCAGCATCCCCCTTAGAAAAACCTGTTCCGGGCGCCCTGTCATTTCAAATCCTTCAAACGTCTCATAGCCAATGCCTTCCAGATTATCCTTCTGCGTTATAATTCCTTGATAATCCGGGTCATATATCACGAGATCCGCATCAAATCCGGGAGCAATCTGTCCTTTATTCGCAAGTCCTGCGTTTTTTGCCGGGGTGGTGGCAATCAGATCCACAAACCGCTGTTTAGATATACGCCCTTTGGCCACTCCCTGACTCCATAGCACTGAAATCCGGTTTTGAACGCCAGGGATTCCATTTGGTATTTTTGTGAAATCCTCCAGTCCCTCTTTTTTCTTTTCAAAGCCTCCGGCCAAAGCACAGTGGTCCGAGCTGACTGCATTCAGCCAGCCTCTGTCTATTCCTTCCCACAATGCCTCCTGATGCTCTTTTGTTCTAAGGGGCGGTGCACAGACGTATTTTGCGCCTTCAAAATCCGGCAGAGCAAGATAAGAGGTATCCAGCACCAGATAATGGGTACATGTTTCCCCAAACACAGACTGTCCTCCTGCATAGGCCTCCCTGACCGCTTCCATAGCCCCTTTCGTCGATACGTGAACAATAAAAAGAGGTACATCCGCCACTTTCGCCATGGCAATTGCATGACGAACCGCATCTTCTTCCGTAACCGGCGGTCTGGAATAGGAATGGTTGACCGGTGCAAGATGCCCTTCCGCCTTTAATCGCTCCGTATAAAATGATATCATATCCGGATTTTCCGCATGAACCATCATGGTAATTCCGTGGCGTTTGCTCTCATTCATCACCTTAAGGATTGAAATATCTTCCATGAAGAAGGGAGTTCCTTTGTATGCCATAAACATCTTCACACAGGATACGCCATGTTTGGGAAGCTCTTTTATCTGATCCGGCGTATCCGGCTGCATATCCATCACCATGGAATGAAAACCAAAATCCACGCAGGATATGCCGGAGGCCTTAGCCGCATGTTTTTCAACTGCTGTTCCCAGAGAATCACCTTTCTCCTGAGGAACAAAGTCAACAATGGTTGTCGTCCCTCCGACTGCTGCCGCCTCTGTTGTTTCAAACAGTCTTCCCCCGAAAGAGCCAAAATGAGTATGCTCATCCACGCCTCCCGGGAAAATGTACTTGCCGGATGCATCAATTATATCATCAGCCAATTGATCCAGGTTCTTCCCAACGGCCATTATGGTTTCCCCATCAATCAGAATGTCTCCCTTAAATTCGGATTCCGCAGTCAAAACTGTACCACTTTTTATCAGCTTCATAGCATATCCTTATGAAATCGAATGATTTGCTCTTTTCCTGCTTCCATGGAAGACTGAATAAGATCTTCACTGTCGTCAGAATTCATACGCCGGAAGATCAGTTCTACCAGCATTGGCACATTCGTCCCTGAAATAACATGCAGCCTGTCATCCGAAACAGCGTAAGTAACGGCCGATTTAAACGGAGAACCGCCGGTAATATCCGTCATAATTACTATTTTTTCACAGTCCTTCAGATTATTCAGCTTTTCCCTGTAGTCATCCTCCAGAGCTTCCTGTGATTCTCCCTGAAGAAAATCAATATACTCATAATTTTCCGGTTTTCCAACCACCAGCTCCAGCATGCTGGTAATACCCGACGCGAAATTTCCGTGCCCTGCAACAATGATTCCTATCATAACTTCTCCTCATCTCTGCTGTTTTCACGCAGTTTCCGAGCTGTCTTCACACCTTCCATGAACTGTCCGGCCCGCTCCGGGTCAATTGGATTTCTCATGTTTCCATTTTTCACCCATGTTCCCACACTGACACCGTCGTAATACTGCAGAATCTCGCTGATATTATCCCCGGTTGCGCCGGAACTTAAAAAAATAGGAATTTTGCTGCCCAGACGTTTCCGTACACTCTTAATAATTTCAATACTCTCTTCGCAGCTTAGTCCCCCCAAAAAGAGCCCGTCTGCAAATGCATTCATCACTGTGTCCCATGCATTGTCAACAATGCTCTTTCCCGCCAGCTGTTCATAGTGAACTTCCTGTACATCCGCATAAACCGGAATATGGGACCCGATCCTTTTCTTAAACTGGCAGATGTCCACGCACTGTGCTTCCAGCATACCGGCATACCCGACTTCCACCCCCGTATAGGTGTGCTCCACCCGGATAAAATCTGAGCCTGCCGCAGCTGCCACTGCCAACGATGCTACTCCATCCCAGTTGACCAGAATCCCCTGTATCATATCCGGGTATTTTCTTCTGCACTCCTTTGCCAGCGCGGTCATATAAGCAACCGTCTCCGGGAGTGCCTGCTGCCGGACAGGCGCATCATTCCGGTTCTGAATAATATATCCGTCAAAACCGTTGGCCTGAATCATCTCAATTTCTTTTAATGACACAGCTACAATCTCTTCAAACGGCATTCCATCATGCCGAAAACTTCCCGGAAACGGCTCTGGCTGTATCATGGCCAGTGCCACTGGAAATTCTTTACCACACATCATACCGTTCTCACACCTCCTCTAAAAAACGCGCATATTCCATCGCCTCATGAAAGAAGGCAGAAGACGGAATAATCCCCTTCTCGGTAATTAATGACCGGATGTACTCCGGAGCAATTTCCAATAGCTTAATTCCTCTAAAATCCACCAGTTCCTTCGCCTCCATATCCCACGCTCCTGCCAATCGGGGACCGTAATCAAACGGCATGGGCGATAACCTGTTATATCCATAGACAGGCCGTGTATCCACCTTAATCATCGGAGTCAGTACATAAAGAGGTATCCCAATCTGACGGCACAGAATGGCCAGTATATCCGACCCTACTGTATTAAAAACCGTACCATCAGGATAAACGGTTTCCGCCCCCATGAATGCTGCCTGACACTTTTTTAAAGCAATAAACATCGTTGTATCAGGAATAAAATGAACCTCGTGCCCCGCTTCTACCGCGGTTTTTACGAAAGGCCTCCCTCCATCAAGCGCCCGGCTCTCCGGTATATAGATGGTACGTTTTCTTCCCAGTTCCGCCACAAAACGATCTACGGTACTGGAATAGTCAAAAATCATAATCGTATCCAAGTTTTCCGCAATATGAACACCATAAGAGATCAGTGTGTCCATATCCTTTGCGGCCTCCGCTCCGTAAGCGTTAATCCGATTTGCAATACGCTCCCGTATCTCCCGTTCCCCTGCGTTCTCAAGGTCATCCAGGCCTTTTATATAATAGCGGATCGCATTATAAATCGCCCGGCTCTGCTGCCCTCTTGTTTCCATAAAGAAGCGGGCTATTTCTCTCACCTTATAGAGAACGCTTTTTCCATTCTCCGACTCGTCCTCAGCAGTCAAAAGCATAATTTCCCCTATCATACGAATATGATTATTAGCACCGAGGACGCGGCTGTTTACGATATCGTCAAACAGCTTGGACGACTGGTTATTCAACAGTTGTCGCACTTCTTCTTTATTCATGATACTCCCTCTTCCCTATTTATATTGTAGCCAGCTACTTAGCCGTGCCTCCTCCTGCCTTCGAAAAACATGAAAGCAAACGCTCTGCGTTCTTGCAGAACATGCACTCCTTCAGTTCTTCAGGAAGTTTAAGTAAATCAAAGGTATGAACCGAGCATACCGTCAGTTTATCCGGATAGTGGCTTCCAAAGAGAAAACGTTCCTTCGGTATCTGACTGAAAGCCTTTCTCAAAATAGGAAATTCGTACATACAGGAGGTTTCCACCATCAGATTCTCATATTGGGGAACGAGTTCCACGCAGCCATAGCCAAAGTCCGTGGTTCCCATATGAAGAAGAACCATCGTCATATCGGGATGGCGTTTGGCATAATACGCCCATTGCGCCGGCATGGTGCGGCAGCCCCAGCCCGTGAATACATTCACAGGCATGTGGTTTGCCGCCGCTATTTCGATAATCGTGTCAAGAACCGGCATGGTCTCCGGATAGTAACAGTGTTCCATGGAATCCAGCTCGATGGTTTTGAAGTATCCGGAAGCCGCAATTCGTTCCATCTCTTCAACACAGCCGCGTTCCTTCGGATTAATCACTGCAGACCCAATGATCCGATCCGGATTGGCTTTTACCAGCTCTGCCACTGCGCTGTTCTGCTCTCTCGTGGAAAATCCGGCAAGCGCGGATACCACACGTTTATCTATCTGATTTTCCTCCATGTCCTGAAGCAATGCAGCCGTATCATATTGATTTGTATCCCGATCCCATTTTATATGGGAATGATAATCAATAATCATCTTTTACTCCTTAACTATCCTAAAATTCCAACCGCATATCCGGCAATACCTACCAGCATGGTAACCAGCATCAGAACTACCGGATTCATTTTCTTCTTGTCCATCAGCCACAGCATCAGAAGCGTATACAAAAGCGGAAGAATGCCCGGGACGATCCCATCCAGAGTGGACTGAAGGCTTACCACCGTCTCTCCGGCTTTGTAAGTCCACGGAACGTTAATCGTTACAAACTTGTACACAAAACCACCGATAACTGCGTAAGCGGCAATTCCTGCCAGTCTCGTCATCTTGTCGATCAGACCGGAACTCTGCATGGCACCGACAAATTCAACGCCCTTCTCATAACCTTTAAAAATGCCAAAGTAACGGAGAAGCTGACCTACACCGGCCATAACAAGGACAAAGAGCAGCGGTCCCACCATACTGCTGTATCCGCTGGCAATCACCATGGATACTGCCAGGCCTGCAATAATAGGACGCAGTGTTCCATGGTAAAGGGAGTCACCGATTCCCGCCAGTGGGCCCATGAGCGCTGCCTTTATGGCGTTGATGCTGACCGGATCAATATCATGCTCATTCGCGTTGCGCTCCTCCATGGCCGCCGTTACACCGATGACGAAATGGGAAAGTCTTGCCTCTGTCAGGAAAAGCTCTGTATGACGCCTGTATGCTTCTTTCTTATCTTCTTCATTCTTATATACCTTCTCAATCACCGGCATCATGGAAAACGCAAAGCCCGGCGCCTCCTGCTTTTCGTAGTTAAAGCCGCTTACGAATGCCTGGGAATAGATATACATTTTCAGCAGATCTTTTTTGTTAAGTTTTGTTAAATCGGTATTTACAGTCTGATTTCCTGCCATTATGCTACCTCCCTGTCCATTTCGCGATAATAGGCCATAGCCACACATACAACTGCAATCAGTGTGATTCCAATCGGATTAATATTCAAAAAGCTGGAGAAGAAAAATCCAATCAGGAAATAGTACCAGATATGTTTCACATTAATACACTTCAGCAGCAATGCAAGTCCGACAGCACCAATCATTCCGCCGCCTACAGCCAGACCGTCGATAATAACCTTGGGAATTGCATTGATAATTGCCTGGACCGGTCCTGCGCCTAAATAGATTGCCAGGAAAACAGGTACAGAGAACAGTACGAAATTGAATACATTCGGCAGAATAAGACAGTTCATGGTAATCCCTGTTCTGCTCCCCCGCTCGACAGCGGCCTCGAGCCTGTGCTGAGTCCATACACAGAGCACCATATTTCTGAAGTACATGCCCATCTGCCCTAAAATTGCAAGCGGCAGCGCGGTTGCCAGTGCGACCTCGGTGCTGCCTGAAATGCAGGCAAATGCGGTTGCAATAATCGTGCTGAATGTCTCCTCCGGCGGAAGCGCCGTACCGACAAATACCTGCCCCAAAAACATCAGCTCAATAGTACAGCCTACCATCAGACCCATCTTCAAATCCCCCATGATCAGTCCGATAATCGGTCCTATTACAATTGGTCTGTATGTAAAGAACTGTGTACAATACTTATCAAAAAATGTCAGCCATGTAACCAGCGCTACAAGGACAGCTTTCACTAACAAACTCATACGTTTCTCCCTTCTCCTATTTGGAAATGAGTGCAAGTCCGTCTATGGACTTATCATTTGGTACCGCCCTCACATCAAGTCTTATATTTTTTTCTGCAATCGCCGTTAAATTTGCAATATCCTCAGGCTCTACGTAAATATAAGGCAAAAGGCGTTTTCTCCCCACCGTTGAACGGGCATTACTGATATTCCCCACATTAACACTCTCAATATAAAAGCCCCGTTCAAATAAATCTAATGCCGTTTTCGGATTCCTTACGATCAGCAGTACTTTTGTATCCGACTGATCTGTCTTTAAAAGCTCAGCCGCTTTTTCAACTGATACAATTGTCAGTTTGATTTTCGCAGGAACTGCCAGCTTCAAAAGCATCTGCTGAGTCGGGTCCTTCGCCGCCATATCGTCGGCCACAAGGATCTCTCCAGCTTTCGAGTCCGATATCCACGCTGTTACAATCTGTCCATGAATCAGCCGGTCATCAATTCTCATGTGTGATACAACCATGATGCTGCTCCTTCCTTTTCCATAACTTCTCGGCGTTCCTGTAAAATACCAACTCCAACTCCGATTCGTTAAGCCCCAAATGATACAACTTCTCGATTTCAATATTGGTCGGTTTATATGGCCAGTCGGTTCCAAACAGAATTCGTTCCGGTCCCAGAACCTCCACTGCTTTTCTAAGTATGTCAATTTCCATATTTGCTGACGTCTCTACCCAGAAGTTATCCAGATCCCGAATTGCCTCGATACAGCTGTATCCAAACTCCCGGCCGCAGACATGGGTAAATACAAACCGCATATCCGGCCTTCGCTTCGCATGTTCGATCCAGACAAACGGTGTACATAAAGGGCTCGCGCCTCCATGAATCTGAATATGAACTCCATATTTTCCGATCTCATCAATTACAGGACCCAGACTCGGGCAGTTCTCCACTGCGTAGCCGTGCTTCCATGACATGAACTTTACTCCGTTCATCTTCATGTCTCCAAGCGTCCGGTGAATCTCTAAAAACGCCTCCGGAGCCTTGGGATCAATATCCGCGTAACCTTCAACAATACCCGGATACTGGCACATGGCTTCATAAACAAGGTCATTCTGCGGCCTCATACCGTTTCCTGATAAAGAACAGATACCCACTTTTGTGATTCCAAACTCACCCAGCTCCTTTACCAGCTGATCCGCGTTGTTTGCGTCTCCTGATCTGGTCTTCCCCAGATGTGAATGGAAATCATACCTTTTCACCCGTATTTCCCTCCCCTCTTACATTGGTAATATGAATATAGTATTTGTAAGAATCCGACAAGTAGGAATTCTCCGAAAATTCCACCGGTCTCCCGTTCATGTCATATGTAACCCGTTCCTTGTAGACCAGAGGCTTGCTTTCCTCCAAAAACAGTTCCCTTCGAATCTCAGAAGTCGCCATCTTTGCTTCCACGGTCTCATCCGCACTCCCAAGCACAATTCCATGCTGTTCTAAGTACTCATACAGCGACGTCGTAGAATCAAAGTCCTCTCCCCTGAGTGCAAATCCCAGACGGCCGCTGACATACGTCTCGTTCAGAGCAATAATACGCCCATTGAGCAGCCTGAGCCGCTTTAGGAAGTAAACCTTTTCCCCAGTTTCCACCTGAAGCATCTCTGCAATCTTAACGCTCGCCTCCACTTCCTTGCAGTGCAGAATAATAGAACCCGGTTTATCCCCCTTGACCTTAGCATCACCGCTGAAGCTGTTGAATACAGACATATCACGTTCCTTTTTCTGCGGGCATACAATCGTTCCACGCCCTTTCCGCTTAATCAGATAGCCATCATGTTCCAGATCTGATATCGCTCTGCGAACTGTAATCCTGCTCACTTCAAACATCTCCTGCATTTCTTTCTCTGACGGAATGATCTCATTCTCTTTATAAAAGCCCTCTGCTATCCTTTCTTTTATATAAGAGTACAACTGCTGGTGAATCGGTACCTTAGAATCCTTATCAAGCCTGATGGATTGTTCCATATGCTCCTCCTTGTCTGTGATGTTATAATAACATGTTATAACATGTTTGTCAACATCTTTATCTATTTCGTATATTTTTTCATGGTATCATTTTACCATATATAGAAATTAATTACAAATGCGTTAAACTCATCATAACAGGCACCCCGTCCCGCCATCTTGTTATAAC
Organism: Hungatella sp. L36; assembly: GCF_014288035.1. Classification (NCBI taxonomy): domain Bacteria; kingdom Bacillati; phylum Bacillota; class Clostridia; order Lachnospirales; family Lachnospiraceae; genus Hungatella; species Hungatella sp. L36. The sequence goes on along the minus strand of NZ_JACOPC010000004.1, from coordinate 147,186 downwards.
GTGTAAATAACTTTTTTGCAAAATAAAAAGCACCGGCCGTCTCAAAAAAACGGCCGATGCTCCTGTAAAGTTTTTTCTATCTATCAGCAAGAACTTCATTAATCTGATTAACCAGTGTTTCACAGTCAATTCCATGAACCATACATGCTTCTTCTAAAGACTCACCCTGAGAAGCCGGGCAGCCAAGACAGTGCATGCCAGCGCGCATTAAAATCGGTGCAATGCAATCATCCATCTGGATCAGAGCGCCAATTAACATATCTTTACTAATCTGCATCGTGTATTCCTCCTTTAAAAATGTACATACTGTTTCTATAATATAATACTTTTCTTCCGAAATAGCAAGGGATTGTCCAGCCATTTTTGTAAAAATTTTATCATTACAAGGACTTGACGTGTATACAGTATTCAACTATAATATATTCATACAAAAGTTGTATGAATTATAACTTTTGGCAGCACTCGTTCATTATTTTTACTTATAAATAAGCAATCAACGGAGGTACAACATTATGAGACCAGAGTGGAGAGATTTTAGCGGCGGCGTCTGGGAAAGAGAAATCAATGTCAGAGACTTTATACAGAAGAACTACACCCCCTATGACGGCGATGACACCTTCCTCGCAGGTCCGACCCAGGCTACAAGGGATTTGTGGGCCCAGGTTATGGATTTGACCGTAAAAGAAAGAGAAGCTGGCGGTGTGCTGGATATGGATACGAAAATTGTTTCCACCATCACCTCCCACGGCCCAGGCTACCTGGATAAAGAAAAAGAAGAAATCGTAGGTTTCCAGACGGACAAGCCATTTAAGCGTTCCTTACAGCCTTACGGCGGTATCCGGATGGCCGAGAAGGCCTGCGCGGACAACGGCTACACCATTGATCCGGAGATCAGGGAATTCTTTACCGTTCACAGAAAGACACACAACGCAGGCGTTTTCGACGCTTATACCGATGAGATGCGCGCCTGCCGTTCCAACCACATCATCACCGGTCTTCCGGATGCATATGGCCGCGGCCGTATCATCGGCGACTACCGCCGTATCGCTTTATACGGCATCGACCGCCTGATCGAGAACAAGGAAGAGCAGAAATCGACCACACGTACCATCATGTACTCCGACGTAATCCGTGAGCGTGAGGAACTGTCTGAGCAGCTGCGCGCATTGGGTGAGTTAAAGAAGCTGGGCGCTATCTACGGTTTCGATATCTCCAAACCGGCGACTAATGTTAAGGAAGCGATCCAGTGGACATACCTGGGCTATTTAGCGGCTGTCAAGGAGCAGAACGGAGCGGCAATGTCCCTGGGACGTACCTCCACCTTCATCGATATCTACGCACAGAGAGATTTGGCAGAAGGCACCTTCACAGAAGAAGAGATTCAGGAATTCGTGGATCATTTTGTTATGAAGCTTCGTCTCGTAAAATTTGCCCGTACACCGGAATACAACGAACTGTTCTCCGGAGACCCGACCTGGGTGACAGAGTCCATCGGCGGTGTCGGCATCGACGGACGCCACATGGTCACAAAAATGTCCTACCGTTATTTACACACCTTACAGAACTTAGGAACCGCTCCGGAGCCGAACTTAACGGTTCTCTGGTCCACCAGACTTCCGGAAAACTTCAAGAGATTCTGTGCCAAGACCTCCATCGAGTCCTCATCCATCCAGTATGAGAACGATGACCTGATGAGAGTCACCCACGGTGACGACTACGCCATCGCCTGCTGTGTTTCTTCCATGCGTGTCGGCAAGGAAATGCAGTTCTTCGGCGCCCGTGCCAACCTGGCGAAGTGCCTGTTATACGCGATTAACGGCGGTATCGATGAGGTAACGAAGAAGCAGGTAGGTCCTAAGTACCGTCCGATCACCTCCGAATATCTCGATTACGATGAGGTAATGGAGGCATACAGAGACATGATGAGATGGCTGGCCCGTGTTTACGTCAACACCTTAAACATCATTCACTATATGCATGACAAATACTCCTACGAGCGCGTACAGATGGCGCTCCATGACAAGAAGGTAACCCGTTGGTTTGCAACCGGTATCGCCGGCTTATCCGTAGTGGCCGACTCCTTATCCGCCATCAAATACGCAAAGGTCAAGACCGTGCGTGATGAAAACGGCATCGTCGTGGATTATATCGTAGAAGGTGATTTCCCGAAATACGGCAACAATGACGACCGCGTTGACCAGCTGGCCAGCGAGCTTGTTCACACCTTCATGAACTACGTAAAGGGCAATCACACCTACCGCGGAGGTATCCCGACCACCTCGATCTTAACCATCACCTCCAACGTCGTATACGGTAAGAACACCGGCGCGACACCGGATGGCAGAAAGGCAGGCGAGGCATTTGCGCCAGGCGCCAACCCGATGCACCACCGCGACAGCCACGGAGCCGTTGCTTCTCTGGCTTCCGTTGCAAAGCTTCCATTTAAGGATGCGCAGGATGGTATTTCCAATACCTTCTCCATCGTGCCCGGAGCGCTCGGCAAGGAAGATCAGATCTTTACCGGCGATCTGGAAGTGGATTTAGACAACATTTAACTGATAACCTGTTAAGGAAGGAAGTGCTTTTATGGCAGCCCCTGACGAAAAAAAGATTGACGATATCGTCGCCATGCTGGATGCGTTTGTATCCGGCGGCGGCGGTCATATGAACATCCGCACGGCCTCAGACGGAACGGTCAGCGCGGATACCACCACATCAAAGACCGTCACCACCATGAATTCCTTAGACTGTGCCGCCGGCAATCTGGCCTGCAACGTGCCCACCCTGTTCGAGGGTATGGACACCGATGAGGAGGACCCGGAAAACAGTGCGACGGATTTCTCAGACAACTATTAAATACACCATTACAGGAGGAAAAAAACATGGCAAATACAAACATCAGTGACTCTCAGATCGACAACTTGGTATCCCTGTTAGACGGCTATGTACAGGAAGGCGGACACCACTTAAACGTCAACGTGTTCACCCGTGAAACCTTACTGGACGCTCAGAAGCATCCGGAAAACTATCCGCAGCTGACCGTGCGTGTATCCGGCTATGCGGTTAACTTCATTAAGCTTACAAAGGAACAGCAGGACGAGGTTATCTCCCGTACGTTCCACGACGCGATCTAAAATGCACATGAAATACGTTCCATTTTCATAAGAAAGGCAGGCGCTCTCCGCATGACGACAGGTCAGATACATTCGATTGAAAGCTTCGGCACCGTTGACGGGCCGGGCATCCGCATGGTAGTCTTTACGAAAGGCTGTCCCATGCGCTGCCAGTACTGTCACAACCCTGACACCTGGTCGTCAGGCGGGGGCACCTCCATGACGGTCTCTGAGATCCTGAGCCAGTATGAGGCTTCCCGCCCGTTCTACCGCGGCGGAGGCATCACGGTGACCGGCGGAGAACCCCTGCTTCAGATGGAATTTGTGACGGAATTATTTGAGGAGGCACGCCGGCGGGATATCCATACGTGTCTTGATACCTCCGGCGTCACCTTCCGGGACGCAGATACGGAATACTTAGAGCAGCTGGACCGGCTGCTCGCCTCTACCTGCCTCGTTATGCTCGATTTAAAACAGATTGACGACAAAAAGCACCGGCTGCTTACGGGCCGCCCGAACCGGAATATTCTGCAGTTTGCAGAGTATCTCGATCAAAAACAGATCCCCATGTGGATTCGCCATGTAGTGGTACCGGGAATTACGGACAACGAAAAAGACTTATACCATCTGGGCCGTTTTATCGGAACACTGAAATACGTGAAGGCCCTGGATGTCCTTCCCTACCACGATATGGGCAAGGTAAAATATAAGAATCTCGGCATGATTTATCCTTTGGAGGATGTACCGCCGATGTCAAAAGAAGGTGCCGTGGCTGCAAAGAAAATCATACTTCACGGCATCAAAGATGTGCGCACTGGAGCGCCGGATCTTTTCTGCTCCTAATTTTGAACAAAAACTACATCATTTTCCACTTGAATAATTTACATTTATAGTATAGAATATAGGCAAATGTATAGAATATAAGGAGGTAATTTATTATGGCATATGTTATTAGTGATGCATGCGTAAGCTGCGGAACATGTGAAGGCGAATGTCCAGTAAACGCGATTGCTGAGGGCGACGGACAGTACGTTATCGACGCTGATACCTGTATCAGCTGCGGAACTTGTGCTGGTGTATGTCCTACAGGCGCTATTTCTGAGGAATAATTAAATACATAAAGGAGCATGGATCGATACCGTCCGGTATTTGGCCATGCTCCTTTTTGTTTTGCAGATTTATATTTCGGTATGCAGAGAAAATCCGCCCCGTTCCGCCGTCTCCCGGAACCATCTTCCCGATTTCTTTACCGTAAGCCGGCAATTGTCCTTTCTATCCACTCTTATCATGCCATACCGGTTCTTATATGCATTCTTCCAGGACCAGCAGTCAAAGGGCGCCCATAAGTGGTATCCGAAGCAGTTACAGCCCTCCACGATAGCCTTATTAAGCCAGATTAAATGATCCCGGATGAATTCAATTCTGTAATCGTCCTCCACGATGCCATCCACGCCGATGAACTGCTCTTCGTTCTGCACGCCCATACCATTTTCCGATAGGTACCAGGGAATATTGCCGTAATTGTCGCGCAGTTGGATGGCGATTTCATAGACGGCAGGCTCATATATCTCCCATCCTCTCGAAAAATTCATCTTCTGCCCTTCATAAGTATATTCTTCAAAATACTTTTCCGGCATGAGGGGACCAGTAAACGGACTGATCCTTCTCGTAACCCGCCTCGGATGGTAGTAATTCACTCCGAGAAAATCTACCGTATTGGCACGGATCACCTCTAAGTCCTCCGCCTGAGCCTCCGGGCAGATTCCCTCCTTCTTTAAAAGCTCCACCAGGGCGTTTGGATACTCTCCTTTTAAGGAAGGATCCAGGAATGATTTGTTGAACAGCAGATCGGCAATTTCCGCACTTCTTCTGTCTTCTGCATTCTCCGGCTCTTTGCAGTAGGTAGGCGTTAGATTCAGCACGATACCGATCTGCCCCTCCCCGCCTCTCTTCCGAAACTCCTTAACCGCCATACTGCTGGCAAGCTGAAGATGGTACGATACCAGGGCCGCCCTTTTCGCATCACAAACAGCCGGATAATGATTCTTATAAAGATAGCCGCCCTCCGTTATGACAATCGGTTCGTTAAAGGTAAGCCACCGTTTTACCCTGTCTCCGAACAATTCAAAGCATTTTGCCGCGTACGCCGCAAATGCCTCCGCCGTTTCCCTGTTCTCAAAGCCTCCCTTCTCCACCCAGTACATGGGCAGATCAAAGTGATGGAGACAGAGAATCGGCTCGATCCCGCAGCTTAACAGCTCGTCAATCACCGACTTGTAAAACTCCACGCCCGCCTCATTTATGGTTCCCTCACGGTCTTTTATGAGCCGGCTCCACTGAATTGAGGTGCGGTAGGAGTTCATGCCGATCTCCTTCATAAGTCCGGCATACTCCTTATATTTATGGTAGAAATCCGAAGTCACGGCTGGTCCCACACCGTCGTAAAACAACTCCGGGGCCTGCTGAAACCAGTAATCCCATTCCATCTCCGCTTTTCCGTCCCCCGGAAAGCTGCCCTCCGACTGGGGCCCGGAACAGGCCGCGCCCCATAGAAAATCTTTACTGAACTGATACTCCATTGAAACCTCCTGCAATACTGTTACGTATTATCACCTATATAAATGGCAGTACAAAGCCCCATACAGGTTCGCCTTATTCCCAAACCGGCAGGGGACGATCTCCGGCATCAGAAATCCGAACTCCGCATCCTCCGCCATCCGTTCCATCCGCTTATAGATTTCGGGAATAACAAAGGGCGCCTCGCTGATACCGCCGCCCAGCACGATCAGCTCTGTGTCCAGCGTAAACTGGATCTGAAACAGTCCGACAGCCATGGCCTCGTAATATTCCTCCACCAGCCGGACCGCATCGCCGTCCCCGGCTTCAGCCAGACGGAAGAGTTCCCTGCCATCGGCACTTCTTCCCGTCAGCGCCTCATATCTTTTCGCCTGATTCACCATCGTACAGGAACTCCACGTCCGCCTCTGTTCCCCCTCCCGGTTCACCAGATAGTTGCCGAACTCGCCTGCATTATTGGACTTCCCCCGGTATACACGGCCATCCAGAACGATGGAACCGCCGATTCCGGTGCCGCATACCACGGAGACCATATTCCGCCTGCCGGCCGCCGCCCCCTTCCACAGTTCACCGAGCGCGGCGCAGTTGCCGTCATTTTCAATAGAGACCGGAAGCCCGCTCAGGCGGCGGCTGACCGCTTCGGTAAATGGGAAGCCATGGATATACGGGATCGCACTGATCCCCCCTACCACGCCCGTGCGGATGTCCACGGCTCCGGGAGAACTGACAGCAATCCCCGCAATGCGTGAATCTGCCGCCTTAAGTTCCGCCTGCACCGTCTCATACACCCGCCCCATCTCCTCAAGCATTCTCTCCATGCCTTCCTTCGGCGTCGGAAAGGAACCCGTACTGTCAAATTCCCCATCTTTATCTGAAACGGCAAATTTAACAGAAGTTCCTCCCAGATCAAAAATCAGGTAAAGATCCATTTTATCTTCGCTCCCTCAAATAATCTCCATACCACACTATGATCTCCTGAATCCTTCCAAGCTCCGATTCCCGGCTCACACTGCGGTACAGCTCCTTATAATGGTACAGCCACACCTCCAGTCGCTCTGAGAGCGCCCAGGTATCCGGCATAACGCCATACTCCGCGCCGTAATCCCATTTTGTGATTACCTTTCCCAGCTCGTTAAACAGGCCGATCCCTTCAACGGCTATGACATATTTCTTCACCATTTTTCGGCTTCGTCTGTCCATGTGGGGCAGAAGTCCATACAGCTCTCCGGTAATTTCTTCGAGATGCCGGTTCTTTTTATCGACTCCCTCCATGGATTCCATGTGTTCCTGTAAATACTGCCTGTGGTCGGTGGCATATTCCGGCGCGGCGCCTGTCTTGAGCTCCTTAAACCGGACCGCCATCTCCCATGTGAAGCCATGAAGCTCCTGGGTCTTTGCCAGCATACCCACCAACTGCCCGGTGGAATCATCGTATTCCAGGACTGAAATCTGGCGGTTCATCTCTTCCCATGCAGGAGGCTGTGCATTCCAGGAGCATGCGGCCCCGTAAATCATCCCCGGTATGCTGAATTCCGGATGATTGATGTGCAGGAAATCTCCCCAATCCGTATTCAGCACTCCGACCGCCTCGTATTTCCGGGCGTAATCGCACATGATTTTTATATTGCAGTACGCGTTCTCATACAAAGGAATCAGATGGTTCCAGCCGCATACACCCGGGCAGAGATACTGGACCGCTCCGGCCGCATCGAGCGCCCTCGTCTCATCCTCCCTCTGGTTTTTCGCGTATCCCCAGTTTAAGCAGATGGTCTCCGCCGGAAGCTCCTTTAGAAGCTCCGGCTCTCCGGCAATGACGTCGCCCCAGAACATGGGCCGCTTTCCGCAGGAAATCACGCATTCACACAAATCCTTTACGTAATTGATATAGAGCCTGTGAATCCCCAGACTCTCTTTCAGACTGCTGCTCCTTCCTTTTCCCAGATCAAAGGTCTCATCGGCACAGATATTGAACTGGCCGGAAGTAAACAGGGCCGCGAATTCTCTGATCTTTCCCTTGATGAACTCCAGGCTTTCCGGCGAAGACACGTTGATCGTATGGTGGTGCATCCGCCCCCTCAGCGAGAATGGCATGGATTCTGAGCCTTCCAGCTCACACAGATGGCTGTAATGCTTCGAGCCCAGGATTTTGTACAGGTGCCCGAAGGTGGACAGGGAAGGGACCAGCTCGATCCCGCGGTCGAGACAGTACCGGTCCAGCTCCAGAATATCTTCTGCGGTCAGCGGCGTGTCATCCCTCCATATTTCGCTGAAATCACGAAACAGGAATGTGTGCTCAATATAGAGCTGCATCTGGTTCAGCTTATAACGCACCATCCGGTTGGCCAGCTTTTTCAGCCAGCTAAGCTTAGGCACTCTTCCCCTTGTGACATCGTGGTAAAAGCCGCGGTTCCTAATGTCCGGCCTGTCGTGAATACTCATTGCCGGAAGTACGGCGCCCTGCTGCCCTGCCATCTGCAGGATCGTCTGCATTCCATGCCACAGCCCTTTCTCACCGCCGGTGAGAACGATCCCTTCCGGCCGGATTTCCAGAGTATATCCCTGGCCCAGTACATCCTCCGGCCCCAGTATATCCTCCGGACCCAGTACATCCTCCGGACCCAGCGCGTCCTCCCGGCGCAGAATGATATCCCCGTCTCTTCCTTTTCCCCTGGTCAGAGCTGGCCGATAACCGGTCTCTTCCTCCAGCGCATCTAAAAAGAGCATTGCCTGCTTTGTCAGAAGCGGTCCGCAGGACTCCTCCAACACCAGATAGCTTCCATAGCCTATCGTAAACTCCCCATCTCTTTTTTCAGCCTTTTTCGGCTGCGGTATTAAAATCATCAGTTTTCTCCTCTTATTCCTGTCCATTAAATTCATCCCTGTACTGTTCCCTAAGAAGCGGGATCCCGTACGCTCTCCCCGTCTCCTCAAGCCGCTTTTCATACGCTTCCAGGCGGCCTCTGCAGTGCTCCGGCCCGCCTTCCCGCATCACAGTCCACATGGGATCACGGTCTGAATCTGACTGCTTCATCATCCGCTCCGTCCAGTCTAAAAGCAGCCGTGCTCCGCGGCCGCAAAGCTCCGGACGCTCATCCGCCAGATTATGCAGCTGATGGGGATCGCAGTCCAGATCAAACACCATTTCCTCCGGCAGGAGATGGTACCCTCCATGGATGGTGCGGATATAGATATAATGGTCAAACCGGACGCTTCGCTGGCAAACGTGGGCGCACTGGGTCAGCACCGCCGCGGATCTCCCGCACTCTTTTCCGCCCAACAGCGGTTCCTTGAAGGAGACGCCGTCGTACCGGTAGTCCCCAAAGGTCTCCGTGCCTAAAAGCGCCTTCACCGTAGGGAGCAGATCCGTATTGTCATAAAAGCCCTTGATGCGGCGTCCGCCTTCGGCCCCCGGCCATCTGATGATTAGCGGAATATGGCATACCGGCTCGTCGGCCATGCCGTGTTCTCCATAGACCCCGAATTCTCCCAAATCCTCTCCGTGGTCTGCGGTAATGATAATCGCCAGATCGTCTCCGTAAAGCCCTTGCTCCTTAAGCCACGCCACGATCAGCCCAATATTGTCATCGGTGAACCGCACACTGTCATCATAGAGGTCGATAAAATGCTTCGCATCGCCCCTTGTCTTCAAGCTGCCGGGATGCTTCGGCCAACGGCTGAAGGTCTCGTCATTCCACATATTGATTTCATTGGCGCCGTGAGGGCCGATGTGCCGCAGATGTTCCTCAAAAATTTCATCCGTAATCCAGTCGTCCGGCAGAGGCTCATCCTGAAATTGGCTCTTCACCCCCTCCGGGGTGCGGTACGGCGTATGCGGGTCCCAGTAATGGACGTGAAGAAACCAGTCCTCCATCTCCCGGTTCCTTTCTAACCAATTAAGGACTGCCGGTGTGACCATGTCCGCCGACTCCCCGCCCCGGAGTCCCGGATTATAATACTCATCCAGGCCGGAGAGAAACCACCAGGCCGAGTGGCGCTCCGCAAAGCTGGAAAATGAGACTGTGTGAAGTCCGGCCCTCTTAAACTGCATGAAAAGCCCATTCTCCGACACCAGATCCGTAAAGCTCCGCGATTCGCCCTGAAGGCGTAAATCCGCCGCCGTACCGCCGTGTCCCACAATGCCGTTATGTATTCCGTAAAGCCCGGTCACCATCGACGCTCTGGAGGGAAGGCAGGGGGCATTGGGACAGTAATACCGGTCAAAGCACACGCCTTCTTTCGCAATCCCATCCATAACAGGCGTAGTATCCCGCCCATAGCCATAGCAGCCCATATGATCGGCCCTGAGTGTATCAATGTCAAACAGAATTACTTTCATCGCTTAAAACACCACCTTATACGTCTTAATCTCATACGGCTTAATGACAAAGGAAAAGCCATCCTGGTCAATCATAAGGCCGCCTGCCTCGTCAACGGGCTCCTCCAGCAGGTTGCATTCCGTCACTGTCACCGGGGCACAGGAAAGGCTCACTTTCGCGTTCACCCTTTTATTCCGGCTCTCGTAGAGACGCAGGATGATGCCATCACCGTCCTCGCTCCTCTTCACGGTCTCCAGGACCACGGAATCCCCCTTTACGCCTGCAAATCCATAGGATTCCCCGGGTATTCCGCCGTTTACCGCCGAAAGCGGCTGGTTTAAATCCGCAGCTTCCTTCTGGGTATCCGCCTCCCTCCACGTTCCCTGATGAGGATACAGCGAATACGTAAATACGTGCTTCTCGTTGTCCGTGTCAGGATTCGGTTCGATGCCCGATTTGATCAGCGTCAGCTCTATACAGCCCTCACGGACAGAATGGCCGTACTTGCAGTCATTTAACAGACTGACCCCATATCCGCTCTCCGATACGTCCATCCACTTATGGCCGCAGCTCTCAAAACGGGCTCTGTCCCAGCTCGTATTGGTATGGGTCTTTCGCACCACGTTGCCGAACTGGATGTCAAACGCCGCCTCGTCCGTATGGACATCCACCGGAAAGCCTGCCTTTAACAGGTACTGGTGCTCCTTCCAGTCCACCCAGGTGTTAAAATCAATTCTGGGGCTGTGGGCATAGAATCGGATATCCTGTGTCATGCGGGAATGCATGAAGCTACGGTTCACTGTGATCTGCAGACACAGCGGCCCCACTGACGTAACCGCAATCGACGCCGGCTCATCCAAATCCCAGTATTTCTCCGTATAGAACACATCGATATCCCAGTTATCATAATAAATCGGCTTATCCTCGTAGATCCTCAGACGGTTCCCCGCCTCGCCCGCCTTCCATACCTGACGGTTCTCCGAAAGGTCAAGAAGGCTCGTAAAGCTTCCATCCGCCGCCATATCCACTTTTGCAAACGGCGTAGTAATCACGAAGCCATCCGCGGTTTTTAAGACGGAAAACGGCGTATCTCCGCCGCTCTCTGCAGCGCTGTTTTCTACGACGCCCCCGGCCGCCTCGTCAGCCGTACCGCCGTCCGCTTCCCGCACCGCGCCATACACGGAGTATCCCTTGGAGGGAATCTCCCCCGTCAGAGAATACCGCAGTCCGCCGATCTCCTGGCTGGGAAGCGCCTCCCCTTTATCTGTCAAGGATGTCACCCCATCCGGAAGAACCGTCAGGCTCCTGCGTGTAAATCCCAGCGTATTGAATACGGTCACGCCGTCTCCGGCACCCGCCACGGCTTCCTTCCGCTCTTTGAGCAGACGGCCGCCTTCCTCCGCAACCTGCTCATACTCACGCTTCGTCACCTCATAGACTTCCTTAATTGATGATCCCGGGAGAATATCGTGGAACTGGTTTAGCAGCACCATTTTCCACAGCCGCTCCAAGTCCTCCGCCGGATAGGCCGCTCCCCTTTTCTCTGCCAGCACGGCCAGCAGCTCTAAGTCCATGAGAAGCAGCTCGCTCTTTCTGTTTGACCGCTTATTCCTGGCCATGGACGTATACGTTCCCCTGTGGTACTCAAAATAAAATTCTCCGGTCCACGTGTGGAGCCGCCTGCTGTCCTTCACCCGCTTGGAAAGCTCTGTAAAGTAAGTGAGGGAACTCTCCTGGCGCACCTTCGGTATGCCGCGGATTCCCTTTTCCATCCTCCTGCCCGTCTCCAGCATCTCCCTGGTTGGGCCGCCGCCTCCGTCGCCGTAGCCGAAGGCCACCAGAATATCATGGTTCATCTCTTTATTCTGATAGCGCTGCCAGCCGCCCATGATCGCGTCCGGATGCAGGATGCCGTTATAGGTGGTAAAAAAGCGATCCACGCTCTGCCCTACTCCCAATGTCGAGATGAGATGGGTCAAAACCTTTGTTCCGTCGATTCCTTCCCACAGAAGCGTGTCGTCCGGCACCTTGTTAAACTGGTTCCAGGAGAGCTTCGTCGTCATAAAATAGTCGATCCCGCATTTCTTCATGATCTGGGGCAGGGCGCCGGAATAACCGAATACGTCCGGAAGCCACAGCACCCGGCTGTCCACGCCGAATTCCTCTTGAAAGAACCGTTTGCCGTATAAAAACTGGCGCACCAGACTCTCTCCGCTGGTTAAGTTGCAGTCGGCCTCCAGCCACATGCCGCCCTCCGGCTCCCAGCGGCCTTCTGCTGCCCTTCTCTTAATCTCCTCATAAAGCTCCGGGTACCGTTCCTTCACAAACGTATAGAGGACCGGCTGGCTCGACATGAACCGGTATTCGGGATATTCGTCCATCAGCTCCAATACCGTGGCGAAGCTGCGGGCCGCCTTCTCCCGGGACTGGGCAACCGTCCACCACCACGCCACGTCGATGTGGGTATGCCCGATGCAGGTGGCAATCACCGTATCGTCGCCCGCCAGGTCCTCATACAGCGCCTTTGCGATATAGGCCCGCGCCGCCTCCACCGAGCGGTAGAAATCGTCGGAGAAGACGTCCCGTAAGTCCAGAAGGCTGATCGTGTCATTTAACACAGTCAGGATATCAATGGCCGTCTTTCCCTCCTGATCCATCCGGTCCATGGCCCATAACGGCACCTGGATATCATAATAAAGATCCTTAACCGGTTCTGACACTTCCTCCACATCTGCCATCAGACGAAATTCCGGATGAAGGGTGCCTGAATACGCCTGCAAATCAACCGTCACCGTCTCTCCCGCCGTTGCCGCCTCAGAAAGCAGGACCTCCCTGTGGTTCATATCGGCGCCCTGTACCGCCTCTCCGTTCAGAAACACGAGAAACTGCGGATTCTTGGCGTCATCCCACTCCTCAATCTGGGTACGGATGCGAAGCCATAAGCCCTTCCCGTCATACTCTTCCGGTACCGTAAATACGGTTCGGAACCAGTAATGGCGGTCCGGCCCGTACCAGTGCATCAGGCGGCTGTCAAACGTTTCCCAGTCTTCCTCCGCCCGATCGGCCTCCTCCGGCCGTAAAAAGAAGCCCTCCTTCACCTTCCAGTCATCCAGCTGGAATTTCCGGACAACCATTAATTTTTTTAGCTTATTGGCGATTACCTGCGCCCTCTCCCTTGCAAAAATCATATGTCAATTCCTTTCTGAGCCCCGTATTCTCATCTCGGACGGGGTGGTATGGTAATATTGGTTGAATTGCTGGTAAAAATAATTCATATTCGTGTAGCCCACAGAGGCCGCGATCACCGCGATCTTCTCATCACTGTTCACGATCTGCTCCCTGGCCATACAGAGCCGATAGCACATCAGGTATTCCGAAAACTTCATTCCCGTTTCCTTGATGAATATCTGTCCCAGATACGTGGAATTCATGCGAAACTTATCAGCTATGATCTTCAGCGAGATATGGCCCCCGTACTCGGCCGCCACCATCAGGACAATCTTATGGATCAGAGGCGACATGGCCTCATATTCTATCTTCAGGATGGGATCACCGTTCTTCTGCTCCGCTTCCGGCAGCGTGCCGTGAAGCTGTTCCATGATGACCTTGCGGATACACGCTTCCAGCTCCTCCGCTCCCACCGGCTTCAGTAAGTAGTCCAGCGCTCCGCAGCGGAGGGCCTCCCTCACATAGTGAAAGTCATCGTATCCGCTCATCATGATGTAATTCGAATGAATGCCAAGGCCGCTTAAGCACTCGATCAGCTCATATCCCATGTCATTGCCGATTCTGACATCTACCAGACAAATATCCGGATTCCAGTCTATGATGTGTGACATGACCTCCAGAGATGTTTTTGCAGTCCAGATCCGCCCCACGCCTAATTTCTCCCAGTCCAGAAGGCGCTTTACGCCCTCCAGGACATTGGGCTCATCATCTACAATCAGAACCGTATACATGCGGCCTACTCCTTTCCCGGCAGCGCCGGAAGGAAAATATCGATTTTCAATCCGCCTGCCGCCTGATTTTCAATATTCATCGAGAACGCTTCCCCATAGAAATAGCTGAGCCTCATATAGACGTTGCGCAGTCCGATATCGGCCCCGGGGTCATCCCCGCCTTCCACCATATTCTTCCTGATCTCCAAAAGGCGGTCTTTCATAATCCCCCGGCCGTTATCCGACATGGTAACCAGGATTCCCTCCTCTTTCTTAACCGCCTCCAGCATCAACAGATTAAATTCACTCTCCTGGTCCATACCGTGGTTGAAGAAATTTTCCGCCAGTGGCTGAAGCCAGAAGGCGATGGTATCCACATCCTTTGCCTCCTCCTCAATATCCACCCGGTATACAAAGGTATCCGCGAATCGGAGGGACATGAGCTTTAAATACATCTCCAGGACCTCCACTTCCTTTTGCAGAGGAATCACCTCCGGACAGCGGATCAGAGTCCGGTAGAGCCTTCCCAGCCCCTCGATGGCCTCCGCCGTCTCCCTGTCCTTTAGTACCAGCGCTCTGGCCCTTATGCTTTCCAGTGTATTATATAGGAAATGCGGATTAATCTGATGGCGCAGCGCCCTCATCGCCGTCTCCTGCTGCTTCAGCTTCAGCAAATACTCCTTGCGGATATATCCGTCCAGTTTGACGCTCACCTCCGATAATGCGTCGGCAATCAGCGTGTATTCATTGTAGTGGCCGCCCCGCTTCATGACCATGGTTCCCACCTCTACAAAAGAACCGTGTTCCATGGTTTTGAGCATATCCATGATATGGGAGAGAAACCGGGCCTCGCCCTGCAGATTGAAAAAGGCAACCATGACAGCCCCGGCTGCCAGCACAAGGACGGTCACGGCCAGCGTCGCGGCCCCCGCCCCGTTCGCCCGCCAGAGAGAGATGATGTCCACTGCCGATATGTACTCACTGTCCCCGGATGAGTTGACGAATTCAAAATAGAAAACCGGAAGCCTTCCTTTCCATAGAAACCAGCCCTGAAACGCCTTCTTTTCGGAAGCCGTCAGAA
The DNA here is from genome assembly GCF_014288035.1 of Hungatella sp. L36. Lineage (NCBI taxonomy): Bacteria > Bacillati > Bacillota > Clostridia > Lachnospirales > Lachnospiraceae > Hungatella > Hungatella sp. L36. The sequence continues at coordinate 132,161 of NZ_JACOPC010000004.1, read as the reverse complement.
TCCACTCCCGCTCCCGTTCTCCCTTTACATTTTCATAGGATATCATTTTCCCCTTGATCAGGGCCCAGTCATACGCCTGGCTGCTTCCCTTGTAAATATCCTTCGATGAGCCGTAAAATGTCAGTGTTCCGAGACTCTTCATGACGGAATCCGGACTCCTCACTTCAAAGGATTCCAGCACCGTATCCCTGTCCATCCTGTCGATCAGCTGCCATTCCCCTCTCAATCCATACGTTACCCTCATATTCCCGGAGAGATTATCCAGCCATATGATTTTTAATCCCTCCGGCGACCGGACCGTAACCGCGTTTACCTTCAGCTGGCTGTTGACAAACAGCTTCCGCATGTCACCGGGCAGCCAGGCGATCTGCGTATTGGAACGCGCGCTGTTCTCCTCCCTGAGTCTCGTATAATCCTGCTCGCTGGTGCTCTCAAACAGAGTCTTCGTATCCTCCATCAGACTCGGCTTTGCATAAATGCCGTTCACATAATTTTCTAACTGTTCCGACCTGTCTCTTTTCTGCTGCTCCAGGGTCATAAAACTGGATTGTACCTCCTGCCACCGGTTATCCGCCCATATGGTTGTAAAAAAGCAGAGCGCAAAAATCAGGCAAAACAGGGATATAAAAATAATAGAACAGACCGTGCCTGTAAAACGCCTTCTGTATACACTGATTTTCAAGAATGAACCTGATGTCTTTTTCATAAGCTTTTCCCTCTGTCCGTTCGTTGTCTTTTCTGCCGATTATTAATTATACAGTCGTTTTCTTCGATTCACAAGCAGATGCCATTAGCCGCATCCGGTCTGTTCTATATTTTGCTCTATATTTAGTTTATATTTTATTCTATATTTTGTTCTGCATTTGCTTATCAGTTGTAAAACTCGTTGATCTGCTTCTGTGCCTCCTGGATGACCGTATCAAACCCTGCGGCCTTTAATTCCTGGATTACGGCCGGAACCGCTGTCTCCGGGTCGGAAGCGCCTGTTAATAAGTCGTATTTGTACTTCTGCCATACGGTCAGGCAGTTGGACATCTCATTCTGAATATTGGTCAGATCGAGGGAGAAACCTAAGCAGGAAGAGGAAACCGCTTCCTCGTTCTGTTTCTTTACCTGATCCCACTGATCCGGGTCCGCATCCTCCGTAATGGACATGTTGAAGAAGGTTCCCTGCGTATAGGCGGCCAGCGGCCAGGTATCCGTCTGCTTCTCAATCACGCCGTCCCCCACATATTTGAAGGTCTTATCCGGCACACCGTATGCCAGCATATCGCGTAATTTGGAGTCGGTATTCACGAGCTGCAGGAATTTTAAGCACTCATCCTTATATTTGGAGTTAATGGAAACGGCGTTCATGGAGCCCTGAATGGTATCGGTAGAATAGAGCGGGCCGAATACCTTAAATGCATCATACTTCTCCACACCGTTTAATACCTGCCATGTGGCAACCGCGCTGGGCCAGCCCTGTGCGGAAGAAAATGGAAGCTTCTTCTGCGGCTCGGTCAGAACATTCGCATCCGGATTGATGATGCCATCCATATACCATTGATGAAGCAGCTTTAAATTCTCCATGATATCCGGCTGGTCCAGAGTACAGATCACGGTTCTTGTCTGGTCATCTACCTTTACGCCGAGAGGCTGCAGGCCGGAGGTCAGGCCGTCATATTCGTTAAAGAATCCATTAAACGGGCTTCCCTGGGACATCTGAAGCGGATAGAAGCCCTTGCCCTCTCCCTCCTTCATATCGCGGAACGGCTTATCTAAGTCCTGCATCGTCTTGATCTGATCCAGATCAATGTTGTACTTCTGCACGTACTGATCGTCAAAATACCAGAACTGTGCCATGGAGGAATCCTTATAGGTGGGGACGGAATAAACCTTTCCTCCGATGGTCACGCCCTTCCAGAGCTGCTCCGGAATCATTTCATAAAGCTCCGGCGCCACCGACTGGAGCTTGTCGGATATATCTTCGAAGGCACCCATTTTCACAAAACGGCTGTAATTCGTATTGTTTACGAACATCATGTCAAAATACTCGCCCGAATTGATGATGGTGTTCATCTTCTTCTCGTAATCGCCCCATCCGGCCACCTTCAAATCCAGCTTTACATGGATCTTCTCCTCCAGATACTCGTTAATCGCTGCAATATCCTGATCAAAATCACTGGGCGTGGTTCCTCCCACGGTCCAGTATACCAGAGTCGGAATGTCTCCTCCGGCTGGATCGGCCGCAGCCGTATCCTTCGCAGACGCACCATCTTTTTCCGCCGTGTCTCCCGCGGGAGTCCCCGTCTCTTTCGTATCTGTCTTAGCCGTGCATCCGGTTATGGTGCCGACGGCCAGCAGAGCGGCCAAGCCGGCCGCAGCCGCTTTTTTCCATACATCTGTTTTCTTCATAAACAATCCTCTTCTTTCCTGATTATTCTATTATCAACGGGAAACCCGCCTGATAAGCAGTTATTAAAATACGGGCGCACTCACCCTTTGACGGCTCCGACCGTCAGTCCGGAGATAAAGTATTTCTGGAAAAACGGGTATGCACATGCGATTGGCAGTACAATAATGACCACAATCGCCATACGGGCCGCTTCCTTTGGCATATTTGCCACCATATCCGCCATACTCGCGCCCATGGTTGCGGCGTTCTGCGCCAGCATGTTGATATTGGTCATGATGGCATTTAAAAGCGCCTGCAGGGAGTAGAGACGCTGGTTGTCGATGTACAGCATGGACTGATACCAGTCATTCCAGTAGGCAAAGCACAGGAACAGCCCAATGGTAGCGATAACCGGCAGGGAGATGGGAAGCACGATCTGAAAGAAAATCTTAAACTGGGTGGCCCCATCCATCTTGGCCGATTCGATCAGTTCCTCCGGTATGGTTGTCTTAAAGAACGTCCTGCATATGACGACGTTAAAGGAAGATACCGACAGAGGCAGAATCAGCGCCCACAGAGTATTCTTTAAATGCAGGAACTGGGAGACGATAAAATATGTAGAGACCAGACCTCCGTTAAATACCATGGGGATGAAGACCAGCATGGTGAGAAATCCGTTCAGCTTGTAGTCCGGCCTGGATAACACGTATCCCATCAAGGTGGTGAGAAGCGTTCCCAGGGCGGTTCCCACGATAGTAACAAACAGGGATACTCCCAACGCCCTGATGATCAGGGCCCCCTGCTTCAGCAGATAGCCATAGCCATCCAGAGAAATAATCTTAGGAATCAGCCGGTAGCCGTAATCGGTGATGGACTGCTCCGCGGAGAAGGAGATCGAGACCACCAGCACCGCCGGTATTACACAAATCAGGGCCAGAATCAAAAACATGATATTTAACAGAATATTAGCCCTCGCGGATATCCTGTTGAAGCTCTGCACGTCTGCCGCTTCCTTATTTTTTTTGGACATATTCTTCCTCCTGTCTAATGAATGAGTGATAGTAGCTTTTCAGACACGTTTTAAATCATGGCACTCTCCCGGTCAACCTTGCGCACTACGGCATTGGCCAGAAGAATGGTGATGCATCCGGCAACGGACTGGACGAATGCGGCCGCCGAGGCCATTCCCGTGGTCGATGACATGAGCTGTTTGTATACAAAGACGTCCAGTGTATACGTTACATTGTACAGGGAATTGGAGTCTCTGGGTACCTGATAGAACAGGCCGAAATCCGAATAAAAGATACGGCCCACCGCCATGATGAACATCATGATAATGACAGTGCGCATGAGCGGAAGCGTCACCCACTTCATCTGCTGCCATACGCTGGCCCCGTCAATGCAGGCGGCCTCGTAATACGTCTTGTCGATTCCGGTAATGGTAGCCAGATACACGACCATGCTGTAGCCCAGATTTTTCCAGAGATACATAAATATTAAAAAGCCCGGCCACAGCTTGGGAACCATGTACCATTGTTTGGGATCCTGGCCGAGGCCTTCCATCAGATTGTTTAACATCCCTTTGTCAAAGCTTAAGAAGGCCCACACCAGAGCGGTTACCACTACCCATGACAAGAAATACGGCAGAAACATGGCCGTCTGAAATACCTTCGCCATGCGCTGGTTGTGAATCTGCCCGATTAAAAGCGCCATGGTTACAGGAACCACAATGTTTAAGATAATGAAGGTGATATTATAGAGAATGGTGTTTCTGAGTATCATCCAGATATCGCCGGACGAAAACAGGAACTTGAAGTTGTCCAGTCCGCACCACGCGCTGGTAAGAATGCTGTGTAGAAATCCCCCGTTGATGGTATACTTTTTAAACGCAATAATAATACCAAACATGGGCAAAAACGAGAAGAGCAGGTACCAGACCGCGGTTGGAAATGCCAGTATGGTCAATTCCGTGTCATCCCTGTTCCACTTCCGCTTTTTCCCCGGCTTCTTTTTCAAATCTGCCATAAAATATGCCTCCTTTTTCTTTTTCATTGTTCTTTTTCATATCTAAAAAATATTATAATCTATGCATTTTTACTTTTCTATCTATGATTTCTTATATAGTATCCTGTAAATGTTAGGTATATCCGAAATTTTATTGTTTTATTTTTGTGCATTATGCACAATCACTTTCCTTCTATTTCCTCTCTGTCACAGTTTTTTATCTCACTTTTTTGCAGGTATATCTAACGTTTATGAGATAGACAACCTTCTCCGTATTTTTTATACTGAACTCAGAAATGAAACCGACGCGGTACCCAAAGAGAGAGGAAGAACCCATTATGAATGTACAGCAAGAAATGCAGCAAAAAACGAAAGACAATATTCTGCTGATCACCACGGACCAGCAGCGTTTCGATACCATCAACGCCTGGGGAAACCAGAGTATCTTCACACCGCACTTAAATTATATGGCAGCCATGGGGACCAGCTTTACCGGCTGTTACGCCTCATGCCCGATCTGTGTCCCCTCCAGGACCACCATCATGACGGGAATCGAGGGATACGAAAGCGGCGTTGTATCCAACGCGGACCACAGAGCATTTATGGAAGCGCGGACAGCAAAGCGGCTGACACTTCCCGCCATGCTTACGGACGCCGGTTATCAGACATGTGCAAAAGGAAAGATGCATTTTGAGCCGGCCAGGGCCTGCTACGGCTTCGAGCATATGACCCTGCCGCTGGACTACATGCGCGCCTGTGACAAAAGGGGCGACCGGGTAAGGCCCAAGGTCCACGGCATCGGTGAATGCCTCATGGAGCCTGTGATTTCCACGGTGGAGGTCAGGGACAGCATGACCACCTGGATCGGGGATGAAGCCATTGATTTTATCGAGACCAGAGATCCCCTGCGCCCGTTCTTTCTGTGGACCAGCTTCACAAAGCCGCATCCACCGTTCGATCCCTGCCGTGATTTCTGGGAACTGTACCAGCAGATTTCCATGCCAGAACCGGTATACGGAGACTGGTCCCACTCCCTCGAAGACACCCCCCAGGGCTTTCTGGCCGGTTCCTACGAAAATACAGATATGCATCTCTTCGGTCCCGAACAGATTGCAGCCAGCCGCAGGGCATACTATGCCTGCATCACCCAGGTGGATTACCAGCTCGGCCGGCTGTTCGGTGCGCTGAGAGAACACGGTCTCTTTGAAAATACCTGGATTCTCTTTACCTCCGACCACGGAGAGATGCTGGGTGACCATTACATGTCCCAGAAGAACCTCTTTTTTGAGGGCTCCGCCCATGTGCCGTTCATCCTTGTTCCTCCAGCCGGGCGCGCCATCCCCCACAACAACCAGGTGGATGGCGTCATCACGCTGGCCGACGTATTTCCCACCATACTGGCTATGGCCGGACTCACCCCTCCGGAGGATGGAAGCGGAGAAAACCTGCTGCCATTTCTCAGTGGAAAGGGACAGAAAGAAAAGAGATTCTATGGAGACAGCCTTCATACGAATTTCTGTGTGATGGAAGACCGGAAAAAGCTGATCTATACGAGAATTGGCAGCAGTATGCTGCTGTTTGATTTAGAAAAGGATCCCATGGAACGCCATAATCTGGCGGACGATCCAAAATACAGGGAAGTCAGAGAGCGGTTGTGGAACTTATTAATTAGCCACGTAAAGAAAACCGCTCCCCAGGTGTTAAAACCGGGAAGCGGCACAGACAATTCCGATACTTTTATTTCCATTCCCGCCCCCCGTTTCCCCGGAGACATGCCCGGACGGTGGCTGGGATTCCATTACCGTGATTATACGGTAGATACGTTTCATTGAACAGTTACTGAGCAGGAGCGGCGGCACCAGTTTTCCATTGCAACCGGAAATAAAATCACATATAATGTAAGGAAGATTAAAAATGCAATGAATGAAACGAGGTATGATTCATGAAAAAACCATTGATTGGTCTTACGCCCTCCCACAACACGGACAACAACGACATACAGATGCGCCCCACCTACATAAAGGCTCTGACGGCCGCGGGCGCCATTCCTGTCGTGCTCCCGCTGACTTCGTCTGAGGACGACTTAAGGCAGCTTGTGGACACGCTGGACGGCTTTCTCTTCACCGGAGGCCCCGACGTCCACCCCTTCCTGTTCGGAGAAGAAACTTTAGACCGCTGCGGCAGCGTTTCCGCCGAGAGGGATCAGATGGAACTGGCTCTCCTCCCCCTGGTGATGGAGACCGGCAAGCCTGTTCTCGGCATCTGCCGCGGGATACAGCTTTTAAACATCGGCCTGGGCGGCACCATCTGGCAGGATATTCCCAGCCAGGTAAAGAGTGATTTCCCGCTGGCCCACACCCAGCCCTTCGCCTACGCGCTCCCCTCCCACACCGTGACCTTGCAGCCCGACAGCCGTCTGGCCAAGATCGCGGAAGCGGAGACACTGTCCGTCAACAGCATGCATCACCAGGCAGTCAGGGATGTGGCTCCCAGCCTCGTCGCCTCGGCCCGTTCCTCCGACCAGCTGGTGGAAGCGGTGGAGATGCCGGATTACCCGTTCTTCATCGGCGTCCAGTGGCATCCGGAGTATCTATGGGAGAAAAATGAAGCCGCCGCCAGACTCTTTTCCGAGTTTGTCAAGGCGGCGGCTGGTACTGCATTGCGTAATTAACCGCAATGCACTACAGGAACTTAGCGCTTCTTCCCCGCAGCGGCGATCAGCACCACGCTGAGCAGGATGCACAGACAGCCCGCGATCTTTCTCGCGGTGAACAGTTCGCCGAGGACCAGCACTCCCAGGATCACGCTGGTGATCGGCTCCAGTGTGGACAGTATGGCCGCCGTAGAGGCGCCAGTATACCGGATTCCCAGCTGGAATAAGCTGATCGCTCCCACGGAGGCACAGATGGAGACCAGGAATGCAAACAGCCACGCCTGGCCGGTTAAGTGAAGCGCCAGCTGGCCGGTCACGCCTCCGTAGATTCCCGATAAGGCGGCGCCGAACAGGCATAAGTAGAACGACAGCTTAAAATAGTGCATGTTCTTGATCCCCGACTTGTCCATAACTACCATATGAATGCTGTAAAACAGGCCTGACAGCAGCGCCAGAAAGATTCCGGTGCCGCTTCCCGTGGCCGCAGAAAAATGTTCCAGAAACAACACGGTGCCGGCCGCTCCGCAGAGCAGAGCCAGCACCTTTTTTATCGTGATCCCCTCCCGGAAGATGAGGACACAGCCCGCGGTAACCAGCACGGGATAGATAAAATGAAGCGTGGTGGCCATTCCCACCGGTATGTATGAGTATGACATATAGAGCGTCACCGTCGTTGCGAATGCCCCGAAGACGCCGCACACAGCCACTGGCATTCTCCAGGCAGGTTCCACTTTAAGCGGGATTCCCTTTATTTTTAAGATCAGGAACAGGATCGGCAGGGACAGCAGACAGCGCAGGAACGTCATCGTAATCCCGTTGGCCCCGCCGTCATAAGAGATCCGGGCCAAAATGGGTGTAAATCCGAATATGACGGCAGAGGCTGCCGTAAATATAATTCCTTTATATACCTGGTTTTTCAGCATGGCAATTCTTCCTTTCCAGTGCAGAGCCGTCTGATCGCAGCCGTTCAGACGGCTCATCTGCTCGACCGAAGAATCCGGTCTAGAAGCAGAGCTTCAGGCATTCTTCCGTAATGTCGCCGCAGAACACATCATAGCTCTGTGTCTTTAAAAAATGTTCCACTTTTTCCGGCGATGAGGCCCAGTTGGAGACAATACGGCAGAGCAGCGATAAATTCTTGTCTCCGTCCCGCTTCGTCTTGATCATCACCAGCACTTTGATAATATCCTGTTCCCACAGAATAGGCGTTTTTAAGATGCAGACGTAACAGCCCGCATTCTTTAAGATTCTTCCCAGATCCTGGATATGGGCGATCCCGTTGCCCACCTCGTTGGCCCGGAAAGCATTCTTCCAGTCCAGCTCCGTGGCGATCAGGCCGCGCCCGGCCAGACAGCGGTACAGGTTTTCCATGACCTCATCCCGATTCCGCCCCTCCAGTCCGAAAATGCCGAATTCCGGCTTTAAATACTGCTCGATCTGTACCTGCTCCAGCTTATATTCCGCGATCGCACTGCAGACCTCGCTGGTGGAATCTCCGTCCTGTATCTCATAGTACGGCAGATCTCCCGGCAGCCGGTAGTCGCTCACATAGATCAGATACTGAAGCTGGTTCAAATAGCCGTTATTGTGGTATTTATCCATCCATATCAGCTCATAGCCGTCCTTCGGAAGGCTTTCCGAAAGCTCGTTATAATAGATCAGCGCCTCCGAGAGCCCTAAGTCCCCGCAGAAGCCGATCTTAAACTTCTTCCGCTTCTCATGGGTGCTGATAATCATGTTAAACGCCGGCACCAGATACGCGAACTCATTATTGTCCATCTGCACTCCAAACAGCTTTTCTATGATTCCGCTGGCGGAATGAGCCACCTTGGTGGCAAACAGATAGCGGCGCAGATTTTCAAACAGAAGCGGATTTCTGACGATCAGATGCGTTCTGAGCCTTAATACCATGGGCTCAATGCTGGTATATAAAAAGTCCAGGAACACAGGATCATCGGTAAAATCCAGTTCAAAATTGTCCTTCACCTCCCGCAGGATTTCCGCCACGCACTGCTTTAATGTGGCGTGTTCCTCGGAGCCGACAGGCCCGCTGTCCGGCATTTTCTTACTCAGGATATGGAGGGCAAAATACTCCCGCTCTTTCTCAGAAATCGATATGGAATAGAGCTCTTCCAGCTGGTCCGCGACCTCCCCTGCCGCGTACCGCTCCCTCACATAATTCACCGTCATGGTACCGCAGGACAGCTCCCCGATGCCGCATCCGGCCCTCATGCGCAGCACACTGACATACATATGACTGGCCAGATCCACGGCCAGAAACGGTGACAGCCTGATCTTATTGGCCCGGCACGCCTCCCAAACGATCCGGACCAGTGCCTCTCTCTGGGCATCCCAGTCATACTTTCCGCCATCCGCCCGCCGCTGAACCATAACCTGAAGCTTGTCATCGTACCGGAAGAAATATTCCGCAATACAGAGGCGCTTGTCCAGCTCATCACCGGCGACACCGATTCCCCGCCGCAGATTCACGTCGATCTCCAGACGGAACTTGGCAAGAAGGGTGCGGGCGCGGTTCAAGTCCTGGGTAAGGGTCGAACGGCTGATGTAAAACGTGTCCATCAGCTCCTCCGCCTTATAGTACGGCTTTCCGATCAGCAGCTTGTTGATGATATAGATGACTCTCTGAAAATTATACCGGAACACTTCGCCCTTATTTTTCCGCAGATTGGCCCGGAGCGCCTTCGACAGCCCATCCATGTCGGAGCCGTCTCCCACCAGCAGGCGGTAGCCGTAGGACCGTTTCGATTCGATCTCCACGCCGTACTCCTTTAAGAAGCTCTGAAGCTCCTTTAAGTCGTACTTTACCGTGCGCACAGAAACCCCGGCTGCTTCTGCGAGAGCAGCCGAGGTTACATACGTTTTCCTGCCTAACATCGTTTTTATCATGATGACATATCTGGTTCTTGCCTCAACCATGAGCTTCTGACCTTTCCGGGTTCGCCAGGATTAAAGGATGTGAAGAAGAGAACCTATCACACCTACTGCGATTGTAATCAATAAGATTGTAGTTGATTTGCAGCCTTTTTTCAAGAGGCCAAACATCGCCAGGGTGTAAAGTAACGGAAGCAGCAATGGGAAAATCTGATCTAAGTATCCCTGAAGCTCAAACGCCGTCTCTCCAATGGTAAAGGTGAGCGGGGTTTTCATCGCAACCATGGAGGCACTCATGGCGCCGATTACCATAAGGCCGACGATTGACGCGCCCTTGGAAATCATTTTTAAGATGCCTGCGCTCTTCGAGTTGCTCATTAGGCCTGCGCCGAACTGATAGCCCAGCACTGTGCCGTAGTAGCGGATCAGGAGATGCGGAACGTTGAAAATGATTAAGAACAGAATCGCGCCCAGAACGCTTCCCTGCTGTGCCAGAGATAAACCGATACCTGCGGCGATGATTCTCAGTGTGCCCCAGAAGAAGGAATCGCCGATTCCGGCTAACGGGCCCATGAGTCCTACCTTCACGTTATTGATGATATCCTTGTCAAAGTCCTTGTTCTCACTGGCTTCCTTCTCCATGGCTGCTGTAACGCCGCTGATTACGGATACCATATGAGGTGTGGTATTAAAGATCGCCATGTGGCGCTTTAAGGCTTCCGCCTGTCCCTCTTTTGTCTTATAGAAACGTTTGATCGCCGGCCACATACCCACGGAGAAGCCCAGGGCCTGCTGCCTTTCGTAGTTATAAGAGGCCTCCAGCAGGAATGAATTCCAGAACAGGCCATTTACCATTTTTTTGTCTTCGGCAGACATTTTTTGCTTACTCATCGAACAAATCCTCCTCTTCCTCTGAACTTACGGCTGCAGCCGCTGCTGTCCCATTTCCTGACGCGCCCTTTTCATAGCAGATCACAAAGGCCAGCACGACGCCCATGATGGTCACCGCCATAATCGGCAGATTCAAATAGGATATCAGAATGAAACCAAATACGAAGTAAATAGCATTGCGTTTCTCCATCATCGGAAGAAGGAGAAGTGCGAAACCGACTGCCGGAAGGAGTCCGCCCGCTACGGAGAGACCATTTAAGATTACCTGCGGAATATTGTTTACAAACGCCTCAACCGCCGGTGAACCGAAGAGCAGAGCCACAAAACCTACTACGAAATACATGAAACACTGAAGCAGAAGACCGCCGATGTTTAATGCGTACAGCTTTTTGATGTCTCCCGCCTCCGCTAACTTCATGGCGAGATCCATGAACCAGCTTCGGATAATGAACACGATAACCTTTAATGACTGGGCCAGAATCGCGATAGGAAGTGCCAGAGCCAGAGCGATATCGGCTCCCTGTCCGGACTGGATCGCAAACGCCGTTCCAAGTCCCGCGCCGACTAATACATCCGGCGGAACCGCGGCTCCGATCTGAATAGCACCCATAAATACCAGTTCCAGAGTGGCTCCGACCATGACACCGGTCTGTAAGTCTCCCAGCAGTGCACCGATCACCGGTGAGACCACGATCGGCCGGATCACCATAGGTGTACCGCCTAATTTTTCCAGGAACCACAATACTGCCATTGCGAGTCCAACTAAAATTGCTGCCTGCATAATTTCATTTCCCCCTTTTTAAAATTTCTTACGTAAGTCCGCATACTTTGCCATTGCCGTGGACGGTACTTCCTGAACCTCGATGGTATATCCCGCAGAAGCTATCTCATCCAAATTCCTTAAGTCCTCCTCATCCACATAAACGGCCTTGGAAAACAGTTTCTTACCGTCCGCCATCTGAATTCCGCCTAAGTTGACGACTGGCTTCTCCTCCAGCTTCTTTAAAAGGCCGCCCGCATCGGCCGGACTACCGCAGATTACAAATACTTTCATGTCCTTCAGTTTCGGGTTATTGATCAGCTTCGCCGCTTCCTCCACGCTTCTGGTGGCCAGCTTCACACCTTCCGGGCAGCACATCTTGATAACGCCCTTCCGAAACTCGTCTGCCGCGGCCGCGTCGCTGGCGATTACGATGGCGTTATAGCTGAGCGCCGATTTCCAGCTGTAGGCTACCTGGCCGTGCAGAAGTCTGTCATCAATTCTTAATTTTACTATCATATCGATATCCCCCTTCTATTTAGAAATCAAAGTCATCTGATGAATCAGCGGCTTCTTCCATCTCCACAACCATAAGCTGTTCTCTGGCCAGCGCCACTGTATTCTTCAGCTGATCCGCCGTAATGGGGCTGTCCCCGTCCAGCAGAGTGACAAGTTCCAACACCAGCGGCAGATTCGCCCCAGTGACAATCAGGCTGTTCTTCAGCCGTTTTCCCATGATTTTCTGGTTCACGCTTCCAAAAAATGCATCTGTGATTACCAGAACCTGATCTCCCTCTCCGAGAGATTCCGCATAGTCATCTATCTGTTTTTCCAGAGGTGTTTCCGTGACAAATGCGTTAATACAGGTGATGTCTTCCCGCTTCCCCATAATCAGGGACAGCGCGCTTTCCAGGCCATCCGCAAATCTTGCGTGAGCCGCGATGAGCATTCGTTTCATTTCTTTTCCTCCTCGTTATGAGCACTTAGCGAGGTCTTTCACGAGCTTAGTGCAGTGGCGCATTATGAGCACTTAGTGAGGTCTTTCCCGCTTAGTGCAGTGACTTATAAAGTTTTTGTGATATAGTGGCTGACTACCGCGTTGACGCCTCTGTGTAAGTCTCTTCCGCGGTCATCCGCCATCCGGTAAGCAAGCACCTGGAACACGGTCACGTACTCCAGACCGAAGAACCAGCGGCTGGCCGGGCTGATGGATAAGTCCCGTTCTTCCAGCGGTTCCTCTCCTACCAGGGCGCAGAAACCGATCTGCTCCTTGATGAAGCGGGCGATTGCCTTCGCCTTCTCGTCGTCCTCTCCCCGGTGATGTAAGATAAGGAAGAGGGTCGCGTCATCAAAAGAGTTCTGAGGGCCATGGATAAACTCTTCCAGCTCGAAGCTTCTTGTCATCATGGGAACCATCTCCATAACCTTAATATCCCCTTCGTTGACGATTGGATACAGGTCTCCGGTTCCGGCCAGCATCATTTTGTTTCTTCTTAACAGTGAGAATTTATTGGCCTGATACCACGTTTCCGTCGCCGCTTCCACAGCCGGCAGATTCTGGATCATCGCATCAAAGTCCTTTAAATATCCTGCTTCTGCTTCCGCCGTCACCTCTCCATTATAGACGCCTGCGGCAAGTCCCAACAACCAGCAGACGGCGGCTGAGGTGGAAAATCCGATGGTGCGGTACATGTATTCCTCCTGTCCGCATCCCATATCCAGGTGGAAACCGGCCATCCTTGCGATGGACGCTTCCGCATCCGCGGTGATCGCCATACACGGACTGTCCGCATTTTTAATTTTCTCCAGGGCCTGGTAAACAAGCTTTGTCTCCCCTCCCTGGGAAATTACCACATATACCGTCGAATCCGTATCACCTGCCTCCCGGCTCAGTTCCGTATCGGCTTCATAATTTACAAATAAATTCGGATACTTGAAATCCGTCTCTATTCCGCACTGATTTTTAATAAACAGCTTCGCTGTGTGGGCACTGTTGTAAGAGGACCCGCTGGCGATAAACACGAGGCGGCGAACCTTTTTGATCCCGCTCTCAGACAGATAATCCGCAATATTTTTTGCGCGTTCCGGATAACTGTCCCTGATTCCCTTCAGACATTTTGGAATCCTTTCAATACAATCTAATACAGTTGTCATATCCTGCACCTCCCTGACAAGTCACAGTATAGTCCTTTACAAAAAAGTATTCAAATTGTATTTTTGCACTATATAAAGTGCAAAAACAGGCATACTTCCGAAGTACTGTTCTTTTTTCAGCCAAACTCCCTTTGCATAGTGTGCGCAAAAGCGGCCTGACCATTCGAGTCACGCCGCTTTCATACATGTATTACCATTATTCTGTTTTTCATCTCTGTATCTTCCTTATCGTAAGCTTTATCATCTTGTTGTTTACTTGTTTTATCTGTGGATCCTACACTGCCGCGTTAAAGCTTCTTTCCATTTCTCCCAAACTTCTTTTTCCGGTTGAAAAACGGAATCTTTGAAGCCGCGGCCTCGGCACGCCCTTTGTTATCTTTCTGATACGAACGGAGAAGCTCGTCCAGCTGTTTGAAACGCTCTTCTTCCTTCTCATCCTTCACTCTCATCAAATATTCCAGCTCTTTTACCACCTTGTCATTTACGATACTGCTGACATCCTGGCTCAGCTGTTCATTGTTGACCTCCAGGGCCCGTCCAATGATGTGATTCATGATTTCCTGGAACTGCTCCATCTTCTCCTGAGCAATGATTACCTGCGCTGTGCTATGTACTTCAGCAAGTCCCGTCTCTCCGTCTCCGCTGTCTGTGACTACCGCGCTCTCTTTTAATGCCCGTGTCACCGATTCCTCCAGAAGCTCGTCCGGTATCACCGGATCTTTTCCGTCTTCCATGATTTTATCAAGCGCTGTCTTGATGGCTTTTAACTGGTATCCTTTTTCCTTCAGTTCCTTGATCTGCTGGAATAAACGGATGTGTGCTTCGGTGTAATACCGGTGTCCCATCTCATTTCTTGGAATCGCAAGCTCAAGCTCGTCCTCCCAGTAGCGAAGTACGTGGGACTCTACATCCACCTTTTTAGATGCGTCCGATATTAAGTAATGTATCTCAGCCATAGCTATATCCTCTCCTTTGGTTCGTATAGTTTCATAACTTACTATTTATATCTTATGCGGCGGTGAGAGGGATTATGAATGGTTTTCGAAAATTTATTCAACACCTTTATAATTAATTCTTATCAATTGCTTCATGATCTGAACGGTAGCCTGTATGATAACTCCGTTGACTGCCATGGATATGAGAGTTGCCCAGCCCAGGCAGCCCCCTAAGATAAAGCCGAATGCTGCTAACAGGACATCCAGTGTTATTCTTGTATTCCTGAGTGAATACCGGTATTTGTCCATAAAATACATCATCATGGCATCAATTCCGGCTTCTCCCAGCCTGGCGGATATATAGATCCCGATTCCCATACCCATAAATAAAAATCCGCCGGCTGCGCTGAGCAGCCTGCCCCAGAGGGGCACATGGGCCCCAGCGGGGAAACCGGCTGCAAAGAAGTTAACAAACGCTCCCACCAGAATACTGTTTAGAATGGAGCCAATTCCAATCCGTTTTCTGTCCAGAAAAAACAGGATTATGATAATACCAGTCATTAGAAGCTGGGAGGCCTGTCCCAGTGAAATATGAAATACATTACATAAGCCAGCCTGAAATAAGGAGAGCGGGTCAAGTCCAAAGCCCGCAGCAACCAGCAGATTGATACTGAGTCCCATAACAGCAGAGCCCAAAATTACCAGAACAATACGTACTAACATTTTATCCTTCATAAGTCCTCTTACATCAGACTGCGAAAAATCGTCTCGATTTCCTCTTTGTCCGGTTTGTAAATATTATGGCGCAGACTGGCATCTAAAAGCGTTTTATCTGCCAGCAGGGAGAGATCCTCCATTTTAACACCAAGCTCCGACAATTTCCTCTTCGTCCCTACCGCCTCTGACAGTTTTTCGATTCTTTCAATCAAATAATCCGCCCTCTCCCCGGTTGTCATATCGCGGCTCTCTATGGGGAAAACAGCTTCGCATAACGCGGCATAGCGTTCTTCAGCTTCCGGAGCCTTCCTGTTGGCGCGTGATCCTTCCGGCATCAGGATCGCATTACACAGTCCGTGCGGCAGGTCATAAACCGCGCTTAACTGATGGGACATGGAATGAATGAGTCCGCAGCCAGCGTTTCCAAATGCCAGCCCTGCTAAAAACTGTGCAACCGCCATCCCCTCTCTGGACTTACGATCCGGAGAAATCACCGCAGGTTCCAGATGCTCAAAGATCAGACGCACCGCAGCCGCAGCCAGTTCCGATGTAATCAAAGCTCCATCTATGGAACAGTAGGCTTCCACCGCATGGGTCAATGCATCCATCCCGGTTCCTGCGGTGAGAGACGCAGGCATATTCATCATCAGTTCATAATCATCCACAGCCAGAACGGGAAGCACATTCCGGTCGGAATTTCCATATTTCCGGTTCTGCGCTTCATCGACTACTACATAGTCGCTGGTACATTCGCTCCCCGTTCCCGCCGTTGTCGTAACCGCAATCAGCGGGTATGCTCTGCTGCTTTTATCTGCCCCTGTATAGTCCTCAATTTTTCCGCCGCCCGCCGCTGCCACGGAAATTGCCTTAGCGCAGTCGTGAGCAGAACCGCCGCCGACGGAAATGAGAAAATCGCATTGATTTCGTATAAATGCATCCGAGCCCTGATTTACATTGTTTGTTGTAGGGTTTGGCTTAAAATCAGTAAATAACGCATAGCCTGTATCTGCTGCTTCCAGCGCATGAATGACATTTTTTACGATAGCCGTGTCAGCCAGATCACGGCCTGTTACCAGAAGTGCCTTTGTAAGCTTTCTGCTTCGGATTTCATCCTGAATCCCCTGTACGCTTCCAAAACCAAACAGCGCACGTTCCGGTGACTGATATTTGAATACACCCATTCTCAACACTCTTCCTTTACTTTTTTATAGTTTCCGGCCATTATACAGGCCAGTATGACAGCAAGAATTCCTCCTGTGAGCTTTGCCGCCATCATTGGGGCAATCATGCGCGGATCGATCGACTGGGTGTAGGCATAATGCGCCGTGATAATACAGATCGCATTCGTATACCACGCTGCCGATATTATGACCCCCCGTCTGTCCATATCCTTTATCAGCATAAAGGCTGATAACACATTTACACAGGATATGGGAATCGCTGCTGCCGCCACATCATTGATATGCAGAAGTCTTCCAGCTGCCGCAAGAGGACGTCTCAACAGATAAATAAAGAGATATGCCAGGGGGATACTGCCAAGCTGCACAATACTCATATCGGCCACAATACCCATAGCATTTTCAATCGGTTCCAATCCATTGATGAGTGGGGTGTGGGTAATATACGTAAATGCTGCCGCTCCCAGGCTGAGAATCGTAATGATCCTGAGAATCCTGGCAAAAAGCATAAATCCGCGGATAACGCGGTCTTTAAGGATCAGGAAGCCGGCAATCACCAATCCGGATATCAACGCTACCGGTATTGTATTTCGAATCAGCAGGACTGCATCAAGGCCCATTGACAGACCGCCGGCCACAGCCCCGGCCGGGACTGTGATCAGTCCGATCATAATTCCAGTTGCAAAATCTCCCTGCTGGTCTTTATTGATTAACCCCAGCGCCACCGGTATCGTATAGACCAGGGTGGCCCCCAGAGTAGAAGACACGATAAGGCCGGAATAGAGTCCAACGCCCTGGTCATCAGCCATAGACATGGCCAATGGATAACCGCCCATATTATTAGCCAGAATACATCCGAACATAGCCGGGTCGATTCCGAAGGACCGGAACAGAGGCGCCACAACTATTGCACAGCTTTTTCCCAGCAGAGGAGCAAGACAGATAATTCCCACCATGCTGAGTGCAGTCGGCCCCATACATAGAAAACCTTCCTCAAACTTTTCTCCAAGCTTTAATTTATTTCCGCATACGCAGTCGGCCGCGCCGATCAGGGCCCCCACCGCTATTAATAAATTCAGCATTTTTCTCTGTCACATCCCCTGCATCTGACTGCAGATCCGCTTCACCCGTCTGTCTGCTTCATATTGGACACGCTCCCGGTCTATCGTCAGGAATTCGCCTTCCTTATACACCACGCGTCCGTCTATGACGGTCATATATATATCAGACGCCTGTGCAGAATAAACAACATTAGCCAGAATGTCATGTTTCGGAATCAGATGGGGCTTGTCCAGATCCAAAATGATAAAATCAGCTTTCTTTCCTGTCTCTATCACTCCACAGTCCTCTCTCCCCTGCGCCTCCGCTCCGTTAACCGTTGCCATCTCAAGCACGGTCTGAGGCGGCAGCAGCGTTGGATCCAGGAAGGCACCTTTGGCCGCCAGCGATGCCAGATGAATCTCCTCCATCACATTTAAATTGTTATTGCTTGCCGCTCCATCGGTTGCAACTACTACCCGGATACCCTCATTCAGGTAGCTGCTGATCGGAGCGACTCCGCTTCCCAGCTTTAGATTAGAAGAGATACAATGGGACACTGTCGCTTTTCTCTCCCTCATGATCTCCTTATCCCGCTCCTCGAGCCAGACACAGTGAGCGGCCAACACGGGATTTTCAAACATTCCGCGCTCATAAAAATACTGGACCGGTGTTAATCCTCCATGACGAAGCTTACACTCCTCATGTTCTTTCTTTGTTTCCGAAATATGAGTATGGACTGTAAGGCCCTGTTCCTTTGCAAAAGCGGCCACTGCCTGTACCAGGTTATCTGTGGAGGTATACTCTGCATGCAGTCCCATATCTATCCGTATCCGTCCATCCTTTTTGTCTCTGTATTCATTCAGCAGGGATACCGTATTTCTCCAGCCTTTTAAGCTTTCCGGTCTTTCATGGGGATCTGAGGAAGAAAGACCATGGCAGATATTTGCCTTCATCCCTGCATCGTAAAGGGCACGGGCAATATCCTGTACATGGAAGTACATATCCGAAATTGATACGCATCCGCCTGCCATTAATTCCATCGCACCTAAGAGCGCCCCGTAATAGCAGTCTTCCTCTGTCATGTTTCCTTCAAAAGGAAACATTTTTTTCGTCAGCCAGTCATTTAATGAGAGCCCTTCTCCCAGTCCGCGCGTCAGAGTCATCGGCACATGGCAGTGCGTGTTGTAGAAGCCTGGCATCAACAGTTTATTTTTTCCATCAATGACCATTTCCGGGTCTTTTTCCACCACATCCACGCCAATAGAATCAAACCGGCCGTCTTTCACAACGACATTCCTGTGCTCCAGAGGCTCCATATTACTGTTTAGAACCGTAATATCCTTTATCAGCATACCTTTCCCCCTCACTCAGCGTCGATCCGGATTAATGCCTCCAGGGCAATTAATATTTCATGTTCAACCGCCAGCGCTACCATTTCCTCATCCGGCTGATATCCCTCTACGCCGACTAACTCGAAGGCCGGTGCGTCCGCCGCAAGAATAGCGCCTGCTTTTATCCCATGAAGGCTGGCCACCACCAGAAGTCCCGCCACCTCATTTTCCATGGCGATCACTCCAGCCTTCTGATATAATTTGACCCTGGATTCCAGGAGTCCAGGATAAAACAAAGCCTGAGTCAAGACAATGCCGCTATGGGCCTGTAACTGCAAATTGCCGGAGCTTTCCTCCAATGCCCTCACCACCTCCATATCCGCAACTGCCGGATAGGAAAGCGGAAGCATTTTCTCCGTCACGCCGTCTTCACGGCAGGCTGCCTTCACGATTACCAGACTCCCTGCGGTAACTTCCTTCTGCATTCCACCGCAGGTACCTACGCGTATTATGACCTTTGCTCCCGCGCGGCAGAGGCTTTCAAATCCGATTACAGCACCTCCTTCTCCCACGCCATGGGAAGTTACCGTTACGGGAACGCCTTTATAGGTACCGCTGTACGTATGGTATTCTCTGTTTTTTGCAAGGCATTTCACATTTTCCAGCTTCTCAGAGATTTTCTTAGCTCTGGCCGGATCACCGCAGGTCAGTACTCTGGGGTTGATATCTCCCTCGCAAACTGCAATACACGGTAAAACATCTCTCTTTTTTTCTTCCATCTTCTTACCTCTGTTTTTTTCTGATTTTTTTACTTCCAAAAATCGACAATGCCGCCACCGTCGCAATATAAGGAATTGTCAATGTCAGCTGAGAAGGAATAACATTCTGCAGCGATACTCCGATTGCCTGACAGAACCCGAAAAACAGGCTGGAGGCGATAATGAATACCGGCTGATTCTGGCCCATACTCGCCGACGCCATGGCTATGTATCCTCTTCCTGAGCTCATATTTTCCGAAAAGAGCGTAACCTGCCCCATACTGAGCACAGCTCCGCCGAGACCACACAGGGCACCCGACACCAGAACCACAATCATCTGAGTCTTTAAAGTTTTAATTCCCAGACTTCCTGCCGCTTCCTCATTTTTCCCAATACTCTGTACATGAAACCCCTGCACCGTCCTGTATAGATAGATAAACATAAATATCGCCAGAATATAGGACAGATAATCGATAAAGGTCAGCTGCTCGAGCACGCGTCCAAGAAATGGAATATCCTTTATCACAGGTATGTTTAATTTAGGCAGTGCCTTTAACTGGGGACTTGAGAAGCTTCCCTTAACCCCTAAGATCGTATACAGCAGTACGCTGGTCAGGCCGCTGACCAGGAGATTCACCGACGTACCAATTACCATATCAGCCGCCTTATACTTTACCTGCAGAATGGAAACAAGAGAGGCCACCGCCGCTCCGGATGCCACACCACAAAGCACTGCCATGTACACGTTTCCTGTATAATAATTAGCCACAATAGCTACGAAGGAGCCAATTAAAATCTGGCCTTCCAAAGCAATATTAAATACTCCTACCTGACTGCAGATTGCAGAGCCTAACGCAGCAAGCAGTACGGGAGTTGTGGAACGTATTGTCGAATTAATGATAACCGCCAACAGATTTAAATTCATGCCGCAGCGCCCCCTCCTTCGCTATGATCCATTTTCAGTTTCCGTTTCTTAATAAATTTAATTCCTATCTTTGCCGAAACAAACAGTGTAATCGTACTTTGAATCACAGTCGCCATCTGCAGCGGAATACTGGAGGATCGCTGGATCGCCTGTCCCCCAACCTGAAGTCCGGAAAGAAAAATCGAGGATACCAGGATTCCTACCGGATGCAGGTCTGCAATCAGTGCGGCCATCAGGCCCGTCCATGCGTAACTGGCGCTCGTAAACATCCCATCCGTATACCGGTATTTATATCCGAATATCTCGCACATCCCGGCCACAGCAGCGATCGCTCCGCTTAAGGCCATCGTCTTAAGCATGACTTTCTTTTCGAATACACCGCCATACTTTGCAAAATGAGGGTTTAATCCGGTCATCTTTGACTCATAGCCAAAAACAGTCTTCCGTTCCATATAAAAAAACAGAATTGTAATAACCGCCGCGACAACTATTCCCAAATTCAGGGTGTTCGAGGAGCTAAACTGCAGAAAATGGGTGCTTTCAGGAATTGTTTTTGTTACAAGCGACAATCCATCTCCCGATTTATCCTTAAACGGATAGCTCACCAGATAGGAGGCGATGTAATTGGCTACATAGTTTAACATGAGTGTACATATTACGATAGAGCTTTGAAATTTCATATTCAGAACAGCCACAAGAGTAGCGTAAAGACCTCCTGCAATGATTCCGGCGAGGATTGAAAGCGGCAGCAGCAAAAAGCCGGGAAGAGGCACGTATATCGCTGTAACTGTCGCGGCAAAGGCTCCGGTAATCATCTGCCCTTCCACACCGATATTAATGTATCCTGCCCGCCATGCCGCTGCGGTTGCAATTCCACAAATAATAATTGGTGTAGCTCTGGTTAATGTCTGAGTCAAATAATAGGGGTTGAAAAACGATTTTTCAAACATATTCATATAGATTTCAATTGGATTTTCATGAGATACCAATATGAATACAGCTCCCACCAGAAGACCCAGAAGTGTAGCCGCAACAGGCTGGGCCATAACTTTTCCAAACTGTTTTCCATAGTTTTTTAATTTATCCATTATGCCCTCCCATCATTAAAAATCCGACTTCCTCCGTGGAAACTTCTTCCCGGTTGAACTCTCCTCTGATTTTTCCATCATAAATAACGTAAACACGGTCAGATAAAGCCAGTATTTCAGACAGCTCCGAGGAAACGAGCAGCACCGCGTCTTTCCTGTTTCTTTTTTCCACGATTCTGTCATGAATAAATTCCCTGGCTCCTATGTCGACGCCTCTGGTCGGTTCTGCTGCAATTAAGAATTTTGAGTGATGCTCAATCTCCCTGGCCACAATCAGTTTCTGTATGTTCCCTCCCGACAGCGATCCGGCTTTATTCTGAATATTGTCATACTTTACACCATACTTCTCCAGCAGCTGCAGCGTAAATTCCTGATTTTGTTTCTTGTCCAGTATTCCCTTACGTGAAAATTTCTTCTGATACTCAAATCCCATGATTGCAGTTTCTTCCAAAGACGCTTTCTTAGCGCAGCCATATTCATAACGGTCTTCCGGAATATGAGCGCAGCCTGCCTCCCGGATCTCCCGTACACCCAGGCTGGATATCTCTTTTCCCTCCAGCGTAATCTTCCCTTTCGTCAGATTAGTAAGCCCGGTAAGACACTGGATCAGCTCTGTCTGTCCATTGCCGGATACGCCGGCCAGCCCTACAATCTCGCCCTCCTTCACATGCAGGCTCAGACCCTTTAAGACCGTAACGCCATCGTTCTCACAGTATGCATCCTCTATCTCCAAAACGGTTTTCCCGGGTTCCTGCTTCTCGATCTTACGCTGCGGGATTCCTTTCCCAACCATGAGATAGGACAGCTCTTTTATATCCGTTTCACTGATTTTCCGTTCCCCTATGTAGTTACCTTTTCTCATAATAACTGCCCGGTCCGCCACGTCCATGACTTCCTGCAGCTTATGTGTAATAATAATAATGCTTTTTCCACGGCTTGCCAGATGTTTCAGAGTCTTCAAAAGCTCATCAATTTCCTGCGGAACCAAAACTGCTGTGGGTTCATCGAAAATAATAATGTCCGCATCCTGATACAGCACCTTTAATATTTCAATCCTCTGCCGCATTCCCACAGAGCACTCCTCTACTTTCAAATCCGGATTAATTGAAAGCCCATATTCCTCACTTAGGTTTTTAACGATTTCACTCGCTTTTTTTCTGTCAAAAAACAAGTTTTTCTTCGGCTCTTTGCCATACACGATATTTTCCGCAACCGTATAGCTGTCAAACAGCATAAAATGCTGCTGCACCATGCCAATGCCGCAGGCAATGGCATCCTGCACGGAATGAATACTTACCTTCTTTCCATCCAGAAATATTTCTCCCGAATCAGCGTGGCCCAGTCCATACAGGATCTTCATGACCGTGGTCTTCCCGGCGCCGTTTTCTCCTATGACTGCCAGAATCTCACCCTTATTCATCCCAAAGCTGATATGATTATTCGCAATCGTCTTGCCATATGTTTTTGTTATATCTTTTAATTCCAGGAACATATTAAGTCCTCCTGTTATGGAAGAAGATACTGCAAAACACAGGATCTCTGTCTTTCGCAGCATCTCCTCTGACATCTAAGCCTATTGGTTATAGCTCTCTTCTTCCGGAACTACTGATAGATCAATCTCTTTGTTCTTAATTTTTTCAGCAGTCTCTTTTAATGTTGCCACATCCTCGTCAGTCAGTTTTTCATTTCTCGGATTTTCACTCTCATGGGTAACGAAAACAGCACCGATCGCACCCTCGGCAACACCTAAGGACTCATCCTCTGTCGTCCACTTATCTGAGTAATACTGATCAAGCAAATACTGCATGGTTGCATAAGTATCCTTGATCTGGCTGGTAACAATCCATGGATTGTCAGGGGAAGTCAGATCCACATCCTGACCTGAAGTATAGAATTCTTTTTCTTTTGCGGCCTCAAACACGCCTTTATCTCCTCCTGCCGCCGCGGAATTGATAAACTGGCATCCCTGCTCATACTGCTGGATTGCATACTCTTTGGATTTCGCCGGATCATTATAGCTGCCGACGTAATTGAAGATAAATTTGGCATCCGGTTTTTCGGATTTTACACCTTCCATATATCCCCATCTCCATTTCCAGCTGCCGGGTCCCTGATTCACATGTACTGCGCCGAATTGGCTGGCAGTATCATCCGTTACCATGCCGGCAATCTTTCCGATTAAATACGCACCTTCCTGTTCTCTATAGGAAATGCATTTTACATTTTCTACATCTACCTGGGAATCAATAAGCGCATAGTCCGCCTTATCCGGAAATTCAGTTGCAACCTTGGTAATTGCATCGCCTGCCTGCCAGCTGCCTCCGATAATTAAATCGGCGCCCTCTTCCACCATAGCTCTGCAGTTGTCTTCATATGCAGCCGCATCGGCACACTCAGCCACAACCGCTTCAAATCCATATTTCTCTGCGCTCGCTTTCAGACCTTCAATCATGTTTAATACGAATACCTGTGTACCTGCCACATCGCAGATCAACGCGACTTTTTTCTTTTCACCATTCTTTTCCGGAGCCGCTTCACTCTGTGCCGAATCCTTTTTTTCTGCCGCATTTGTATTGCCTGTCGTTTCAGAAGCACCACAGCCCGTCAGCACGACCATAACAGCGCAAAGCCCCACTGCCAACATTTTTGTTATACTCTTTTTCATCATTCATCCTCCTGTGATTCCATATGCGCCAAAATGCTGCTCAGATATTTTTTGAACTCCTTTGCTGACTGAGCGGCCACATAATCAACCTCTTCCCCATCAACCCGATTATTGTTTACACCCGCTGCCATATTGGATATCAGTGATATAGCCAGTGTCTTCAATCCACAATGTGCCGCAGTAAGTGCTTCTGTGACAGTTGACATCCCTGCCGCATCCGCGCCGGCCATTCTTAAGAAACGAATTTCAGCCGGTGTCTCAAAGTGAGGTCCCGTCTGATATGCGTAGACCCCTTCCTGAATCCTCAGACTGCACTCCTTTGCCAGACTCTTTGCCAGAGTTCTTAAACCTTCATCATAGGCATTGCATACATCAAAAAACCTCGGCCCGATCCGGTCATCATTCGGTCCCCTCAGCGGAGAGGCGCCTGCCAGATTGATATGGTCCCTGATAATCATCAGATCCCCCGGCTTGTATCCCGTATTGATTCCACCAGCCGCATTCGTCAGAATCATATTCTCAACTCCCAAAAGCTTAAAAAGACGAACCGGAGCCACCAGCTGTTCATAATCATATCCTTCATAATAGTGGAAACGACCGGACATACAGACTACCTTTCTGCCGTATAATTCTCCCAGAATCAGTTTTCCCGCGTGAGATTTTACCGTGCTGACTAGAAAGTCCGGAATATCCTCATAAGGAATCTCAACGGGGTTTTTTATATCAGAAGCCAGGCTTCCTAATGCCGAACCGAGAATCAAAGCGGTCTGTGGTTTGAAATCAATCTTACTCTTTACGTAATCTGCACTTTTTTCAAAATATTCCAGATTAAAGTTGTATTTCATCTCGATATTATTCATGCTTCTCCTTTTTAATTAAGATTCGTATTCCTTCTATTACCGTTCTTATGGCCGGTGATAAATCCCGTACAGTCTCACAGGGGAGTCCGGCCTGCTCCCTCTCTTTATTCCAGATTACATGCAAAACTGCACCCGCACGGATCCTTCTGATCTGGGAAACTATGAACACGGCTGCACATTCCATCTCTGATCCAAGCGCCCCTGCACGAATCCATGCATCATAATGTTCTTTTAAGTCCCTTCCAACAGGCATTTCAGCCGGCATATGCTGCCCATAATAGGAGTCCTTACTCTGCACCACTCCCTTGTGGGCTTTTACCCCAATCACAGCTGCAGCCTCACTCAAAGCAGAGGTCACATCAAAATCAGGGACCGCCGGAAATTCTCCATATACATATTCTTTCGTTGTGCCTTCCTGTCTGATCGCACCCGTTGGGAGTATAATCTCACCGCTGCCAACCTCCTGCTGCATCCCGCCGCAAGTCCCTAACCGTATGACCGTATCAACTCCAATCATGGCCAGCTCCTCGACCGCGATCGCAGCCGAAGGGCCTCCCATTCCAGTTGAAATAACCAGTACTTTTTCGCCTTCCAGATAGCCTTCGTAGCTCGTATATTCTCTATGTACCGATAACGGTCTGGGATTTTCCAGATAGCCTGCGATTACCTTCACCCTACCGGGATCTCCAGGCAGAATCGCATACCTTGCACCGACCTCCGGCCCTAAATCAATGCTGCTGCAATATCCCCTCTTTATCATAGCGTTTTTCCTTTCTCCGCGTAGGCCTTCAGCTGATAGGGAGAGAACACTCCTAAATCCGTAACGACACCGTTGCAAAGTTTAGGCGGTGTAATATCAAAAGCAGGGTAATATGCCTTCACCCCTTCTTTTGTGACCTTTGTTCCCATAGCCTCCATTACAAGTTCCGGATCTCTGTATTCAATCTTCACCGTGTCAATAGTCTCATGGCGCAGATTCGGTGTTCCTGTTACGAAATACGGGATGTTATGATAACTGGCGGCCAGCGCAATCTGGAATGTTCCCACCTTATTAACCACATATCCGTCCATGGTGATAACGTCGGCAGCAGAAGTAAATACATCCACATTTTTTTCCTTCATGATAAACCCCGGCATATTATCCGTTATAACCGATACATCAACCCCCATATCATACGCTACACTGGCGGTAAGCCTTGCCCCCTGAAAATATGGCCGCGTCTCCGCGCAGATCATTTTGATGTCATTATTACGCTTGTGGCATTCCTTGATCAGAGTACCGATGATTGTCTCCGCAAAACACTGGGTCAAAATGGTTCCATTTTTCGGAATCAAATCTGCTAAATAGCTGCCGATCTTTTCATACTTTAAATAATTGTTGTTAATATAAGAGAATGCATATTCTCTTAAGGGTTCGACAAGTTCTTTTGCACAGCCGCCGTCTTTTGCGTGCTTTCTTACAAGCATCATGGCTCCATCTACAATCTGTACCATTTTAGCCACCGTCGTCGGCCTTGCATGGGATAGGTTATAGGCTGCCTTGTCCATATATTGCACAAGCTCATCTCCCGATTTCTCCCCTGCCTCATATGCGGCCAGTGCCATACCCATGGCCGCCGCTGTATATGGCCCGCCGCTCTGTGTCACCATATCAGCAATCGCCTGTGCAACCTCCTCGTGTTTACTGCAGATTACATATTCCGTCTTTACGGGGTAAATTCTCCTGTCCAGAATTTTCACCTTCCCATCTTCATACCACGCTACATTTTCGTACCGCAGAAGAAAACCCATCTGCTCATCTGCTCTTCTCATGCTATCCTCCTTATTTTCCTTTCATGACATTCACATATTTTTCATCAATAATCTGTACCTCTCCATTATTTAAGGCAAGGCTGTATATCTTAGCCGCGTCCTCCGTGTAGACTGCCCTGATATGAGCCTGGTCCAAATTCTCTCCCACAGCCAGAACTCCATGGTTGGCCATCAGGCATGCATTTCTGCCATTCAGCTTCTTAACCGCTTCCACACCAACCTCTACAGTTCCAGGTATGGCAAAGTCCGCAACTTCTACCTCACCGCCTAAAAATGGGACCATCTCAATTAAGATCACCGGTATGCTCTGATTATTTACGGCAAACGAAGTGGCATACGGTGAATGTGTATGTATCACAGATGATATCTCCGGCTTCTGCCTGTAAACCTCGGCATGCAGCCTCCATTCTGATGAGGGTTTTCTTTCCCCTTCCAGCACCTCTCCATCCAGAGTCATTCGTACCAGATCCTCCTCCGTCATAGTTTCATATGGGAGCGAACCTGGTGTGATAAACATCTCACCCGACGCATGATCATAATAGCTGATATTTCCGCTGGTCCCTGCAAACAGGGCTTCACGATAAGACTGCTTTGTTACTTCAAGAAGTTTTTTTCTTATTTCCAAGTGATTATGTCCCCCTTTTCTTGGTTTTATGTTGTTTTATGTTTTATATAAACAAGATACCACACAATTCCAATTTATGCAACTATTAATTATTAGTTTCTTCTATTTTTTTTGTGATTGTAAGTTGTTTTTTGTATCTATTCAACACATTTATTGATAGTTCAACACGTTCTTTCCACAAATACCTCTTTTTTTCCTTATCTATTTTCCAATTCTTAAACATAATATACAATCCTCCAAAACAAAAAAGGTGCTGTTTTATGGAGAACGATCCATAAAACAGCACCTTTTTTGTTTTCTATTCTTCTTAACACCTCGTGAAATAATCCTATTTACCGCATTCGACCAAATGTATACTGCATTCTTTTAAATGATTCTTCCAATCCTTCGTCAGCTCTTTATCCGTAACCAGCACATCAACGCTGTCCAGGGTACCCATCCTGGCAAATGCCGAACGGTCGAACTTTGTGTGGTCTGCAATTAGAAATTTCTTATCCGCACAGTTTAAAATACTTCTATGAAATTCAGCTATCATATCACCTGAATCATAAATTCCATAAGCAGTATCCAGGCTGGTACAGGATATAAACGCCTTGTCAAAACAGTATCTCTTTAAATACTGGATCGTCTCAATTCCAAAGAACGCCTGGCTTTTTTCATCAAAGTCTCCGCCCGGTATACATAACTTTATATTGTTATGCTGAGACAACAGCTCCATAGCCGGAAGAGAATTGGTCATCACCGTCAAAGGGATGTTGGAAATAAAATTACAGAGTTCAAACACAGTAGTTGTATGGTCTAAAAATATACAATCATTCGGCTGTATAAACGCTGCTGCATACATTGCCATCTGTCTTTTTTCTTCCCGCATGATCGACGACTTTATCTTCTGTGAAACGGTTATATTCTTCTTAAAAACCAGGGAGGCTCCTCCGTACGTTTTAATCAGAAAACCTTCATTGCTCAAAACTTCAAAGTCGCGGCGGATCGTCTCTGTACTCACGGAAAAGGCGTCTGCCATCTCGGCAACCGTTACATTCTTTCTCTCGAGTAAAATTTCCTTAATTCGCTCTCTGCGTTCAATAGATAACATCTTGTTCCCCATTTCCCATTATCTGATTGGATACTATGAACCGGATCGTACAAACATATTCTTAAATGCGCCGGGTTCCCGAAATTTATTCCGGTTCAGAACCAGATCAATTCCCATCTCTAGAATCCGTCTTTCTGCCTCTGCCCTTTTCCCCTGGCCCAGACTGACGATATCCTCTGCCTTAGCGCTGCCAACAACCCTACGAATTAATTCCAGACCTGCATATCCCGCTGTATCCTCTAATATACCCATATAATACCATTTATTCAGAATCTTTTCAAATGCATCTTTCTGAACCTGCTCATGATCCATTCCTTTCACCACAAACAACTCTGGTATCTTTGAAACTGTATTCTCTGCCCATATTACACCAGCCGGTTTTTGATTCTGTCTGGCATTTTCCCTTGCAAGCAGCAAATGTGCAATCAAATTTCCTATATCATATCCCATCGGGCCGTAAAATGCAAATTCCGAGTCAAATATTTTCATTCCCAGCTCATTTACAAAGATGGATCCTGTATGCAGATCACCGTGCAGCAGTGCCTGTGCCTCGGTCATATAGCGGTATTTCAGCTTTCCGGCTTCCTGATGCAGTGTCTCATTCTGGTAAATATTGGTTTTAACAAACAACTCATTTTCCGGTTCCACTGAATTTTTTCCCGAAAGGTTAAACATAGCTTCATCAAAAACAAGACGTTCGCTTATCTCACACAGTTCCGGATTGGTAAATCTCTTAACCTGATACTTTTTTTGAATATGATCCTTACCGACATCCGATGTCCTAACCCAGGTTTCCGCCAAAAACGAACTGATCTGTTCTGCAAAATCGGGGAAAATCCTGTCTTCTTCAATCAGCGCCTTTCTCAACACAGTATAGTCCTTCAAATCTTCCATAAACATACAGTCCATGGTCTCATCATAGAGATAGACCTTCGGAGCACAGCCGGGCAATATCTCGTTTTCGGCCTCCAGAGCTGCAGCCTCTCTTCGGTTCCTTTTTCGGCTGATACTTCTTTCCGATGAAAGGCGGGTTGACAATCCCGCCTGTTTTAAGATAACGCTTTTCTCACCATCGCTGATCCGGTAAATATAATTCATATTCCCGTCCCCAATCTCCTTACAGCGCACGTTTGCTCCATAACTGCAAAAAAATCCTTTAGCACATGCGTATTCGGCCGCACTCTTTTCATCCAGTGCAAAGTACTCCCCATTTTTCATGCAGTTCACTCCTGTCCTGAATCCATGTAAAGCAGATGAATAAGCCTTTCTCTGTCTATGTGACATACCTGGCTGATATTCATCTCCTCCTCCGTGTGCTCCAAACGGTTGTTAATATCAATAACCAGCATGCCAAATGTCAGCTTCCCCTTTAAATCCACCTCTCCATATCGCTTTTTCTTCTCACAAAGCCATGGAAGTACTGCCGCTGCCACCGCCGCCATCTCCTGCATGGGGAGATGCCTTTTTCTCTCTCCCATGGGGGCTTCTGCGTTCACATCACACCACCGTTTTTTCAACAGCCTGTTGAATTGATGCATGACCGGCTCTGTCTCATATCTTCTGCTGTCAACCTCACTCAAAGACATATAGCAGAAAGTTCCCGCATCAACCGGACACATGGTAAAATTTAATCCCTGTTCCAACACATACTGCGCCGCTTCCGGGTCGAGATATGTCTGCACATCCTTTACAATCTGCAGGCTGGCATGTCTTTGTGTCCCTCCGCACCAGATCAGCTCTTTTATTAATTTTCCTGCTTCCGGGTAGCGTTCAAGAAGTATTGCCATATTTGTCAGAGCGCCTGCACAGAGGACTTTGGCCTCTCCGCCGGCTTCTCTCAATTTTTCGTATAAAAAGTCTGCAGCATCCAGCCTGGATACCGCACAGACTTTGCTGGTATCAACCTGCAGGCCATTGATCGGCTCGGAAATATCACTTGCCGACACAGGCAGCTGATAATCTCTTCTCCACGGACGATCCGCACCAAGTGCGACCGGCACCTCCCAGCCCAGCAGTTCATTGAGGCCGGATATGCTTCTGTATGAACTTTCCAGTGACGTCTCTCCAAAACACAATGATATTCCTTTTACCTCAACATGATTCAGACGGTTCAGGGCAAACAGTATGCCTGCTGTTTCTTCTGTAATATTTATGTCAACCAATATGAGTTCTTTATTCATTTCTGCCTCCTGTCTTTTTCCCGATGTATCTATTGACGCTCATACTTTTGTTCATACATTCGTTCATACTTTTGAAAGCACTCCATAAAGAATGACGAAAAGCCTTCCCGATCCACCGAATCTACAAAGAACAGATTCTTACGGTCAAGCGGAAGTTTCAGCGTATCCTCGTAGTCTATCACTGTCATTGCCACACATAAATCACTCTTGCTTTCTGCTCTGCAGTAATATCTTCCATAAGTAAATAATTCCGGATGTTCGATAAACGCCAGAGCGCAGTTGTCGTGCATAGATTGGCCGGTCAATCCATTTACTACATTTTCTCCAATCTTTGAACAGGTTTCGTAATAGGCGTCAACCATAAGACTGGCCGCCTTGCCTACCGGTGAGCGAAACTGCTTCATTTGCTCCATCTCCTCAACGGTTATAAGCGCATCCCCGGTTAAGTCTCCCGGACACATATAAAAAGGAATACCGGACTCCATGACAATTTCCGCGGCCTGTGCATCATAAAAAATATTGACACTGGACATAGGGCTTAACGTCCCCTCTCTGATATAACCGCCCATATTAACAAAGCATTTAATATACCGGGACGCATCCGGATATTTCGTCAACAGAATTGCAGCGTCAGTCAGAGGGCCCAAAAGGCAGTATACGACGGGCTTCCCATACTCTTTTATCGTCTGATAGACAAAATCCCATGCCTTTTCTTTTCTCAGCGCTGTTTTTGTATCTTCAAAATCGAATTTATAGCCCCCCAGACCATTTGCCCCATGTACCACCATTCCTCCGGATTCATTTTTCTCATCATACTTCCTGTTGCAAAGCAAGGGCCTCTGGGCTCCCGCCGCGACCGGAATATCTTCCCGCCCGCACAGTTTAAGAACGTTCAGTGTATTCCTGAGAGTGTTCTCTAAGTGATTGTTTCCATGGGTAGCCGTCACTCCCAGAATCTCCAGGGAATCACTGACACAGGCCATCATCAGAGTAGTTGCATCGTCAATACCGGTGTCTACATCAAAGATAATTGGGATTCGTTTCATCTTTTTTCTCCTTTTTTCTTTTTATATTACGCCTGCCGGCACTGGTGTTCAATAATCGGTTCGTTGAAGATACCGCCAGATTCAACCGGGGGTTGAATAATTCGTGAAGATAGATTATATTGAAAAGAGAGACAACCCGGCCGGGTCGGAAAGAAGAGGTTTATGAATGGAATTAGGAAAAAACATTGCAAAGTACAGAAAAGAGAGAAATTTGACTCAAACCAGACTTGCAGACATGCTGGGAGTATCGTTTCAGGCGGTGTCAAAATGGGAGAACGGAAATTCTATGCCCGACATTCTGCTGCTGCCTAAACTGGCCGCTGTTCTCAATGTCAGCTGTGATATCTTAATAGGACATTACCCCGCAGTTTTTTCTTCTCCCTATGATGAACTTTATCAGTCTCCGGAATATTATTGGGGGACACAGCCGACAACGCTCAGCATGAAGGTACTTTCTTTCTATCCTCCCATGAGTTCCCCCTCTCTTCTCGATATCGGCTGCCGTGAGGGGCAGAATGTACTTTTCTTTGGCAGAAACGGTTACCGGGCTACCGGTGTCGATGTCTCGGAGGCAGGCATAAAAAAAGCTCAGCTGCTGGCTGAGAATTGGCACGTAAGGGCAGAGTTCATCTGCGCATCCATTGAGAATTACCTTCCCCGTCACAATTTTGATATTGTGTTCTGCGATGATATGCTTCATTTGCTTCCTCCTGACAGCAGGCTGCAGCTGCTGAAGGAGTGTAAGAAATTTACACAGCCAGGTGGAATTCATGTGATGAATGTTCCGGTTGAAAAACCATTTTTAACATATAAGTATGGTATTCAAAAGGCTTATCCATGGCACTCCGGGGAACTGTTCACCATCTATTACGATTGGGAGATTCTGGAGGGCGGCGAGACAGGCAAGATGCCCATGGGACATGGAGGGGAAGAACGGATTTATAATTACCTGGTGGCCAGGAAAAGGGAGGGGAAAGGGATATAGTTTTTATCTGAGAATATGGATTGGCGGGGGATGGGATGGGGGGATTGGAGGAGGGGAGTCCGCAGGAGCCAGGCATACGAATCAGGAAGGTTCTCCAACTATGCTGGTATAGATACAGACTTGGCAGAACCTTCCTGATTCGTATGCCTGGGGGGCGTTCGCCCCATAGAAAATGAGGGATGGGCCGCGCGGAAAACAAACTTAAAGTGCAAGCTTGTTTTCCGCGCGGCCCATCCCTCATTTTCTATCCTGCTCATTGCTTGGCCATGTTTGCGAATTTCGTAAACTCCGGTCTCCATACTAAATTAACCGTTCCAATCGGACCATTTCTCTGCTTCGCAATGATAACTTCCGCAATATTCGGCATATCTGTATCTTTATTATAATAATCATCTCGATAAAGAAACATAACCACATCCGCATCCTGCTCGATTGCTCCTGACTCTCGTAAGTCGGACAGCATCGGACGGTGATCCTGCCTCGTCTCACACGCTCGGCTTAACTGCGATAATGCGATTACCGGCGCGCTTAATTCTCGCGCCAGCGCTTTTAAGGATCTCGAAATCTCTGAGATCTCCTGCTGACGGTTGTCTCCGCCGCCTTTTCCGCTTCCGCTCATCAACTGTAAGTAGTCGATGATTACAACGTTTAATCCATATTCCAGCTTCATCTTTCGGCATCTGGAACGCAGCTCCATGATCGAAATACCTGGCGTATCATCTATGATCAGTTTGGAATTGCCGATGACACCGATTCCTTCTACTACCGCATCCCAGTCCGAATCGGACAGCGTTCCGGTTCGAAGCTTCTGGGAATCTACGTTGGATTCCATCGCTAACATACGGTTTACCAGCTGCTCCTTTGACATCTCCAGACTGAATACCATACACGGCAGACCTTTTTTTACTGCAATATGATCAACCAGATTCAGTACGAACGCCGTTTTTCCCATGGAAGGACGGGCCGCAATCAGGATGAAGTCGGAGGGCTGCAGACCCGATGTCTTGTAATCCAGATCGATGAAGCCTGTCGGGATTCCCGTTACGGTTCCCTGGTTTTTGGAGGCTTCCTCAATTTTTTCGAGAACGTTCATCGCAACCTGACGGATGGGGACGAAATCACCGGAATTACGGCTCTGTAATAAGTCGAATACCGTTTTCTCCGTCGTCGCCAGGATTGTCTCCAGCGGCTCTTTTCCTGCGTAACACGTGTTGGCAATGTCTTCGTTGACCTTGATCAGTCTCCGCAGAACCGCTTTCTCACGCACAATGTTCGCATACGATTTTACGTTGGCCGATGTTGGCACCGTCGTGATGATGTCCCGCACGAAGTCGAGACTGCTTACCTCGGGCGGGACATCCTTTTCCTTTAACCGGTTCTGAAGTGTGATTAAGTCTACCGGCCTGTTTTCATTGAAAAGCTCTACCATGGCCTCAAACATGACTCCATACTGGTGCTGGTAGAAATCATCGGCCGTTATGATCTCGGAAGCCGCTATAATCGCTTCCCTGTCCATCAGCATGGAGCCGATTACCGACTGCTCCGCCTCCACACTGTGAGGAAGTACCCGCTTGATCAGGGCGTCATCCATGTCTTAAGCCTCCTAGCTCTCTACTACTTTAACAGCAAGCTTCCCGGTCACTTCCTTGTGCAGCTTGATCGGGACCTCATGTACTCCAAATGTCTTAAGCGGCTCCGGAAGAACCAGTTTCTTCTTGTCGATATCTAAGGACAGCTGGCTCGCGATGGCTGATGCGATCTCCTTTGAAGATACGGAACCAAACGCCTTTCCGCCTTCTCCCGCCTTGATGGAAACGGTGATGGAAGACTTCCCAAGCTTTTCTGCAAGCTCCCTTGCCGCTGCCAGCTGCTCTGCTGCCAGTCTGGCCTCATTGGCCTTCTGAAGCTTTAAATCATTTAAGTTCTTCGGAGTTGCTTCGATTCCCAGCTTTTTCGGGAGAATAAAGTTTCTCGCGTATCCGTCATTGACCTTGACAATCTGGCCCTTTTTTCCAAGTGTTTTTACATCCTCTAATAATACTACTTCCATTATGATATATCTCCCTTCTCTAACATGTCTCTGATGACTTCCTTGACACGGTTTCTCGCTTCCTCAAGACTCATGTCCTTCAGCTGCGCTCCCGCGATGGTCCGGTGGCCTCCGCCGCCCAGCTTCTCCATCATGACCTGGACATTCACCTCGTCGATGGAACGGGCGCTTAAGTAAATCGTGTTGTTGTAGAACGTCATAACGATAGACGCCTTCATTCCGGCTATGTCAAGCAGCTCGTTCGCCGCCTGGGCGCCCACAACCGTCGGGCTTTCAATGCCCTCGGACGGGCATGTGCTGATCGCAAAACAGCCCTCAAATATCTCCGCCTCCCTGACCGCCTCCGCCTTGGCCTTATAATCGTCAAGATCGTCGCGGAACAGTTTGCGGACACGCACAACATCGGCGCCGTTTCTCCGCAGGAACGCGGCGGCCTCGAAGGTGCGGACACCTGTCTGGTTCGTAAAATTGTTGGTATCGATCACGATACCGGCATACATCGCGTCGGCCTCGGCCGATTTGATACGGATTCCGTCGGCGATGTACTGCAGAACTTCCGCAACCATCTCACACGCAGAAGATGCGTACGGCTCTACGTAAGAAAGCACCGCATTATCGATGATCTCACTGCTCTGACGGTGATGATCCAGAACCACAATGGTCTTGACCAGCTTAAGAAGCTCCGGTGCATCGGTGATGCTGGGGCGGTTTACATCCACCACCACGAGGATGGTGTTATTGTCCACTAAGTCGGCAGCCCTGGCGCCGGTCATGAAAATATCGTCCGGATAATCGCTGTTGCCGGTAAAACGGTCCATCATCGGCTTCACCGAGGAAGTCACTTCGTTGATAATAATGTTGGCCTTCTTGTTCATGGCCGTGGCAATCCGGTAGATGCCGACTGCCGCGCCGAAGGAGTCCACGTCCGTCAGACGGTGCCCCATGATCAGAAGGCGGTCCTTCGTCTCCATCAGCTCACGGAGGGCGTGGGCCTTCACGCGGGCTTTCACACGGGTGGTCTTCTCCACCTGCTGCGCCTTGCCGCCGAAGTACTGAATCCGCTCCCCATCCTTTACCACAGCCTGGTCGCCTCCGCGTCCCAGAGCCATATCGATGGCGATACGGGCGTAGTCGTAGCTCTGGCTGTAGCTCTCCCCGTTCATGCCGAGGCCGATACTTAAGGTTACCGCCATCTCATTGCCGATGTTGACTGTCTTCACATCTTCCAGGATAGAAAAACGGTTATCCTTCAGTTCCTGAATATAGCACTGTTTGATCGCAATGAAATACTTATCCTTTTCCAGCTTCTTCACGATGCCGTTCATAGCGGTGATGTACTTGGTGATCTTCCGGTCGATCAGTGCGGTTAAAAGAGAACGGCGCACCTCTTCCACACTCTCCAGCGCCTCCTCGTAGTTGTCGAGATAGATGAGGCCGGCCACCATCTTCTGGTCGTTGACCATCTGCTTATAAGTAAGAATCTCCGTCTCATCGAATAGATAGACCGCGATCAGCATCTGACCCGCGTCCTCGGTACCGATGGCATCCGCTATGTCCTCGATGGAATCCTTCATGTAAACGGCCTTCAGCTGAACCTGATACTTACGGTCGCTGCACGTACAGTGGAGTACCACGGAGCCCTCCTCTAAATCCAGGACCTCCTTTGTGATCTCCGGGAAAATCGATGATAAGTTTTTTCTGGTATTTTTAAATGGTTTTTCCTCGCCCAGCACTTCTGCCAAAGCAGTATTTCCCCAGAGCACCCGGCCGCTCTCATCCGCAATTCCGTACGGAAGCTCCAGGTCGGTAAGCAGCTGTTTCTGCATCCAGGAATATTCCGCAGAAAATTCCACCAGGCCGTTTAGCAGTCGTTTCTTTCTGTAGGTGTAGATCCACAGAGCGATTCCGATATACAGCAGCGTAAACACAGCCATAATAATCCCGGCCGTCACGCTGACCGCTCCGATTATCGCATTCATGATAATCAGCATCGCCGATAAATATAACGGCCACTGCATATAAGCCCTCAGCTGCCCCTTTACTTTTATTTTTTCTTTCATATCTGTCTCCTTAGAATATAGGTTCCGCAGGCAGAGCGGGGCGCGCCTCCATGCGGAACATTTTCATATTACAGGGCGTATTGTCCCGTAACATGAAAAAAGGGTTCTTTTTTCGCTATTTTAATATTATAGCATAGCCTCTCTGGTTCGTCTATGATAATGGGGCAAAAAATCAGGGACTGCCCCCGCCGGAGTTCCCGCTTATGAATAAGTAAGAACCCGGTGTGCCAGTCCCATTCTGCCTGCTTTTTCCTGTTAAAGCCGTCAGTATTTACTCAGAATTGCGGCGACCTCCTCCGGCTTTACATGACCGTAGGAATCGCTGTCCACCATCAGGTTCGGAGCGGTTTTGCACTGCTTTAGGCATTCCTTCATCATGATCTTAAACGCACCGGACTCTCTCGTCTCCACCGCCTTCAGCACCGCTTCAAAAACTTCAGCGGAACCCTCGCTGCCGCAGCGCGCACCCGTGCAGACCGTGATGCAGTGTCCGTAAGGCGCCTTCTTAAAGCTGGGATACAGTTTGATCAGCTGTAAGAGAAGCGTCTGCTTTACGCCCAGTGCATCTGCCATCGCGCCGGTCTTCTCCGAGGGAATGTATCCGTACAGTTCCTGTACCTCCCGAAGCATCTCCACGATATTATCCTGGCTCTTCGCATCCTTCTGGCCGCCGTAGTAGTCCACGATTTCCTGCCACTGGCGTTCCTTCTGCTCTTCTTCCTCCATCTGCATTCTGAATTCGTTTCTGTCCATGTCATTCACCAGCCCTTTCCCTCCTGTCCGGCATTACGCTCCCATCATACCAGATTTCGTTCTATATTTCTATCCTTTCCTATTTCTGCCTGCCTATTCCTGTAACACAGGGTAACAGTCTGCTTACGCTGAGGGAATTTAGAAAAATGAAAGGGCTGTGAAAAAATGGAATTAAATCAGCTCCATTTTTTCACAGCCACTTTCTGTCTTGTCTCTATTCTACCAGTTTCCCATCTTCATCCACCAGATATCCGTCCGGTGTCCTGGTATTCCGGTACATTTTTCCTCTGGTTCCGTCAGGTTCTTCATTAAAGTAGTAGTAAACTCCGTCAATGAGATACCATCCGGTCACCATCCGTCCTAAGGTGTTGTCGGAAACCGGATTCAAATAATAGGTATCCCCGTTTCCGTCCGTATACCATCCGGTCATCATGTATCCGTTTTCGTCAAACCGGAACCAGTCAAAGGCAGACTGCCCGGCCAGGATATTGGCATAGGGATTAAATGCGGCAGCCCAGACATTTGCATAGCTTCCATTGGCTCCGTAAAAATTCCAGCCGCCAGCCTCCTTCTGCCAGGTTCCTTCTGTCACGTATTCCGGAACACGAATTCCTTCTATCAGCTTCGTAGCGCCTCTGTAATTCACCGGCAGGCTGCTTTTCGATTCCCCGGTTCCGCTGGAGCCGGAGCTTCCTCCGTTATTTTCCGGTTTCTCCGGCTCTGCGGGCTGATCCGGTTCTTTATCCAGAACCTTGACGGTCCAGCCTACGGTAGTAGTCCTCTGATTGCCGGATTCGATGGTATTGGTCACCCTGCACTGATACTCATACGTTCCGGGAATCTCGGTGGAGGGCAGATAGCTGCTGCCCGCAGCTCCCTCTATGGCATTCCACTGACCGTCTCCATTCTTCACATACCACTGGTAGCTTAACGTTCCTCCGTCCGTCACCCATGCGGTGACGCCCATTTTAGCTGCCTTTTCACCCTTTGCATACTCCCTTTTGCCGGCGTCAGAGCTGACAGTTGGATACTGTGCCCCTCCTTCCTCCCTGCCCAGCACCTGAACGCATGCAATCTTACTCATAACCTCTGCTGTCTGGTTTCCTGTTGCCTCGGGCTTGAAATTGATAATCTTACAGAAATAGTACGTAATCCCCGGCTTATCCATATGGGGAATGATCGTTTTTTCATTGTTATACATCGGGAGCCAAGAGGCGCCTGTCATGCTCTTTACATCGTTTTTAAACCACTGATATTCCACCTTTCCGCCGTCTTCCGATTTTGCATCAACCGTAAGAGTGATAAAGTTTCCGCTTCCCATTTCGCAGGTCTGCATCTCCTCATCCAAATCCTTTAAGAGGATCGGCGGTTTCGCATCGGTTACAGGCCCTGAAACCTCAATGAACCAGGTTGCATCGATGGTACTGTGATCGCCGGACAAAATGGTATTGGTCACGGCGCATTTATAACGAAACAGTCCGCTGTCTTTTGTGGAAGGCTTATAGCTCTTCTCGACAGCTCCTTCTATGGGCTTCCACTGACCGTCTGCCATCTCATACCACTGATAGCTTAATGTTCCTCCGTCCGTCACCCATGCATCCACTATCATGGCCTTCGGCTCTTCTCCCTTTGTATACTTTACCTCATTCGCATTGGAGCCGAGACTGGGGCGCTGTGCCTTTGCTTCTTCAACTACAATGGTAACTGCCTGCGTGGACACAGAGACTTCTTTCTCCTGTGTGGCCTTCTCGTTGGTATTGGTCACAACACACCAGTAATAGGTCGTTCCCAGTTCCTCGCTGGACGGCAGATAGTTGGAGCTTTTCGCACCGTCAATGGCTTCTGCGCCGCTCTGATCCGCCTTCAGGCTCCTGTACCACTGGTAGCTGATTTCTCCTCCATCCTTCGGATTCATTACGCCGATATATAATTCATCAGCCTTTTGATTCTGCTGGTATGTAACGGTTTTGGCTTCCAGATCCAAAGTAATCACCGGCTTATCGGCCTTTTCCGGCGGCGGATTTACCACGATCGTGGCAGTCCTACTGTTTATTTTGACCACCTTCATGACACCGCTGAAGGATTTCTGGCTTGTCACCTGGCAGCGGTAGTATACAGTTCCTACTTCGTTTGTAGGGACAGGAAGGATATTCTGGGTTTTTCCGCTTAACAGCTCCCAGTTTTCTTTATCCGTACTCTGATACCACTGGCAGGTGAGCGTGCTGAAATTTTCACTCATGGCGTCGACCCGCAGCGACAGAGAATCCAGCTGGATACATTCCCTCGGCTTCTCGTCCAGATCAACGATAAAGTAAGGCTTATCCACCGCCATAGTATGGACATTTACCATAGTGCTGACAGCCCGGGCCGTCTTATTCACCGTGGCCTTCTCGTTGGTATTGGTGATGACGCACCAGTGGAAAATCTGGCCTGCCTTCTCCGTGGATGGCGTATAGGCAGGTTCCGTGGCTCCTTCAATCGCTGTGCCTGTGTCGTAATTGGCATTTATATTGCTATACCACTGATAGGATAAGGTGCCTCCGTCCTGGGACTCGGCCTTTATCCTTAATTCCTCGGCCTCATCTCCCACCCAATAATCGCTTTTTCCGGTGGTATCCAGGGTAATCTTCGGCTCCTCGGCATTCTCCACGGGTGCTTTTGGCTCCTCAATGATCACAATGACTCCGTAGGTTGCTTTGCTGGCCGTTTTCTTTCCTGTAGCCTGCAGATTTTCATTGGTAACCTCACAATCGTATATGTGGATTCCTATCTCGCTGGAGGAAGGCGTGCAGGAAGGCTTGTTACTGTCCGGTATAAATTCAACAGAGTTGTTTCCCCTGTCGCCGGTTTCATCACAGACCGTCCTTCTCCACCGATAGTTGATGGTTCCCCCGTCTGTTGGCTCTGCCACTTCGATGGTTAAGGGTTCTGCAGTCTGATTGAGTTCATATCTGACAACGCTTTTCTTTTCTAAATTCTTTATAATAACCGGAGCCTCGGCATCCCAAAGCGGCTCGATCGTCCCGCCTTCTCCCTCCGGAAGAAGCGGCGTATCTGTGCCTGTTCCGTCAAAGGCGATGAGGGACGGAAGCTCAGCTCCCGCGGCAAGCTCTGTTTCCCCAGGCTGATTCCAGACATTCTTCGAATCTGCTAAAAGCCGGAAAAACGTCATTAAGGAATCGTTGCCTGAAGCGGCGGAAAGAGTCTGGCCGTTGGCCGCCTTTTGAAGGTCTGACCAGCCCTCCTCTTTGAGCATTGCCTCCTCGCCCTCTTTTCCCAAAACCATATCCTGGCGGGCAGAGCAGTCTGTTATCATACTGAAACTTCCCACATACCCGGCCAACCGGCCAAAGCTTTGCGCATTCTCCCCCAAAGCCGTAATTTTCACATTCAGCGCACAGCATTTTTCTATGTAGGCCCTGGAGGAAGCCACATAGCCTGCGATACCGCCGACGCCCGGTTTTAGATAACCAGAACCGCCATTCGCCGGCCCCGTAACCGTGCCTGTGGCGTAGCAGCGCCGTACAACTCCCTCCTGCATCTGGCCCGCCACGCCGCCGGCATGGCCGATCGCCATTGCTGATTCACTGGGCCATATCGACACGTCGCCGGTGGTATAGCAGTCCATAATCCACCCGTTGTCCTTTGCCGTTCCCACCAGACCGCCGGCGCTGACATTGACAGCGCCATCGTCCAAATCCTGATCAACGGTAATCTCGCAGGCAGAGTAGCACTGCTTCACATAGGAAGAGCCCTCTAAGACTCCCACCAGACTGCCTACATTACAGCCAGCGTCGCGATAAGACTTGGAATAGGCAGCAGTAACCGTAACGGTTCCCTCCACGCCCAACTGTTGTATTGTACTGCCTCCTGCCACATGGCGGAACAGGCCCACTGCATCCTGCCCCTGCATGGAATCCGGATCGGCCGTAATGGCCAGCCCCCGGATCACATGGCCGTTTCCGTTAAAGCTTCCTTTAAAATAGCTTTTCACGCTCTCACTCGAGTTTTCTGCTCCGGTTCCGATCATGATATTCCCGGCATTGCCAATATCTTCTAACAGCTCATACTTTGTCTCCCTGCTGGCCTGATTGGTATCCGGATCATTGACTAACTCCGTCAGTCTCTCAAGCTCCTCCAGGCTGCTGATGGTGTAGGTTTTTCCTGCTTCCAATTCAGTCACAGTGTCGTCCAGGGGGATTTCCGCCTGTCTTTTAGACGCCGCAGACGGGGTGGCCGCATTGCTGTCCGTCGCCTTCCGGCCAGCGAACTCTGCACTTAGTCCCTGATCCTTAGAAAGCTGGGCGTCCTCCCACGCGAAGCTTGGCGCTCCCGACATGGAAAAGACCATGGAAAGCGTGAGAAATACAGATAAAATCCGCTTTCCGTTCTTCATTTTTCTCATTTCATTTCCTCCTTATTTTATTTCTGCGGGCAGCAAGCCAGGCAGACACGCCGGCGCACCCATTTGGCGACTGCCAAAGGAGTCAAATCCCACATTTCTCTACCGTGAATTATAGCACGAACCATGACGGCGTTTTGGACACCGTGCTATAAGTCACGTTTTCGGAGATAAAAATCAACTCCATTTTTCAGCTTCAAAAGAAGGAAAATTGAAAAGGCTGTGAAAAAATGGAATGAAATCAACTCCATTTTTTCACAGCCCTTTAAACGTTTATATCCCGTAAAACCATGATCAGCCCTTCACCGTCAGACTTCCGTCAGTACCATCTGCACAGCCGGATAATCGCCCATAATCATCGGGATGGATATCCCGGCATTCATCAGCGCGCTGCCGCTGTAGATACGGCCATCTTCCTCCAGACGATACCGTTTCTCCGGGTCAAGGCCGCGGAGCTTAAACCAGAGATCGGGGGCATTAGCCCTCACATGAGTGATCACCAGATTAAGCAGCGTCCTCGTCTTATCGCCGGATACAAACTGCCACGCAGTGAAACCGGAATCTCCCTGCGGGCTGGCGAGACGGTAGTAATCCCCGTTGTGAATGAGGTCATAATACTTTTTATAGTCTTCCACCTGCGCCTTCACTGCTTCTTTTTCATCCTCGGTCAGGAGATTTAAATCCATCTCATAACCGAAGCTGCCG
This sequence comes from Hungatella sp. L36, assembly GCF_014288035.1. NCBI lineage: Bacteria > Bacillati > Bacillota > Clostridia > Lachnospirales > Lachnospiraceae > Hungatella > Hungatella sp. L36. Next base: position 89,221 of record NZ_JACOPC010000004.1, on the reverse strand, counting down.
GCCATGGCCACCACGCCGCGCGTCGCAAGCGGTGTCCTTCGTCCCGTCTGATGGTTCGGTATGGCCGATACGTGGGAGCCGACGGCCGAAATCGGATAGAAGAACGAAGTTCCGTACTGAATCTCCAGCCGCTCGATGCCATCCGTGTCGTCGCTGCACCAGATCTGCGGCGAGTAATACAGGATAGCCGGATCGAAACGGCCGCCTCCGCCGCTGCATCCCTCGAAAAGGATATTGGGAAATGACGACGTAAAGCGCTCCATCAGGTCATAGATGCCAAGCACGTAGCGGTGGTAAACCTCGCCCTGGCGTTCTTTGGGGAGAACGGCGCTGTAGACATCGCAGATACTGCGGTTCATATCCCATTTTACATACTCGACATTGGCGCTCTTTAGGACCGCAGCAATCGAATCGAATACGTAGTCCCTGACCTCGCTCCTGGACATGTCAAGTACCAGCTGATTCCTGCTTCTGCACGGTTTTCTGCCCGGTATCGTCAAAGCCCAGTCCGGATGCTCCCGGTACAGGCGGCTGTCCTCATTTACCATTTCCGGCTCGATCCAGATGCCGAATTTCATGCCCAGACCGTTGATGCCTGTAACCAGATCCGTCAGTCCGCCCTTCAGCTTATCCGTATTGACGAACCAGTCTCCCAGGCCCGCGTTGTCGCTGTCCCGGCTGCCAAACCAGCCGTCATCCAGCACCAGCATCTCGATACCCAGCTCCGATGCCTGTCTGGCAATGGAGAGAATCTTCTCTTCATTAAAATCAAAGTAGGTAGCCTCCCAGTTGTTGATAAGGACCGGCCTCCTGGCAAACTTATATTTTCCCCGGCACAGATTGTGGCGGATAATGGAATGGAAATTGGCAGACATACGGCCCAGGCCGCTTCCGCTGTAGGTCATCATGAGCTGAGGCGTGTCGAAGGCCTCTCCCGGCTCCAGCCGGTACTCAAAGAATTCCGGATTTATTCCGCATACGGCCCGCACGGAATCCATCTGGTCCATCTCGATCTCCATGGAAAAGTTGCCGCTGTAAATCAGGGACAGGCCGTAACAGCCGCCGTGTTCCTCCGTCGCGTCAGGCGAGCACAGAATCACACCGGGATTGTGCTGATGGCTGGAGGTGCCTCTCCGGCTTCCCACCTCCATCGTCCCATGCATCAGCGGAAGGCGCTCCGGCCTTCGCTCCATGGCGTGCCGCCCGTGGAAATGAATCGCTTCCCAGGAGCCGTTCGGCAGTTCCAGACAGGCGGACATCATCTTCTCCAGCCTGACCGCCTCCTTTCCTCCATTGGTGATTCTGGCGGAGCGGGCGATCACATCGCGGTCCGCAAATACGACGTAGTACAGCTCCAGTTTCAGCGAAGACGCCGCGTCCTCCAGGAATATCACCAGCGTTTCCGCCGTTTCATCCTCATCGAACAGGCACGGCAGCCCCGGAATCTTATGGGCCCCCTCCCGGATCTCCCAGGAGACATAGCGGAAGTCGGCAGCCCGTGTTCCGTCCGCCTGACACACACCCACACAGTTGTTCCGGTAATCCCCCACTCCATAGGAGGGAAATTCCTGAGGCAGCGTATCCAGGGAAAATGTTCTGTCCTCCCCCGCCTCGTAAGGATTTCCGGAAAATCCCACATCTTTTCTGTGCAGCAGGTAATCCATGGTACAGTCCTCTACCCTTGCGCCATAGTAGAGATGAAGCAGAATCCCGTAATCGCCTGCCTTCATCTGATAAGTCGTCCGTTTCGTCTGAAGCGTAAATACCTGTTCTGCCTGATTCATAATGATAGCCATAACCTGATCTCCTTATAATTTTATATAAAAGTATTTTTCTGACACTCTTTGAGATGCGACTGAAACAGCCTCAAGTAAAACCACGCGTTGCCGTAAGCCGTCAATGAAAATCCGCACATGAGCCAGATCAGAAGGTAGACGGGAAAAAGCTTCGCATCCACCATGGTAAAATACATCGGCAGGCATGTGAGGGCAGCCGTGGCAATCAAGTATCCCGGCTTGTGAAAGGCGAAATAGAATGCATGGCCAGCCAGCTTACCCAGGGTGTTGGAAAATGCGGCAATGACCGGAAATATGTAAAGCAGCAGCACTCCCGTGATCAGCCCGATACCGATAAAGCCACAGGACAGGAGAAGGGCTTCCACCGCGGCAAAAACCGCCCAGATGGCCGTCGCCTGCATGAAATTCTGCTTAAAGCTGTGAAAAAATGCCTTCCAGACCGTGACATCTTTATCCTTATGGAGTTTCAGCGCCGTGTAATACATGGCCGTGGTCGAGGCCCCGATCGTCACGATGGGGAGACTCGTCACAAGCCAGAGGATATTTAACGCGATCATATTTCCCAGGAATCCGAATATCTGCCCGAAAATACTGTCTTCACTCAATACATTCATCGTTTCACACATCCCTTTCTCTCTGCCGTTATCCTATAGTTTTCTATCCTACAGCTTTCCGCCGGAAGTTGCAATACCTTCAATAAACTGTTTCTGGAATATTAAGTAGATCACAATCATCGGCACACAGGCCAGCAGGGAAGCCGCCATCAGCTGCGGATAATTGTTCGTATACTGCCCCTGCATTTTCGCCAGCGCGGCGGACAGCGGCATCACCGTCTTGTTGCAGATCATGGGCCACATCAGATCCTTGTAGGCAAACACCGCGGTAAAGATACCGAGGGCCACCATGCCGGAGCGGGTCAGAGGCGCCATGATGTATAAAAATGTCTGACCGATATTGCAGCCGTCCAGACGTGCCGCCTCTTCCAGATCCTTCGGAAGTCCCAGATACGCCTGCCTCAGCAGAAATGTTCCGAACGCGGTCACAAGCCCCGGGAATATCAGGGCAAACACTGTGTCCAAAAGGCCCATCTTACTCACCATTAAATACTGCGGAATAATGAAAATCTGTCCGGGCACCATCATCTGAAACAGGACCAGGGAAAACATGAAGTTCTTTCCCTTAAAATTCAGCCGTGCAAACGCATAGGCCGCCATGGTCGCCGTGAGGACCGCGGCCGCGACACGGCCCACGATCAGAAGGATGGTATTGATATACAGCTGAAGGAAATTCATATTATCAATAACCGTCTTAAAATTATCCGTCTGCCATACGGCCGGGAAGATGACGAACGGATTGACAGAAGTTGCCTCTGTTGATGTCTTAAATGCGGTGAGCGCCATCCAGATAAACGGCACGAGCATCGTAATGCTTACCAGGATCAAAACAACGTGAATGGATATGGCTGCCGCCTTTTTCTTTTTTACCATGTTTCGTCTCCCCCTCTCTAATTATAATAAACCCATTTTTTCTGCGCCTTCATCTGGAATACCGTGATGATCATGATGATGGCCAGAAGTACAACGACAATGGTGGAACCAAGGCCCTTGTTATTCTGTACGAAGGAATACTGATAGAATAAGTAGACCAGGGACTGGGTCTTGGAGAGCGCCGGATTGTTTCTGTCCATAACCATGAAGATTAAGTCAAATACCTGAAGCGCGCCGATCACTCTGGTCACCGTCACGAAGAAAATAGTCGGTGACAGAAGCGGAACGGTGATATGGAAAAACTGGTAGATCCCGCTTGCACCGTCAATATTGGACGCCTCATAGTAATCCTTCGGAATCTCCTGAAGCCCTGATAAGAACAGGACCATGTTGTAGCCGATGATGGACCACACGCCGATGACGCCGATGGAATAGACGGCGATATTCGGGTTGGAGATCCAGTTAATATTGGTTCCGAACACATTGTTTAGAAGGCCGAACTCCGAGTTAAAGAGCCATCTCCACACCATGGCAATCGCCGCGGGGGCCGCAACCATGGGGAGGAAGAAGATCGTACGGTAAGCGGCCCGCCCCTTCATCTTCCGGTTCAGCAGCACGGCCAGAACCAGCGCGATGATAATGGAAAACGGCACTTCCACGATGGCGTATTTGAATGTATTAAGCAGCGACTGCCATACCTCCGGGTCCGTTAAGACTCTTTGGTAATTGGCCAGGCCGATGAAGATGTTGCCCTTTCCGAAATCGCCTGTCTTGAAGAAGCTCTCATAGATCGTCTTGATAATCGGATAGATGTTCAGTACAATCAGTCCGATCATGGTCGGCAGGATAAACGCCCAGCCCCATAAAAACTCGTTCTTTTCCCGGCTGGTGATCTTTCTTTTTATTTTCAATTCTGTTCCCTTTGCCACAGAAATCCCTCCTTCTCGTACCAGAGCGTGTTTGAAAATTCATATCCGAATTTTTCAAACACGCTCCAGGCCTTACTCGTCTGCCAGCATCTGATCCATTTTTTCTGAAATTGTCCCGCATACGGCAGCCATATCCTGATTACCGGACCATGCCTCTTTTAACTCGGTCGTCATCATATTCCACCATACAAGAGTGCTTCTGGAATGCGGACGAAATACGATATCACCGTTCATCATATCCAGATAAGGCTGTAAATTGAACTTATCTGTGTTATTTACCCATTCATCGGATACGCCTTCATAGGCCGCCATGGTAACCCCCAGCTGTGCCTGCTTTAACTGCATATCCTTCGTTCCAAGGAACTCGATCAGCTTCCAAGCCGCCTCCGGATTCTTTGTGTTGGCGCTGGCCGCCCATCCTAAACCATTGTATAAAGAAACGCGTTTTCCTGTCTCAGCATCCTTTGGAAGAACTGCTACGTCACAGTGCTCTGCTATGTATTCGTTGTCCTTAAATGCAGCCACCATCCAGGAGCCCTGGGACAGCATTGCAATCTTACCGGAACCGAGAAGTACATCGGTGCCCGTCTCAGACATAACCGCTGCCGGAGGCATTGCGTCTTTTACCAGCTTATCCACGTATTCCATAGCTTTAATGGTGTTTGGATCATCAAAACCAGACTTCTTCATATCATCAGAAATGACATTTCCGCCCATGGAGTAGATCACGTTCATCCAGCCGTCCTGCTCGTTGGAGGGGTTCATGGCGATTCCGTACTGGCTTCCGTCGTCCTTAGTCAGCTTCACCGCCGCATCGTATAAATCATCCCAGGTCCAGGTATCATCCGGATAGGCGATTCCGGCCTCATCGAACATATCCTTGTTGTACCATAAGGCAATGGTGTCGATGTCCTTCGGTACCGCGTAGGTCTTTCCGTCGTACTGGTACATTTCCTTAATATCGGACGGGAACTTATCCATCTCCAGTTTTTCGCTGGATGCCACTTTATCGGTGAGATCCAGAAGAATGTCGTTGGACATATACTTTGTCGCCTCGTTGGAGTGCATCCAGAATACGTCAGGCATGTCGCCGCCTGAGGCTCCCGCCTCTAAAAGTGTCCAGTAGCTGTCCCATGTGATTACCTGTAAATCGGTCTCGATTCCGGTCTCCTTCGTGAAATCGGCGAGGATCTGATCCAGTCCCGGCTTCTGTCCGTTATCCCAAATTGCTACATTTAATTTTCCGCCTGCGTCCGCAGCCGGTGTATTTCCCGCTTCTTTGCTGCCGCCTGATGAAGAATTACCGCCGCCGCATGCCGTTAAAGATACCGCCATCGCCGCCGCCATGGTAAGTGCTATACCTTTTTTCCACAATTTGATCACTTTTATTTCCTCCTTGCAATCCTGATTCATTCTGAGTTTTCGTTATTATTACCATCTGATTTTCTTCATCGGCCAATGAATTTTTCTTTTATTTGTGCACATCTTGTAATTATGTCTTCGTTTCTGTGACTATATATTAGCACATTGCCACTCTCACCGTAAATGGAAATACCCTGATACAAATATACCAAAATGCTTTCTTGTGCGAAATATCTTGAAGTCACCACGCATTTTGGTATATAATATTTATAATTAATCCCCAGAAACGGATAGAGCGGAGGTGCTTTTTTGTCTAATTTTTCATTTGCCCTGTTTACCGATAAGAATTTCGTTGACTGTACCCTGTTTCAATACGGATGGGAGAAATGTGATCCGCACCACTCCTTCGGGCCGGCGGCGCGCAACCATTATCTGTTTCACTATATCATTTCCGGAAAGGGGCTCTTCGTCTCTACCGACAGCAGCAAAAAGGATACGGAATACCATCTTCACGCCGGTCAGGGCTTCTTAATCTCGCCCGGCCAGACCAATACGTACATTGCCGATTCCCTGGATCCGTGGGAGTACGCGTGGGTGGAATTCGACGGCCTGAAGGCGCCGGAGATCATCGCCCTGTCCGGCCTGTCCTTCGATCTGCCGGTTTACAACAGCAACAATCCAGCCATGGAACAGGTCTTAAAAGACGAGATGATCTATATTGCCGGCCATACGACCGAATCTTCCTTTCATTTGATCGGCCACCTTTATCTGGCTCTCGACGCGCTGATCAAGTCCTCCAACCGCCGTATGACGGCTGTGGGCGGCCAGCTGAAGGATTTTTATGCCCGGGAGGCGGTCTCCTTTGTGGAACACAACTACCAGAACGATATCACGGTGGAGGATATTGCCGCCTTCTGCAACTTAAACCGCAGCTATTTCGGCAAGATCTTTAAGGATGTCCTCTCTGTTACGCCGCAGGAATTCCTGATCCGTTTCCGGATGGCAAAGGCCTGCGAGTACATGGAGACGACCAATCTTCCCATTGGAGAGATCAGCGCACGGGTCGGTTACCCCAGCCAGCTGCATTTTTCCAGGGCCTTTAAAAAAACGTATGGCCAACCTCCACGGGAATGGAGATTGGCCAATCAGCATAAGTAATTTTGATATTCTGTTTTATTTCAGGATTTCTCCGGTTTGGGCTCCCGCCTCTTCCCCTACCAGATTATACGCCTCCTGCTTATAATGGTAGGAATCCTTCATCAGCCCCCTGTCGCGGAATGTGCGAAAGGACCGTGATGTCATGAAAATGGTATCCACGGAGGCCGCCAGCTCCTCCTGGGCCTCCTGCATGGGAACGTAGAGGTCCGGCTGCTCCCTGTGGTTTCCGATCTGAATCAAAAAGATATTCTCAACCCCCAGCGCCTGAAAGGCCTGGAATAAGGTCAGCGTCTTCTCTTTATATTCTTCCTTGGTCATCCCATTGTCCGCATCCGTGCATCCCTGACACCAGACCATCCCGATCGAATGCACCGCGATCTTCTGAGACTCCACAAAGCTTAAGCACGCGGAAAACCGCGCCGCTGCGTCCTTAAAATACGGAGTATCCGGCTGCCATTCCCGGATGCTGGAACCTCCCTTGGAACACGACACTGCGATAACCGGCCGTCCCGTCTTTCGATAACACGCATTTACAAACGCCGCAGCCATGGAGCCGGTCTTCATGCCTGGCTCCCAGACTCCTCCCTCACGGTTCTCATTTACTCCAAATGGTTCTGCAAGCGGTACCAGTCTGTCCGGCTCCGTCACCGCCCGGTATTCCCAGGCCGCCCCGGGCAGCACCTTCGGAGCCAGCTGATCGTCGCCGCGTCCGGCCATATTGCTCTGTCCCATAAATAACAGAATATCTGCTTCCATCATAAGTCCTCTCCTGTTCCAATTGTCTACAGAACCTTCCGGGCCTCTCTCTCGCACCGGTAACGGTTTAACATATCCACAATCTGCACTCTCGTATACGGCTTAATGATAAAGCCGAACGCACGAATCTTCCACGCTTCCAGCGAGAACCCGGGTATTCCGGATAAGAGCACTACCTCCGGCGGATCCTGAAGCTGATATATCTTGGATGCCAGCGTGATCCCGCTGATATCCGGCATCACCACGTCAGAAAATACGATATCCACCGGATTCTCCTTCACATATTGAATCGCCGCAATCGCTTCGCCGAAGCTGCCGCATAGCTCGACGTCCTCCATCTCCCTTAATATTCTGGTAATTTTCTCCAGAAGCTCCTCTGAATTGTCCACTACAATTGCCCTGATACTCATAACCCCTCCTGATTTTCATCTAAAAAGAAGCCCCGGAATATCGCTATTCCAACAGCCTCCGGTAATCGAAATTATTTCCTTTGTTAAGAAATACGATACCATAAAAATGAAAAGAAGTCTATCTTTATGATAAATTATCCTTCCAGTACCAATAATAAGAGGAAATTGGGATTTATAAATGGTAAAATAGAAAAACAACCAGGAAGACGGAGATCACTTAAAATGGAATGGAACGAAAAATTACAAAGAATCATCGATTATGTGGAAGACCATCTGCAGCGGCGGGAAGAACCCATTGACGAAAACGTGGTATCGGACATTGCGGGCTGCTCCTTTGGTTTCTTTCAGAAGGTCTTTTCCTATATGAATGGAATCAGTTTTTCCGAGTACATCCGCTCCAGAAAACTGACGCTGGCCGGCTATGACTTAAAAAGCACGGATTTAAAGGTAGTTGATATCAGCTATAAGTACGGCTATGCCTCGCCGACCTCCTTTACGAAAGCCTTCCAGCAGTTTCACGGCATAACGCCCAAAGAAGCAAGGGATGGCCGTTCAGAATTAAAAATAGCGCCGAAGATGCAGATATCAAACAGACAGCAGTATTCGTGGCATATCGATCAGAAAGAGTCTTTCCGGCTTATCGGTAAAAGCAAGACATTTTCCTGTAAAAACGGAGAGCACTGCCTCCAGATCCCCGAATTCTGGAGCGAATGCCATGCGCGGGGCGATACGGCGAAACTGATTTCGCTGGACCGCGGTAATCCGAAAGGAATCTTCGGCCTGTTTACCGATTTTTGTGAACAGCGCGATGAGACGGTCTATTCCATCATGGTAATATCCGATCAGGAAGCGCCTCCGGGATTTGACGAGATCGTCATTCCCCCAGCCGCATGGGCCGTCTTCGACTGCCATGGTAAAATACCGCAGTCCATACACCATGGCTGGAAGTATCTTAACGAGGAGTGGCTTATCAAGTACCCCTTTAAGCATGCGCCCTGTCCCGAGTTAGAATGGTACAGTGACGGGGATCAGACCAGCGATACGTATAAGGCCCAGATATGGATACCCATTATAGAAGAGCGATGAAAATGCAGGAAGGAGCAGCGTTATGAGCGAAAAATATACATTTGATGATTTTTTATCCACTGTCGATGGAGATAACCGGGAATTTGTAAGGGAACTGCATGAGGAGCTGACGAAACTCGGCTGCAAAACAGAGATAAAGCAGGCAAAAAGCGGCTATGTCGTCTCCTGCCTTCAGAAAAAAAAGACGATCCTCAACTACGTATTCCGCAGAAAGGGACTGATGGTCCGCATCTATCCAAACCATCTGGCGGACTACATGGAGGTGTTTAATACCATCTCCGACGAGCTGGCAATGGCCATCCAGGACGCCCCCGTGTGCAAACGCCTGTTGGACCCCTCCGCATGCAACTCCAAATGCGCCATGGGCTACGACTTTGTCCTGAGAGGCCAGCGGCAGCAAAAATGCCGCAGCAGTGCATTCTTCTTTTTACTTCGCAGCGATAACAGGGCTTTTGTAAAAGCACTGCTGTTAAACGAGGCAAATACAGCCGTACAAGCTTAAAAATACGTAATTTCTAACCGGAAAGGAATAACAATTATGAAAAACATGGAACCGCCGTTTCGAATCGAGAAAAAAGACAGTTTCCGCGTTGTCGGTCCTGCCATGCGCACAACGAATCAAAAAGGGCAGGGAAGGAAAATGATTCCCGCACACTGGGCGGACTTCAAAGCGAAAGGGCTTGAGAAGGACTTATTATTACGGGCGAATCAGGAACCTTACGGCCTGTTCGGCATTAATATCTATAACACCGATGAAGCCGATCCGCGGATATTCGATTATCTTATAGCGGTATCGAGCGATACGGAGGCGGGGGATGCATTGTCGTCTTATGAAGTACCGGCCAGGACCTGGGCCATCTTCCCCTGTACCCTTGAAACGATCGGAAAGACGGAAGCGCAGGCCATCACAAAATGGCTGCCGAAGTTTAAATATAGACCGTTAAATAAAGGCTACATAACCGGCCGGATGAAATCAAACGCACCGGATCTCGAGTATTATGGAGAGAATGGCCTTGTGGAGGTCTGGATTGCGGTGGAGAAAAAGTAAAGAGTCCGGCAAGCCGGACTCTTTCATGGTAATGCGGCATCCACATCCGCAGCTTATCTATGCGACGACTTCTCCCGCGGACTTCTTTGCGTCTGAGGTCTCTGTATTTTCTGAAGTCTCATCTTTTCCGATCAGCTTCTTAATCCCCTCAAAGGCTACAATCACGCCCAGAATCAGAAGAAGCACTGCGAATACCAGCTGCAGGGCATTGCCGAAGACAAACTGGCCGGAAAGTGCGGTCACCAGTTCCGTGATCTTTAAAGCCAGAGCCGTAAATGTGACGCCAAGCATGATCACCATCGGCCCCCAGAGCATGGCGCCCTGGCGTTTCGTCTTCTTTAAGAATACGGCGCAGGCGATCAGGGCCAGTGCGGAAAGCAGCTGGTTCGCCGAACCGAACAGCGGCCAGATGCTGGCGTAACCGGCGCGGGAAAGCGCATAGCAGAGCACCAGTGTCAGGATGGTGGCAAAATACTTATTGGTCAGAACCTTGTTAAGCGGTGACTGATCCTCCGGGGCGATGCTGTCATCCGTGAAGAATTCCTGGAACGCGATACGTCCCACACGCGCTACGGAATCGAGACTCGTCAGTGCAAACGCGGAAATCGCCAGGGTGATTAACGTATAGCAGACGGATTCCGGAAGCCCGAGGCTTGTCAAAAAGATGGAAATGGCCTGTGCAAACAGCTGCGGCGGCGTTCCTGCCGGAAGTCCTTCCTGTGTGGCGACGAATCCGGCCGCGATCAGCGCCGTAATGGCAAGAAGACTCTCCAAAAGCATGGCTCCAAAGGATACCGGAAGCATGTTCTTTTCATTTTTAATCTGCTTGGAGGCCGTTCCCGAGGCGACCAGAGAGTGGAAGCCCGATACAGCGCCGCAGGCAATGGTGACGAACAGCGCCGGGAATAAATAGGAGACGCTCCCGTTGGCCGCGGTCAGCTTGAAGGCTGTAAAGGAAGGCAGATTCATAGACGGATTGTATACACAGATGCCGAGCACCGATCCCACGATCATGGCGATCAGCAGATAGCTGTTTAAGTAGTCACGAGGCTGTAAAAGCGCCCATACCGGTGTCACACAGGCAATGATCACGTAGATAAATACGAATATCAGCCATGCGCTCTGCGGCACATAGATGGGAAATGCCAGCCCCAGGCCTACGGCCAGTACGAGAAGCGCGATTGCAAACAGCGTGTTAAGCATCTTGGGGAATCTCGTATATTTTAAATAAAAGCCCAGTCCCACGGCAAATACGATGAAGAGCAGCGAGGTCGTCGCAACCGCGCCGTTGGCAGTCACCGTGGCTCCGTTGGCGTCAAAACCATTGAAGGTACCCGCCACGATATCGGCAAATGCCGCTACCACCAGAATGGAGAACAGCCAGGTAAACAGCAGAAACAGCCGTTTTCCAAGTTTTCCGATATAGAGTTCGATGATATAGCCGATGGAACGGCCCTTATTTTTCACGGAGGCATACATGGAGGCAAAATCCTGTACTGCGCCGAAGAACACGCCGCCCAGCAGAATCCAGAGCATAACAGGAAGCCATCCGAACATCGCCGCCTGAATCGGTCCGTTGATCGGCCCCGCGCCGGCAATTGATGCAAACTGGTGGCCAAATACCACGTTGGTATCGGCCGGAACGTAATCCACACCGTCCTCCATCTCATAGGCGGGCGTTTTGGAATCCGGATTGATGCCCCATTTCTTTGCAAGATACCTCCCGTAGATTAAGTACGCGCCGCCCAGCACTACGACGGCAAGAATCATCATTGTTAAGCCATTCATACTCTGTCTCTCCTTTTTCTTCAACCAGACCAATTCCTCCTGTGTCTGGTCAGAGGTTCCGGAGAAAAAAGAGACGCTGCGCCGCAGACAAATCATCCCGTTTTTTCTCCAAACTTCTGATGAAATGGAGTTTATCACTTTACCGTACAGAAATCAATAAAAACTTTATACTTTTTTTATACTTTATTTATATATCTTTTATAACTTACAGTTATATAGAGGCCAATTACCATACCACGGAGAGATCACTCCTTGTTTCTATCTGCACCGTCTCATGCTCTCTTAAATACCGAAGGGCCATCTGCGGCACCTCGGAGCCGATCCGTTTCACCACCCGGCATTTGCGGTAGAAATCATAGCCGCCCGTCCCGCTGGCGCAGTAATCGCTCATACAGAGCGTAAGCTTCCGTCCGCCAATAGGGGCCCCGCCATACAGAAGCTTCGTCACGCGGTCTCCCACCGGTCTGCGCAGATCGAACTCACAGGAAATCCCGGCGAAGAAGTCGTAATTGTAGTGCTCGACCTTAGGCTTTAAAAATACGTCCGAAACCCGCACTTCTCCGTTTTCCACGGTGAAATATTCCGCACACCGTTCCAGCGCCTTCTTCATCACCGTTTCGTCCACTTCCAGAACCACCAGCGTGTTGGCAAACGGGTACACAGACACGATATCCCGTGTTGTCACACGTTTCGCCAGTCCCATCGGTGTGTTCCCCAGCCCCACACAGGAGAGATCCGCTCCCGAATATTCCAGCTGGAGCTGGTTAAAGAAATCGGCTACCCTGGAGCCCTGAAGCGCCATCGCAAGCTTGGACTGCCGGGGAATATCCTCCTCCAGGCTGCCCGCCTTCTCGTCAAGCCACTGCTGAACCCTCTGCTCCAGCGGAAGCAGGGACCGGTACGGTTCCTCATCATGAATCTCCCCCGCCGGATCGATCGAGGCCGAGACGGACACTTCTCCATCCTCACAGGCGATCTCCAGCTTTGCATAGCAGACCGCATTTGCCGGAAGCTGCAGCGTTGTGGTCCCGCTTATCTTCCTGACAGGCACCATCATGTGCTGATGAGCGGTCAGCAGCACGTCGAAATCCAGCTCCCGAAGGATCCGGCATCCCACATTTTCCCCGCTCTCACTCAGCAGGTCTCCGGTTTCCAGATCACATTCATAGCCGCCGTGATAGATGCACACCGTCACATCCGAGATCGCCTTTAAGCACTCCAGTTCCCGTTCTGCCGCCGAGAAGGCGTCGGTCACTTCCAAATCTCTCATATGCTCCGGCTGTTCCCACACATTGACAAAATCGGTTACCACACCGGTTACTCCCAGCCGCAGACCATTTTCCATGGTAAATACCTGGCTGGATATCACTCCCAGGCGGCCTTTCCGGTCCCGGACATTGGCACAGATGCAGCGCGCGTTTAAGGCATTTAAATGATGCTCCAGATACTCATATCCGAAGTTAAAATCATGATTTCCAAGAGTCACCGCGTCGTAACCACCGGCGTTAAAGACGTCCGCAATGGCATGCTCCGCCTCCAGGCCTTCCTTCCTGCCTGCGGACAGGTAAATGGCCATGGGGGACCCCTGTAGCGTGTCGCCCCCGTCCAGGACCAGCGTATTCCCGTCCTTCTGATAATTGGCAATGCAGTTTAACAGTCCGGCCGGCTTCTCGCTCCGTTCCGTATATGCAGAAGGGAAAAGATATCCGTGGACATCTGATGTATAATAAATTTTTGCTGTCTTTCTCATGTTTATCCCCTCGTCAGTTTTACCCTGATTCTCGTGGAAATGTATTCCACAATCAGAACCAGCACAATCAGCCCCACCAGAATGGCTCCCGCCTCGTTCCAGCGATAGGAATTCATGGCGAAGATCAGTGGTGCGCCGATACCGCCCGCGCCTACCAGACCCAGCACAGTGGCATCTCTTAAGTTAATATCAAAACGGTAAATGACCGTCGATGCAAAATTCGGAATCAGCTGAGGCAGAATTCCATACCTGATCTTCTGCATCGTATTGCAGCCGCAGGCGTCCAGCGACTCCAGAATTCTGATGTCCAGATCCTCGATTGCCTCAATATACATCTTGGACACCATACCGATGGAACACACGGACATGGTCAAAAGTCCTGTAAATGCCCCAGGCCCGCTGACACGGATAAACATCAGTCCATAGACAAACGCCGGCACAGTACGGATTGCCATGATGGCCATCCGGCTCAGCCAGGCGATGGGCGCCGGCATCAGATTCGATGCGGACAGAAACGAAAACGGGATCGCCAGTACCGCGCCCACCAGTGTACCCAAAAATGCGATGCAGACGGTCTCCAGAAGAAGGTAGGGCACGCCCTGCATGGTAAAGTTAAAGAGCAGCTTTGGATCGGGATGAAAGATTCCCTTTAAAATGTTTAAGGCGATCTGCCCGCCGTTTGCCCCGCCTCCCGTGAATTCCACCGCGGAACCGGACCATACGATCAGGGCCACCACGATCACCGATACCACAATCTGGTATACCGTGCTGCGCGGACGATCTTTATATGCTTGTTCAATCTGTTTGTTCATTTTCCGCTCTCCCCTCTATACCAGTTTTTTCCGGCAGTAACGGCTCACCGATTCGATGATGAATACCGTAAGAAACAACATCACCAGGATCATGCCGACGCTGGAATACTCTCTCCAGCCCAGCTTTTCATTCAGGATCAGGCCCAGGCCGCCCGCGCCCACGTAACCGAGGATCGCGGCGTACCGGACATTTCCCTCAAAACAGAACAGGCCGTTGGAGATGTAGGATGGGAGTACCTGCGGTATAATTGCGCTGACAAATGCGCGGACCCGCGTAGCCCCGATGGCTTCCACCGCCTCGAAGGCGCCCATATCCACCGTCTCGATCTCCTCATACAGGATTTTCCCCATATAGGCGAATGTGAAGATGGCAATCGCCGTGGTTCCTGCCAGAGTGCCCAGTCCGAATACATAGGTAGCGATCAGAGCGGTTACCAGCGTAGGAAGCGTTCTCACAATACTCAGGAACAGCCTCATGACACTGATCACCAGCCTGCTCTTAATCACATTGGTGGAAGCCGCCATGGCAAACGGTACCACCAGCACCGCGCCGACTACCGTACCTAAAAGCGACATTTTGATGGTATCAAATAGCGGTTTCCAGATCTGTGACATATAGGAGACCCTCGGCGGGATCATCATGCCCAGTATGACGAAAAACTGATTTCCCCTCTCGGCCAGAACCCTCAAGTCAAATCCGGTTATCTTCACGGAAATGGCCGTCATAATCAGCAGGATAACCGCAACGAGAGGCAGACGCGAAGCCGGTTTTTCAATTGTCTTACCATTGGAAATCGTCATTTTCTTCGGCGGAAAGACCTTGTCGTATAAACTCATCCGGCCACCTCCTGCTCCAGCTTCCCTTCGTAGATATTGTTCAGGATCTCTTCATTGACATCGGATACGGGGCCGTCATAGACGATCTGGCCCGCACGGATGCCGACCACGCGGCTGGCGTACGTGAGCGCCAGTTCCACGTGGTGAATGTTAAGAAGAATGGTGATATTCATCTCCTTGTTGATCCTCTGGAAGTCCTCCATAACCTGCTTGGCCGTTACCGGGTCTAAGGATGCCACCGGCTCATCCGCCAGGATGATCTGCGGATTCTGCGCAAGGGTTCTCGCCAGGGCCACTCTCTGCTGCTGCCCGCCGGAGAGCTGGTCCGCGCGCACAAACGCCTTGTCCAGAATCCCCACCTTATCCAGAGCCTCCAGGGCCGCCAGCTTGTCATCCTTCGGATAGATCCCGAGGAGTGCCCTAATAAAGGACAGATCCGGCACCTTTGCCATCAGCACGTTATTGATGACCTTTGTCCGGGTCACTAAGTTAAACGACTGGAAGATCATGCCGATCTTTCTGCGGAAACGGCGGAGTTCCTTACCTTTCAGCTGCATCACATCGGTTCCGTCCACAGTAAGCTTCCCCTCGGTGATGTCGTGCATCCGGTTAATGGTCCGCAGAAGCGTGGATTTCCCGGCGCCGGAAAGGCCAATGATCGCCACAAATTCTCCCTGCTCGATCTTTAAATTGACATCCTTCAGTGCGTTGAAACCATTGGGGTACGTCTTTCCTACTTTATCAAATTCAATCATGCTCCTACCTCGACTTTAGTATTTTCTCATGGAAACCCAAAAGGAGGCGCCGTAAACCATATTTCTTTACGGTGCCTCCTTAATAATCGTGCTTATCGCTTATTTGGCATTTAATTCCTGAATCATCTTCTGTGCTGCGCGCTCATTATCGTAATCGGAAGACTGTGCAGGCTCATATCCCATATGGCTGTAAATGGCGATTACCTTCTTGCCATCTTCTGTCTTTCCAATGTTGATAAAGGCATTCTGAATGGCTGTCTTAAAGGCGTCATCCATAATCTTGGAAGTCTTGCTTACGCTGACTGTATCGTTATAGATTGGAGGAGTTACACCGATCACATTCGTCTCTTCCCAGATCGATCCGCTTCTTCCATACTCGGAATTCCACTTTTCTTCATAGTCTCTGCGGGCGTCTGCGTATGTACAGAGGACATCCACCTGTCCGGAAGCCAGTCTTGCAAATGCGCTGCCGTAAGAATCGGACTGAACCGCATGCCCAAGATCCAGAATGTTCTTCTCAAAGTTCTCCTGAAGCCATAAAGACGGATAGATGTATCCGGCCGGTGATGAGGAAGACATCACGCTCCAGTTTGCGCTGCTCAGATCATCAAAGGTCAGCGCTTCTCCGCTGTTAACCTTCTTTGCCAGCTCCTGCCCTTTTTCGGATGGTCCTGCGATCATCAGCGCACGGTAGGAAGTAACCTGCTGGTCTGTCGGCTCTGTTGCCTTGCCGTCATTCCAGTCCTTGGCGCTGTCGGAATTCTTGCTCAGTCCGTCACGGGTTGCTGTCAGGATAACATCGGCACCATCGTCGTAAAGCACATACGTTCCGCCTGGAATCAGACCGATATCCGCGGTTCCCGCGGAAAGGGCCTCGCCTACTGCCTCATAGCTGGTACCTACTGTGATAACCACCTCACCGATATCATACCCTTCCTTGGCGAGTTCTGTCTTTAACATCTCCTTTAATGGTTCTGTTGCCGTTACAATCTCTTCCGGTTCTCTGGAAGGAACGAAGTATACGTTCAGTTTGTCAATCTTCTTATTTTCCGCCGCAGCCGTCTGTTCCTCAGACCCTTTTTCCGCTGCTCCGGAAGCAGTTGTCTCCACTGCAGCCTTGGTATCTGCCGCGGTATCCTTCTGTCCGCCGGATCCTGAACATCCGCTGACCATTGCTGCACACAGTGCAATTGCCATCATTACAGAAACTGATTTTTTCATAACGCTCTCCTTTACCTGATCCATCTTCTCTGGGGTTACCGTTATGCGCTGTCGCCAACCTCTAGCTTGGTGGGAAGATAAATTGTCATGTTGTCGCTGCGTCCGCCCTGGATCTGTTCCAGGAGAAGTTTGATCGCTGTCTGCCAGACAATCTCCGGAAACATACGAACCTTGGTGTACGTCGGCCACTGGGATTCCAGTGTCTCGATATCCTTGTAGATCACCACGGCCACATCCTTGGGTACCCGGAGCCCCGCATCAAAAAATGCCTCCAGCACCCCTTCGGCCACCTCGTCGCTGCCTAAAAGCACCGCTTCCGGCAAATGCCCCGACGCTGCCGCCTGTCTTGCAAGCTCGTATCCGCCATCCCGGCTGAACTCCCCGATAAAGAAGTGATTCTCATCGTAACAGCCCCGCTCCCGGAAGGTCTCTCTCAAGCCCTCCAGTCTCCGGTAACCGATGCGCAAGTCTCCCTCTTCATAAAGTCCGCCTATGTACCCGACACTCCGGTACTGCTTTCTGTCCAGAAGATAGTAAAGCATCTCCCGTATTCCCTTTGTAAAGTCCATGACGATACAGTCGTACTCGTAGTCCTTTGGATCCGAATTAATAAACACGATGGCGAAGCTCTGCATCCGCAGACTCTCCATCTCCGACTCGGAGAAGACACCAAAGGCGATGATTCCGTCGTAATGTGACGGTGCCGCCTTGTCCATACGTACAAACTTCACGTCGGTCTTTTCCGCCATGGTCTTTGCAATGCAGTCCAGAGAAGAAATCCGGATATTCGGCCTGTCCTTCCTGATGATGTGCCAATCCGCAACTCCTATGACAATTTCCTTTTCTTTCTGCGCATGCCGCATTCTGGGTGGGACATAGTTTAATTCGTGGGCAATTTTAAATATCTTCTTTCTTACTTCAGGACTTACCACAATGGTGTCATCCTGATTCAGCACACGCGATACCGTCGTACTCGAGACATTCGCCAGCTGAGAAATTTCTTTAATTGTAGCCATGTTTTATATCCTCACCTTTCAATTTTATTATAGTTCCATTATCTTCCAGAGTCAATGAAAATAGTAAATATTTACTGAAATTTTACTAAGAAATAAAGCGTCCTTTACAAATCGAAAAGGGAGACCGTTTACCGGCCTCCCCTCACTGTACGTGGCAGTCTCACAGTTAGTCTAAAAACTGATCGCCATATCCATAATGTTCCACCACATAGTCAATATCCTTATCGCCTCTGCCGCTTAAGCACACCAGGATCGAACCCTGTCTCATCTCCTTCGCCCTGCGCATCGCGTATGCCACGGCGTGAGAGCTCTCAATCGCGGGAATGATTCCCTCGTAGCGGGACAGCTTGAAGAAAGCTTCCATGGCCTGCTCGTCGCTGACTGTCTCGTATTTCACACGGCCCAGGTCATGTAAAAATGCGTGCTCCGGTCCTACCGACGGGTAGTCCAGACCGCTGGCAATGGAATATACCGGCGCCGGTTCTCCGTTCTCGTCCTTCAGCATGATGCTCTCAAAGCCATGCATGATGCCCTTTTCTCCAAACTTCATGGAAGCCGCATGGTCGCCTAACTTCTCGCCTCTGCCTAAAGGCTCCACGCCGGTGATGTCCACGGGATCATCCAGGAATGGAATGAACATACCGATGGAGTTGCTTCCGCCGCCGACACAGGCGCACACCTCGTCCGGGAACATCCCTGTCATCTCATAAAACTGGTCTCTCGCCTCGTATCCCACGACTGACTGGAAATCACGCACCATCAACGGGAATGGATGCGGGCCCAGCGCGGAACCGATACAGTAGATCGAGTCCTTATAATTCTTCGCATACGATTCGAAAGCGGAATCAACTGCTTCCTTTAAGGTCTTGAGACCGTGTGTCACAGGCACCACCTTGGCGCCCAGAATCTTCATTCTCGTCACATTGGGAGCCTGCTTCGCAATGTCGACTTCCCCCATATGGATCTCGCACTCCAGGCCAAAGAAAGCCGCAGCCGTGGCCAGAGCCACGCCGTGCTGGCCAGCTCCTGTCTCCGCGATCAGACGCTTCTTTCCCATGAACTTCGCCAGAAGTCCCTCGCCCATGCAGTGGTTTAGCTTATGAGCCCCTGTGTGGTTTAAGTCCTCTCTCTTTAAATAGATCTGGCAGTTGCCGATGCTTTTGGAGAGACGCTCGCAGTGGTAGACCGGCGTCGGTCTGCCCTGGAACTCCTTCCTGATTCTCCGCAGTTCGTTGATAAACTGGGAGGAGTGGCAGATCGTCTGGTACGCGTCCGCGATCTCCTCAAAAGCCGGGATCAGTTCATCCGTTAAATAAGCGCCTCCATAAGGGCCAAAACGCCCGTCTTTGTCCGGGTAGTTCTTCAAATATGTCCTGTAATCCATATCCTTCTCCTTTATAACTGTTTTTGTTAGCCGCTAAGTGTTTACAGTATAGCATAAATAGGGGGCGCTTGAAAGACTTGCGGCGTTACTATTTTAAATCACTGGTTATTATCTCCAGGTTTCTTCTGTGCCTTTTCCTATTGCAGTTGAATAGTATAAATGAATTTGCAAACGTTTTATTTTCTAAGTCTTTAGACATCCTGCACAAAATTTTTCCGTTAATTTTACACTATTATACAAATTATTCAATTAAGGTTGAAATATCGCCCCAATAGTGCTACTATGAACTTGCAAACGTTTGCGTTACTGTAACTCACAAAAAATTTTACAGAAAGTAGGTAGGTTTTATGAGGTTTGCCAAAAAAACATTGCTGGCTGCAGCACTGCTTGTAATGGCGGCGTCTGTGAATGTGCTTCCCGCTCTGGCGAGCAAGCAGGGCAGTGCACCGGAAATGGGAGATACGGTGCCTGTCGATGATCTGGTAATCAAGTTCCTTGCCCTTCCGGAATTTGAACCAACAAGATATACGAAACAAAATGGGGGTAAGTTTGCTCCGGAGGAAATTGAAAAGGGATTATTAATAGGTGTTGATATGAAATATGGGCCAGGTAATCCTGACGGCATGATGGCACCCCTTAAGCATTCCTTTGCCGATATCACCGCAGATCTTAAATTTGACACAGGAACAGGTGAGATTGTCATTAAGTACAATGATCTCGTTCTGGAAATGGAAGAAGGAAGTCAGGATGCGGTACTGACAAAGAATGGGAATCAGGAACAGCTGACCATTCCGGAAGATCTGGAACCATATTTTCTGGAAATTGAGGGAGAAACTGATGCAGACGGCTCTCCGTACACTGTATGCTATCTGCCGGTTAGATTTACCGCCGAAGCACTGGGAGCCAATGTTACCTGGGATGAAAGTATGCACCGCCTTGTAATGGCCTTTGCTTTTTATTACTCTGACGCGGCAATACAGCCGATTATCAACAGTAAATCGCCGTACACCACCAAAATGCTTGAATCAAATCCTACCTCCTGGTCCACCATTGCATCCATTGCCTCCAGTTCCAATGCAGCAAAAAAGAAAGAACTGATTACTGCTGCACTCAATGTGGTCAACCCTGCATACCAGAATGAAGACGGCGGCTGGGGAAAGACAAATACCGATTACGATTTATTAGAGGACAGCTTCTCAAGGTTGTATGGACACGCATACTCCACCTTTGATAATGGAGCGACTCATGGCCAGATCAAATTCTTATCCAGAATTTTAAGAGCTGCCAAAGAAGATCCCAATTCATTCAGAGGCTATGAAGATGAACTTGAAACGATTGAGGACGGATTCTGGAAATCCATGGACTACATGATTAATTCCCAGAACGAGGCTGGAGGCTGGCCTCAGTACTATCCTTATGGCGTCGGTTATTTCAAGCTGATTACATTTAATGACAATGCTATGACCAGCGTTATGCAGTTAGTTTACGCGTTAACCCATGAGGATGGTTTGACTGACTCATCTCTGTGTGAGGATTTCGCCTGGGTACGCAAGGCTCTCACCGATGATACACCGGATAAACATAACATCACCATCGAAAAATTAAATGCCATGTGGGATAAAGCGCTTGACTGCACTTTAAAGCTTCAGATCACAGTAGACGGAGAATTAACCGCCTGGGCACAGCAGTACGATCCGGAAACCGGTGAACCTACTATTGGACGCGCCTTTGAACTTCCCTCCATATGTACCTCGGAAAGCCAGGCTATCATGAACCTTCTGACCAATATTACAGAACCTTCTGATGCAGTAAAGACTGCTATCACTTCTTTTGCACACTGGACAGAGGAAATTGGAGTCGAAGGCTATGAGTCCATTAATATCAGTGACCGTACCAGAGAACTCGGAAAAGACAGAAGATACGTCTATACAGGCACAACAAAAAAGACCTATGGCCGTTTTTACGGACTCGACAAGGATGGAAGCAGCTACGATTCCATTGATGATGCAGACGGTTTTTATCCAATCTATTCCGGACGCGACAGTATTGCAAAGCTGGATCACAACGTAGGAGGACATGAGCGCCGAAGCGGTTATTCCTTCGTACAGACTGATATTGAGAAAAAAGCCAATGATCAGTTAAAGAAATGGGAAAAGGCTCTGGAATCTTATGAGAAAAAACAGCTGGAGCTGGAAAACAAAGCAAAAACAGCAAAGACCGCAACCGGTTCCAATGCAGAAAAGAACGAAGAGACAGCACCTGTCGCTACAGGCTCAAATGCAGACGGAGGTAAGAACTAATGAAGAAAATACATAAATTAGTAATGGCCAGTACCATGATTGCGGCAGTATCTCTTACCGTAGTAGGCTATACCGCAGTTGCGGCAAAAGGAACTGCCAGTGTGGTCAGAGGGCAGTATGATTTTTCTGATATGACAGTGCGCCGTGTCTGGTTCAATACTCTTGATCCTGTTTTCATGATAGATGATTACGACCGGGTATGGCTGGATTCCAACAGCAATGTACTGGCGGAAGGTAATTATGAGGAAACCGGAAGCGATGGTTCCCTGTTGGCTCCCATGGCGGAAATGTTCCGGCAGATTGGTGCCCATTACAGGGAGGACGGTAATAAGATCACCATTGTCATGAACGGTGATACACTGGTTCTGGAAATTGGCAAAAGGGACGTCACCTTAAATGGCGTAAAGATCGGCAACGCACTTTCCGCCTCCCAGGTTCCCAAAAAAATCAATGCAAAAGACAACGGCTTAAATCCTTATATGACAGAAGACTATTATGTCACCTATCTTCCTGTAGCCTATGTGCTTCATACATTTCAGGCAGATATTTACACAGATGGCAATGTGAAAAGTTTTTATGCCGCCGTACCAATTTTTAAAACAGAGCTGACTCCGGATCTGGCTGCTGTTTCAGATGATTATGGCGTCAACTACCGGTCGATTCTTAAAGGAGATGCTGAAATCAGTGATGAAATAGCAGAAAATATTACTGCCATACAGAATGCAGACGGTGGTTTTGGACTTCTGCCTGAAGCGACGGACATGGCACAGGAAAATCTGGAAGGAAGAAGAGGCAGCCTGGTCTCCGAATCTACCTTAGAAAAGGGAGCTACAATTGCTGAGTTGAATTATATTGCTGATTGTCTTATGGAAACTCCAGATGAAGCTTATGAATCAGCCCTGATAAAAGGAATCCATTTCCTGTTAGAGAATCAGAATGCCACCGGCGGCTGGCAGATGAATCCGGCTAATCCCAAAGGATTTCGTGCAAATCTGGTCTTCACCGACCAAATTACCACAGATGTGCTCCGTCTGTTAAGACGAGTTGACAGCAGCAATGCATTAAAAGACGTAAAAAACACAGTCGGTGCTGAAAAAATCGCCCAGGCAATTAAGGCCGGAGATCATTTTATTCTCGACAGCCAGCTGGTATATGACGGAAAGAAAACAGGCTGGGCCTCACAATACGGGGAGGACGGTCAGGCAGCTATGGGACGCACCTATGAGAGAGAATCTTTGAGCGCCTTTGCCACCGCTGATATTGCCGAATATCTGATGTATTCCTGTGATCCGGAAGACATGATTAAGGAAGCAGTTGAAAGCGCCGTAGAATGGCTGGAAGAGGTAAAAATTGAAGATAAGGAAGCGGTTTATATCTCCGATCTGTCCATGCAGAATGGTTTTGACGTCTTCCTGCTCGATGGAACAGAACCGGGTATCCTGGACACCAGCTTTGCTGACGACGGCTTGGGCACCTGGGCCTCCAACTACACTTATAAATCCGGAAAATTCAAACCTTTGTACTCTGATGTCGATCCAAAACGTCCTGAACAGCCAAAGGTAAACGACTGGAATGCAGCGGCTTCAGATAACCTGATCTGGTATGCGACCCGCAGCACGATTACCTATTACGATAATGATCTGGCTGATGTACTGATTGAAGAAGAGTATCCGACTTGGATTGAGACAGGTAAGGCACTCGGTACCGCTGATGATCCGGCTCCTGACCCTGATAATAAGCCTGCCCCTGATCATGGCTCCTCTGATTCCGGCTCCAGCTCATCTTATACCACAGCCACAGATCCGAACAGCGGAACCTGGACTCAGGATGAATATGGGTGGCGTTTTACCCTGAAGAATGGAACACAGCCTAAGGCCCAGTGGATTTATCTGGACTGGAATGGCACAAAATCATGGTATTACTTCTCAGAAGAAGGATATATGATAACCGGCTGGTTCGAACATGAAGGAAACCGTTACTACCTGCATCCCATTTCAGATGGTACCATGGGGCATATGTATGTCGGCTGGCATTTCATCGACGGCAAATGGTATTACTTCAATCAGCAATCGGATGGGACTATGGGAAAGCTTCTCATAAACACAACAACACCGGATGGATATGAAGTCGGTGCAGATGGAACCTGGGTGCAATAGCTTAAAATAGAATGCGGTAGATGATTGTAAAACCATCTATCGCATTTTTTAATGGAGTGATATAAAAAAAAACACAGGTTTAAAAAGGAGAATAAAGCTATGACAAATAAGAAAAAAATGAGATCTCCATTCGTTCTTCCGCCGCTGAATATCTGACTTATGTTGCATCCACTGGAGAACAGGAAACCAGTTTCTGTACCAGCTATCAGTCAGCATATCAAACGCATTTATGCTGATCACGAGCTGGAGCCGATGGCAACTATTAAGAAATACTTAACAGTTCAAACGGAAGGAGAACGTCAGGTTTCCAGGGAACTGGATCACTACAATCTCCAGATGATTATTGCGGTGGGGTTTAAAGTTAATAATGAACGGGCTGTCCATGAGATTTTGCAGGACGACGGGAAAGTAACCCATGAGATAGCAAAATCTTTTGCAGAAAGCGAATTTGAGAAATATCGGATTATCCAGGACCGTCTTTTTGAAAGTGATTTCGATCAATTCCTGGTCCTGGAGCAAGAGGTACACAAATAAAATGATTATATTAAGTATCCATCAGACAGACAATACATTATCAAAATAAGATAAAAGGGTGTCATTCCCTTGACACAACCCTGAATACCGTAAACTAAAAAATAACAAAGAGAGACTCCCCTGTTCATCAATACAGGGGAGTCTCTCTTTGTTATCGTTTCTTATCCAAATTTAATTTTGCAAACGCATCCGCAAACGCTGAGTTGATCGGCGCCTCCCCCTCCTTCTTCTGCTGGTTCAGATATTTGGCCACGTCCTTTTTCGATACGCCTGCGCCCTCCTTGGCCCGGCGGTCCTTGAAGGATGACAGTTTTTCCTTATAACCACATTTGCATACAAAGATCTGACTGTCTCCTTTTCCGCGCAGCTCCATCTTCTTATGGCAGACCGGGCAGCGTGCGTTGCTGGTTCTGGCTACGGTTTCCCTGTGGCCGCACTCCCTGTCCTGACACACCAGCATCTCACTGTTCTTCCCTTTTACGAGAAGCATCCGCTTGCCGCAGACAGGGCATTTTGTATTTGTCACATTATCGTGGCGGAACTGGCCCTCTCCGCTTTTAATCTGGGAGATCAATTCATTGGAATAGGAGCGGATATCCTTCATAAAGGCGGCACGCTTCAGCTTTCCATCCGCAATTTTCGACAGCCGCATCTCCCAGTCAGCAGTCAGTTCCGGTTTTCTCAAATCCTCCGGAACCAGGGTAAGAAGCTGTTTCGCCTTGGAGGTCAGGCAGATGTCCTTCCCCCGTTTCTCCAGCAAGAAGCTGGAAAACAGTTTCTCAATAATATCTGCTCTGGTGGCGACGGTACCCAGACCGCCTGTCTCTCCCAGCGTCTTCGCCATAGCTTTATCCTTCGATTCCATATAGGCGGTGGGATTTTCCATAGCGGAAAGCAGTGTCGCCTCGTTAAATGGAGCCGGCGGCTTCGTCTTTCCTTCCGTCATTGTGACGGAAAGCTTCGGAATCCTGTCCCCTCTCTTTACATCCGGAAGTTTCTGCGCGCGTATCTCCTGCCGCTCCGAATCCTCCCCATCATCCTCGTCGTCATCCTGCCCCTCATAGACCTCCCGCCATCCGGCGCTCTTTACAATCCTGCCCTTTGCGGCAAAATTTTCACCGGCCAGTTCTACCGTAAGCTCCGTCTGCTCGTACTCGAAAGGCGGATAGAGAACGGCGATGAATCTTCGCACCACGAGGTCATAGATTTTGCGTTCCTCCACAGTCATATGGTCCAGCTGTACGAACTGCTCCGTCGGTATGATGGCATGGTGGTCCGATACCTTCTTATCATCCACAAAAGACGGCTTAGCCACAATCTTCTGATTCATCAGACGCCCGGCCAGTTTCCGGTACGGGCCCACGCCGCAGGCCTCCAGGCGCTCCTTGATTGACGGTACGATATCCGAGCTCAAGTACCTGGAATCCGTTCTGGGATACGTCAGGACCTTGTGATTTTCGTAAAGCCGCTGCATGATATTGAGCGTTTCCTTGGCCGAATAATTGAACTTCCGGTTTGCCTCCCGCTGAAGCTCTGTCAGATCATAGAGCTGCGGTGCATACGTCTTCTTCGGAATACGCTTTACCTCGGTTACAAGCCCCTGGCCGCTGCCTGCCTCGATCTTCTTCATAATTCCTTCCACCCGTTCCTTATCAAAGGAGCGGAAGCCCTTTGACTTTTCGTCGCGCCATGTCAGTGTGAGCGGTGGTGTCTGGCTCTTTGCCGCGATTCCGTAATAGGGCTTCGGCACAAAATTCTTAATCTCCTCCTCCCGGCCGGCGATAATTGCAAGGGTCGGAGTCTGAACACGGCCGCAGGACAGCTGCGCATTGTACTTGCAGGTCAGAGCTCTGGTAGCATTGATTCCCACCAGCCAGTCTGCTTCCGCCCGGCACATGGCGGCATCATAGAGATTGTCGTATTCATGGCCGTTTTTCAGCTTCGCAAATCCGTCCCTAATTGCCTTGTCCGTGACAGACGAAATCCAGAGTCGCTTGATCGGCTTCCGGCATCCGGTTTTCTCCAGGATCAGCCTGGCCACCAGTTCCCCCTCCCGGCCTGCATCTGTGGCGATAATGATCTCGCCCACATCCTTCCTCTGAAGCTGCGCCTTGACCGCGCTGAACTGTTTTCCCGTCTGTTTGATCACTTCCAGCTTAAACTGCTCCGGCATCATGGGAAGGTCTTCCATCTTCCACGTCTTATACTTCGGGTCGTAATCTTCCGGGTCCGCCAGCGTCACCAGATGCCCCAGCCCCCAGGTTACAATATATTGATCGCCCTCCAGCGCGCCGTTTTGATTCCTTCCGCAGCGAAGGACCCTGGCAATATCACGCGCCACCGACGGCTTTTCTGCAATTACTAAAGATTTCATTCTTATTTATTCCTCCTGACTGATTCCGGTGAATCTCTGTCCTCCTATTATGGTGAATCTCTGTCCTCCTATTATAAGGAAATGCGGGGGAAATTGCAACGTGAGGATGGAAAAACAGCTTGTCCCGGGCCGTCTGTCCATGTTATACTACTATCACAAAACCGATGATAGCCTTTATAAGAAGCTATCGCCACAGGAATCCGGTTTCTGTCCGCATTCCTTTCTGCCCAATTCATCTGGCATTCTACGTCCGTTCGGACTTAAGAATCCCCATTTCACCAAAAATCAATGTAAATAACACCAAAAAATAAGCAGGGCTATTGTCTGTTTTTGAAAAAAACATTATAATGGAGATAGGTTCTTATATAGCTGGAAACGGAGGCTATATGAGCAATACGAATGATGCAGGCGGCTCCAAAGATATACCGGACAACTTTCCGGCGGAAGATCTTGTCTTAAAGAGCGCCATGCAGTTTTTCGGAGATGAACTGCTGTCATACTTAAAAATCACTGCGGAACCGGTGTGACAGTCGGCCAAACGGAATTTGTCCATCTGGAAGCGAAGCAGCTATATGAAGACTTTAACTTCATTAAGCCTGACCAGAGCTGGATTCATCTGGAGTTTGAGAGCGACAGTATCAAGGAGGAGGATCTGCGCCGCTTCCGCAGTTATGAAGCAGTCACCGCGTATATCTGTCACGTCGATATCACGACTTACGTGATCTGTTCATCAACCGTAAAGGAAATCTTGTCAGAATTAAAGACCGGACACAACACCTACCGGATCATCCCGATTCGTCTGAAAGACAAAGACGCGGATGAATTACTTGCCAGGCTGTTTGAAAAGCAGAAAAGCGGAGAAAAGCTGGAACGTTCTGATCTTGTCCCCCTGCTGCTCACCACACTGATGTCTGGTACCACGAATCAAAAAGACCGGATTATTCTGGCAAATCAGCTGATCACTAAATCCGGCGCTATATCAGAGACAGATTTAAAAAAGATGCAGGCAGTCCTGTATACACTTGCAAACAAGTTTCTGTCAAAAGACGATTTAAACCAGGTAAAGGAGGTGCTATTCATGACACCATTAGGTCAAATGCTGGTGAAAGATGGATTTGAAAAGGGCATAGAAAGAGGCGCCGGCGCTCTGATTTCCATTTGCCGGGAAACAGGATATTCCTATGATGATACCCGTAAAAAGCTGATTGAAAAGCTGGAACTGGATTCCCCCGACGCAGTCAGATATATGGAAGAGTTCTGGGGGCGGACCTCTGTCTGATTCCTTAAAAGGCCGCCTTGATATCACGACTGCATAAAATAATCTCACCGAAAAAAACAGCGGCAGAAAGAGCCACTAAGGCTCTCTCTGCCGCCAAAAGTCATACGCTTTTGCATAGATCCGGACACTTCTCTGACCTATATCCGATACTTCTCATACTCCAACTCACAGGGATTTCCCTTGCAGAACAGGATCTCGCCCTTTGTCAGATTAATAATCATAGAGAATACGGTTCCCATCCGCAGTCCCTTTTCCAGCTTCTCATCGTCGTGACGACAGATACTGGAAGGATACTCCACGTGGTCCGTTAAAACGGCCTTGATATCTTCCTCCGAAATTTCGCTTCCTTTCTTTCGAAGCAGTTTATCCGCTCTTCCCAGCCGGACAAAGGAATCCGTAAACTTACGTTTCCCCATATCCTTTCTCGGCAGAATTGGGAGCCTGCTGCTGATAAAATGATTGGTGTGGACGATGATTCCATCCTTCGGATAGAGCACGTCAAACTCTTCATTTTCAATCTCAATATCCACACATTCCCCGTTCTTATGGCCGATCATGAAGTTGGCGCAGCAGCCCAGCTGAAATCTGGTAGCTGCCTTGACTGCCTCGGCCAGCGTCTCACAGTCCAGAATCCCTCTCATAGCCATGTGGAGCGGAAGCCCCTTCGGCGCCTGATCTGTGGACAGCGCATTTAAGTACAGACCTACACCAGCGCTGTTAAATCCCGTCTTTCCGATAATTCCCGCCTCAGTTACCATAAAGATGGTGGGCCTGCCGTTTTTCTGTGTGATCTTCATCATAATCATGGACTCTCTCTGGCTGGTCTTCCAATCCCAGTTGTGAGCCAGGAACGCATCTCCGCCCGCTCCGGCATCGCTGCTGATTCCGATGGAGGTACAGCCGCCGTCGGCCTTGTCGAGTTCATTTCCCACAAATACAAGCTCACTTCTGCAGTTTAAAGCCAGAATATCTTCAAAATCCAGTCCGGACCCTTCTGCAACTCCGCGAATCTCTTCCAGATAATCCGGATTGTAGTCCCGGATTACCTCGACAAATCTGGTAGACAGCTTCTTTGCCCTGGACCACTCCAGATTCGAGTAATCCATAAACATTTCCTTATAACACTGGATGCTGTTTAAAATCTTATCCTTAAAAAGCTCTCCGTGCTGAAATCCAATCTCAAACGGTGTACCCTCAATTTCTACATATGGAAAATTCCCCATTCCATTCTTCCTCCTGCTTTCCTCTATTTTTCACGTTTACAGAATGTTTCCGAGAACCTGTGCGATTCCTCCGGAGACCAGGAACGTACCAAAGATAACCAGCAGGGATACCACGATCCCCTTCCAGCCGATCTTTAAGAAATCACGCCAGTCTCTGCCCACGATAACGCCCGCATAAGCCAGAATCGGTGTAACGGTAGCCATCAGTGACACCTTGCCCGCCCAATAAACCACGAATCCGGAAATCGGAGAAAACGGCATTGCCACGATCATTCCGATTAAAGCGATATAGGCTACCGCCGGTAAATTACCAGGAACGAAATGTTTCACAGTCAGGCCCGCCAGACTGATCAGGCCGAATATCAGCATGCCCGGAAGAGACTCTATGAATCCTCCGTCATAGCCCACAATATTACAAACGGTTGCAAGTATGGCAACCACAAGAAATGTCATTACCCAATCCATAAACATCCCAGAAAATCTTTCCTTCTCCATACGAAACTCCTCCTTATTTTCCCTCTACTGTTCTATTATTTTGGTGCGGCCCTTCACGCCTGTCACACATTATGCCCTGGCCCAATCCGATGGGCGGCCTATTTTCCCTTTTTCATCGCCTTATAGATCACATTGCCCAACGGTACTGTGATAAATAATCCCAGATAAACAGAGATTGAGGAAGATATAACGTTGCTGATGCTTGCAAATGCGGTCAGTGTATCCGGATTCGCAGAAGGCGCAGCTTCCATAAT
This sequence comes from Hungatella sp. L36, assembly GCF_014288035.1. Taxonomy (NCBI): domain Bacteria; kingdom Bacillati; phylum Bacillota; class Clostridia; order Lachnospirales; family Lachnospiraceae; genus Hungatella; species Hungatella sp. L36. The sequence continues at coordinate 59,011 of NZ_JACOPC010000004.1, read as the reverse complement.
TCCTGCCAGGCCGGCTGTCATCATCGATGCGCTGCCGGCGCCGACGGCCATGGCAGTCGCTTCCGGGGTGAAGATTCCCAGGCTCACAAAGAGCGGCGGGATGATACTCATGAAGATGGTTCCGAAAATAGTTCCAACGATATAACAGGTCATAACGCCCTTAAACTCGGCCGAGTCCGCCCCGAACATATCGGAGATCAGCGCCACGTTTGGTTCACGGCTCATCGCGTGGGTCATGCCGACGGCCTCTCTTCCCATGCCAAGAAGGAGAGCAATCGGAAGCGCAACCAGAAGTGTGCCGATATTTCCCAGATTCTGCAGAATCAGAACCGGACCTGCACTGATTACCTGTTCAATGGAGCCGCCGCTGGTGATTCCCAGCTTTGCCATCAGAAAGGCAACACTTAAGGTCAGCATGGCAGAACCCGTGGCCGCCTGCTTTTCTTTTACGAATTTGATGGGTTTGATCAGATATACGACTAATACGAAAATCATGGAATACAGTAACGGAAGCAGCGTAATGGTAACGCCCCCCAGCGGTATCCGTATAGGACCGACGAGTTCGGCCAAAACGCAGCACAACAGAATAACCAGATGAAACTTGTAATCTCCCCATATTTTATCAGCAAACATATGAAACCTCCCAGACATTATTTTTATTTTTCTTTACACCTCTCATGATCTGTCAGAACGCCCACCGCACTGTACAGACTCCTTTGTTTCTTCCCCTTCAAGCACTTTCCATTTTATAGAATCCTGCGCGATCTGTAAAATAACATTTAATTATTTCATCATAACTGAAAATGACAGGAGAGAGCCAAAATACAGCTCTTTCCTGTCCAATTCCTTTGTCTGTACTATTTTTATCCTCATTCCTTCACACACTTCAGTCCGTATTTCCGGCAGTGTTCCTGGGTAAACCGGATAAAACAGTTGATGTCCTGGTATACCTTCCCGTTCTTCAGCCACACCATCTCAATGTCGGTCTCCATAGGCGGGTCCAGCGGGATTCCGGTTATATCCTCTTCATTTTCGACGATCTCCCGGAACAGAAAACCAGCCGCCATCCCGTTCCGGATCAGCTGAAGCTGCGTATAGAGCTGCTGCGTCGTCCACATGACACGGGGTGTACAGCCATTTTCATGGAAACGCTCCAGCACCTTTTCCCTTACATGGAAGCTGCTCTTAAACATCACCACCGGTTCCAGCGCCGCATGTGCTATGGATACGCACGGCTCACCAGCCAGCTGGTGATTCCGGTTCACGCAGAACAGGAGCTCGCTCCTCTGAAGCTTGCAGAACCCCAGGTTCGTAAAGTCCGTGTTCATGCCGCTAACAATGATTACATCCACCTTATCCTCCTGAAGCATCCTTCTTAAGGTAAGGGAAGCCTCATCATACAGCTCCAGCTCGATCTCCGGATGGGCGGAGTGGAAGTCCTGGATCAGCCGGAACGCCATCACACTGATCATCGGCGGAAGCCCGATTCTGATCAGATTTTTCTGCGTTCCCAAGTGGTACATTTTCTGCGTCAGGGCATTGGCCCTGCTCAGCAGCTCTTCCACCTCCAGGAGAAAATAGGCGCCTTCCTTCGTCAGAATCAGCCTCTTGTCCACTCTCTTAAACAGCTTGACATGAAACTCTTCCTCCAGTTCCTTGATCGCATTGGAGACGGCTGGCTGGGATATATGAAGCGTCTCCGCCGCTTTTGTGATTCCATTCTGTGCGCATACCTCTCTGAAATACTGAAGCTGATGTAATTTCATACCATTCTCCCTCTCCAAACTTCCTGCCTTATATCATTCTATGTCCATTCATATTATTTATTAATAGTAAGACCTGACAGGCTTCATTTCAAGTATTGTTTAATTTTTATCAAATTTTCGTCGATTTTTCAAAACTTTTAGTTATTATCCCATCATTAATTATTATTTTACAATACCTGCTTTTCTCCCTTATGATAGAGCTATGAAAAATCTCTCTGCCCTTCCCCTTAAGCAGACAACACACTGGAGGGTGAGAAAATGAATTATGCACAGGAATCATTAGAACTGCACCGGAAGCTGAAAGGGAAACTGGACATCGTTTCCAGGCTTCCTATTACAAACAAAACAGATTTATCGCTGGCCTATACGCCGGGAGTCGCCCAGCCCTGCGTGGAGATCCACCGTAATCCTGAGGAGAGTTATGAACTCACCGGCCGCGGAAACTTAGTAGCCGTCGTCACAGACGGAACCGCGGTACTTGGCCTCGGTGATATCGGCCCAGAAGCCGCCATGCCTGTCATGGAGGGTAAATGCATCCTGTTCCGGGAATTTGCCGGAGTCAATGCATTTCCCATCTGTCTGGCTACAAAGGACGTGGATGAGATCATCCGGACCGTGGAATGCGTGGCCCCCACCTTTGGCGGCATCAATCTGGAGGACATTTCCGCCCCCAGGTGTTTCGAAATTGAACGAAGACTGAAAGAGCGGCTGTCCATCCCTGTCTTCCACGACGATCAGCATGGGACGGCCATCGTCGTGCTGGCAGGTCTCATCAACGCATTAAAGCTGACCGGAAAGAAGAAAGAGACTGCTCGGGTCGTGATCAGCGGCGCCGGATCTGCCGGAATCTCCATCTGCCGCCTCCTCATGTCTCACGGCTTCCGTGACATCGTGATGACGGACAAATGCGGGGCGCTGGCCCCCGGAGAGTCCTTTATGAATCCGGCCCAGCAGGAGATGGCCGCTGTCACCAATCCGCGCCAGGAACGCGGTCCGCTGGAGACAATTATCAAAGACAAAGATATCTTCGTCGGAGTATCGGCCCCCGGGATTGCAACATCGGCCATGATTTCCACCATGGCACCGGATTCTATCGTATTTGCCATGGCTAACCCGGTTCCCGAAATTATGCCGGACGAGGCGAAAGCCGGCGGCGCCCGTGTCGTTGCCACCGGACGCTCCGATTTCCCGAATCAGATCAACAACCTTTTAGCCTTCCCGGGAATCTTCCGCGGAGCGCTGGACGTCAGGGCTTCCGATATCAACGAGGATATGAAAATGGCTGCCGCAGCGGCTATCGCCGGTCTGGTAACCGATGAAGAGCTGTCTGAGGACTGTATTATTCCAAATCCACTGGATAAAAGAGTCAGCGCTGCCGTCGCCAGAGCCGTAGGAGAAGCGGCGGTCCGCAGCGAAGTCGCACGCAAAGTGAGGAACTGATTGTATGAAACTGGAAATAGGCTTCGGCACCACCCCACAGATTGTGGAGCTGCCTGATAAAAACGTAGACGGAATTCTCTATCCCAATGAAGTAACCGTCGCCACCACCGGGGCGGAGGAAGTGAATCGTTCACTCTCCCATCCGATTGGAACACGTTCCCTGGAGGAGATTGTAAAAGGAAAGGAAAGAATTGTCATTGTAACAAGCGATATCACACGCCCCATGCCCTCTCACGTCGTTCTCCCACAGCTGTTGGAACGCATGTATGCGGCCGGGGTTAAACCGGAATCGATAACCATCGTATTTGCCCTCGGCAGCCACCGGACACAGACGGAGGAAGAAAAGCTCCATCTCGTCGGGGAATCCGTCTACCGCCAGGTGCGCTGTGTCGATTCCTCGGAATTTGATTTCGTTCATATGGGCACCACGCCCGGCGGCACCCCCGTAGACATCTGCCGTCCTGTGGCAGAGGCGGACTGCCGTATCTGTCTGGGCAACATCGAATACCACTATTTCGCCGGATATTCCGGCGGAGCTAAGGCTATCATGCCGGGAGTCTCCACAAGGGCGGCGATCCAGGCCAACCACTCCCGCATGGTCAGACCCGATGCGTGCGCCGGCAAGCTGGAAGGCAATTCCCTCCGGAAGGACTTGGAGGACGCTCTTGTCTGCTGTCCAGTTGACTTTATTGTCAATGTGGTTCTGGATGAGACCAAGCAGATCGTCTACTCCGTCTGCGGGGATATCATCACGGCCCACAGGGCTGGCTGCCGTTTTCTGGACCGTTTTTACCGGAAAGAGATCAGCCGCAAGGCAGACATCGTCCTGGTATCCCAGGGCGGCGCTCCAAAGGATCTGAATCTCTACCAGACCCAGAAAGCCCTGGAAAATGGTAAATACGCGGTTAAAGAGAACGGAATCATCGTCCTGGTCGGCTCCTGCCGGGAGGGCATGGGCGAACGGGTCTTTGAGGAATGGATGCTCGGCGCGGACCAGCCTTCCGACTTAATTAAGCGTATCGAGACCGATTTCCAGCTGGGCGGCCATAAGGCCGCGGCGATCGCCATGGTTCTGGAACATGCGAAGGTATTTCTCGTCTCTCACATGGAGGAAGAATTCGTCAGAAATATATTTATGACACCGTTCTCGTCCGTTCAGGAGGCTGTCGATCAGGCCTTTAAGGAATTAGGGGCGGAGGCTTCCGTACTCGTTATGCCGTTTGGTGGATCTACGCTTCCGGTGGTTGGGGATACGTAAGTATTTACTGCTGGTCACATTTGCAGTAACAATTATATAAATGCACAAAAACGCATAAACATCATAGTTATGCGTTTTTGTGTTCAGAGCCGAATGCCCTCTATAAATAGTTCTTTATATCGCACTGCTCAACCACCCGCTTTCCCAGCAGTGTGATTGCCTGCACCGGACACTGGTTGATACAGCGGTAACACATCGTACACCGCTTTCCCGGCACAGCCGTTTTATCCTTTACCTGAATATTTTCCATAGGGCACAGGTTGGCACACATTCCGCAGCCAATACACCGACCTGCGTCTATCTTCAGCTTATCAGTATATTCCTTTGTCTTATAAAAGAAATACAGCCTCTGCCCAAACAATCCGGCCAGATGCCAGAGAACCCCAAGGCCTTCCCGGGGCGGTTCCCCGCATTTTAAAGCGGCAGCGGCCTTCTTTATTTTGCTGCCGGCATTCACTACCAGCTCCCTGTTTTTCTCCAATGGCCTTTTTAAAGCTCTCTCATCGCCAATGCTGTCAGGCATCTTCACATGCAGACCGCCTGTAATAACGGCGCCGTATCTCTTCAGCAGCCTGGCCATAATTCCTGCCCCATCCCCGCTGAACAGCCCCATAGTGGCAATGATAAAGACTCTTTTGCCCTTCCAGATCTCATGATTGGAAATCACGTAATCCTTCAAAATCTTAGGTATGCTGCTGAATTGTACCGGGTAGCCCAGAACAATCTCGTCCTGACGCCCTATTTCCAGCGCCGCATTTTCATTCTCGATGGAAAATGCCTCAGCCTGCGGTTCATATTCCTCCAAAAATTTTTCCACACAGTATCTCGAGTTACCCGTTCCGCTAAAATAGATCCCAACCATCCTTTTTCTCCTGATCCCGATCGTTCAACCGTTTCTATACGTTTCCAGCATATCACAAACCCACGCCCCTATCCAGAAGGGATTAAAAAGCGTAGTGCCTGACCACAATATAGTTTGATTTTCCACTCGAATCCGCAATATCTGATAACATAAAATCTTTCATACATGCTACAATGTGACCGTGATAAAAAAGTGCATAAACAACGGGCCGGCATTTACGGTTTACTCGTCGGTCCGTTGGTATAAGTCACCGTATTCATTGTTTTTCGATACTTCAAGGGAGACATGGTCATATACGTTTTGAACACCTTCTCAAAATACGTGATACTCTCGTATCCAAGCTTACGGGCAATCTGCTGCACGCTCAAATCCGTCTCCTCCAGCAGCCTCTTCGCCTCCCTGATGCGGTGAATATTCAAATACTCACTAATGCCGTAACCCGTAATTTCCTTAAAGGTGCGGCTCAAATAATATTTGCTGATATAAAACTGGTCGGCCAGCAGATCCAGCGTTATCGTTTCATCAAAGTGCTCCGAGATATAGTCGGCCACCGCGTAGATATTCTGGTATTTGGAAGGCGCGCTCACATCCGTATGTTCAATGGCCGGAGTATGATTTTCACGCATAAAACGAATAAAGTACTGGATAATTTCCGTCTCGATCATGGCCCTGTAATTTCGTTTTTTGCTGTCAAATTCATCCTGAAGCCTGGTATAGAGGTCGATAAACTCCCTCTGCTGCCTTTCGTTCAGCGGAAATACCCCATAGTGCTGGTGAAAAAACTTAACCAGGTTCAGATTCGGGAACAGCCGGTCAAATTCCTTCATTTTATCCCGCTCCACATAGAGGATAATGCGGTCATGGCCGATTTCCTGTTCGCTGTTCGCCGTGGTCATATGAATCGAGTTTTCATCCACCAGAATCAGCGATCCGCCTTTTACCAGATAAGAACGGTTGTCAAAGAAGAAACGCCGTTCCCCTTCCAGCAGATAGAAGATCTCATACTGGTTGTGGAAATGCTTTCCATGCATATTAAAATGACCCTTGCGTATCATTCGTTCCAGTTCGATGCCATCGGTCCTGGCGTAATAGATGACGGCTTCCATGCCTCGTCCCTCCTGTCTGCAGCATTTGGAACCATTATATAATAAAACCCATTAATTTTCTATAAGAAAGGAGTCTCCTACTCATGCAGGAACTGAAAAAAGAAGAAATCACCCGAAAGCTTGACCTGGTCGTAAATAAGCTCTTAACGCTCGGCGGCCCTGAAAATGAAACAGAACTGGAGAACGGGGGTGAAAGCATCGGCTTCTTCCGCCGTGATTTCGGAATCAGCGAATGGGACTGGCCGCAGGGCGTCGGCCTATACGGTCTCTACAAGATCATGATGGTTGAAAAAAAGGACGAATACCGCAAGTTCTTATGCAGCTGGTTTAAAAGCAACATGGCCGAGGGGCTTCCGTCCCGCAACATCAACACCACCACTCCGCTGCTGACGCTGGTACAGCTAAACGAAATCTGCCCCGATCCGGAATTTGAGTCTCTCTGCTTAAGCTGGGCCGACTGGCTGATGCGCTGCCTCCCCCGCACGGAGGAAGGCGGCTTCCAGCACGTGACCAGCGCCAACGGCGACCGCCTGGGCGTCCGTTTAAATGAAAATGAAATGTGGATCGACACCCTGTTCATGACCGTTCTCTTCTTAAACCGAATGGGCCAGAAATACAACCGCCAGGACTGGATCAGCGAGTCCATCCACCAGGTACTCTTACATATCAAATACTTATACGACAAGAAAACCGGTCTTTTCTACCACGGCTGGACGTTCAATACGCGCGATAATTTCGGAGGCGTCTTCTGGTGCCGCGGCAACAGCTGGTTTACCGCGGGGATTCTGGAGTATCTGGAGATGTTTAAGGGCAGCCTGGATGCGGGCGTCCGGGAATTTATTGTAAACACTTATAAGAGCCAGGTCCGTGCGTTAAAGAAGCTGCAGAGCCAGTCAGGATTGTGGCATACCGTACTCGATGATCCGGCCAGCTACGAGGAGGTCTCCGGCTCCGCCGCCATCACCGCGGGGATCTTAAAGGGAATCAAGCTTGGTATCCTCGATGATTCCTATCTGGACTGTGCCTGGAAGGGCGTCCGGGCCGTCATGAATAATATCGATGAGGAAGGCACCGTGCTGAACGTGTCAGGCGGCACCGGGATGGGGGCTGACAGGGAACACTACAAAAAGATATTGATTGCGCCGATGGCCTATGGACAGTCACTTACGATTTTGGCTTTGATTCAGGCGTTAGATAATTTAAAATGATATTTTGTAATATCCCCGGCAACTGGTTTCCAATCATTTCAAGTTGACTGTGCCGGTATGCAGCCTGCTGTGGAGCCTGACCGTGGGTTATGCGTCAACCACAAACGGATAGATTCTTTGGAGTCGAATAAAAACGCTCAAATTAGGGCCTTGCTTTAGCGGGGTCCTATATTTTTCTACAGGATATTTTACATGAACAGGCAATCATATGGACAAATCAGCAAAGGTATACAATATGAAAATTTAGTAACCTTCCCGGACAACTCTGAAAAAAGAACGACTGCATATCAAGCCACAAACATCCACAGTTTATATAATCGTCTCACCTTTTCCTAAAATAAATCAAATAACAAAGCTTCTATTTCACATTCCCCATCGCCCTCTTATACTCGCTCGGCGTGCATCCGCAGCAGGAACGGAAGACCTGGCTGAAGTAGTGAGGATTTTCACCGAAGCCGGTGGCTTCGCACAGCTCATAGACCTTGATGTCGGGCCTTTCTGCGATCAGTTTTTTAGCGCGGTCCATGCGTAAGTCCATGACGTACCGTGTAAATGCAATTCCGGTTTCTTTCTTGAAGAGCTTGCCGAAATAGTCCGGGTGGATGAAGAGAACCGTTCCGGCTACTGCGGCGATAGAGAGTCCCTCGTCGCTTAAATGATCGTGTACATACAGCATGGCCTTCTGCACGGTACTGCTGAAGCTGGCCTGGTTCTTCTCTGACCTGTCAGTCTCCCACTGTGTTAAAAGCTGGCGAAGCATGGCCGCCAGACCGTTAAAGTCGGTGCGGGCACTCGTCATTAAGAGCCTGACAATTCCGGTTTCCCGAACGTGTTCATTCGTGTATTTGGCCAGAAGAAGATAGAGTCTGGCACAGTAGGTCCTTGTTTCTTCCGGAGACTTGTTTAAGCGCCTCAGGTCGTATATCACATCTTCCATCTCTGTCAGAGCCAGCTCCGCATTTCCGTCCTTTACGGCTTCTTCCAGTGCGTTAAAGCAGGGCTCCCCTTCTGCGGATTTCGTTTCTTCTTCGGATAAGATACAGAACTTGTCGTAGTAGAAACGGTATGAGGAAATTCTGGTCAGGAGGCTGTAGCGGTCTGCGAGACAATCCCCGGAGGTAACCGGAATCCAGGATACAGAAAACGGGTATTCGTTTTTATCACTCCATTCCCGGATTCCCGACAGGAGACGGCCAAAATCAATTGTTTCCTGATTTACCGCAAATACAACGTGGCCCATAAACAGCGTGACGACTGCCCTGCTGTCCCGGCGGGGTCCCAGGACGATCTGTTTTATGTTTTCCAGGAGTATATTGAGACCTCCCAGATTTTCTTCCTCCCTCTCGCAGGGAATACACTCCGCCAAGATATAACCGGAGCCCAGAAGCCGGTCAAGACGGCCGTTGTCCGGCCCCCCCAGCAAGCCATTTTCCAGCTGCTGGGCATTGGCATCCCGGATCGTCTGTTTTACAGTCCCGCGCAGCATCTCTTCCTGCTGCCGGGCTTCCTTTTTTTCTTCTATCTCATGAAAAATCCTGGTGATTGTATCGCTTAAATCCAACTGGGAAATGGGCTTTAACAGATAATCAGAAACACCGTAATGGATAGCCTCCTTTGCATAGGCGAAAGAATCATAGCCGGACAGAACCACTGTCGGTATGTCCGGGTACACTTTTCTCATCTGAGAGATAAATTCCAGGCCGTCCATTTCCGGCATGCGGATGTCTGTAATGATCAGGTCAAACCGGTACTGCTCCATTAATTCCAAAGCCTGCAGGCCCGTCATGGCGGGCACAGGCTCAATATCCAGAGAAAGCCAGATCGGCAGTCTCATAATTCCATTTACTATGATGCGTTCATCGTCTACAATCAGCGCCCGGTATTTCAACTGCTTTCACCTCCTGGCTGGCAGATACACAGCGTAATCCATGTTCCCCGCCCTTTTTTTGAATAAATCTTTAACCCGCTGCCGGTTCCTCCCAGCATCTGAATCCGATCCTCGATATTTAACAGGCCGATTCCCGTATTGTCAGGCACCCGCCGCTCTCTGATCTGTGCCAGGATCTGTTCCGGAATCCCCGGTCCGTTATCCCAAATGCAGAGAATCAGGCGGTTTCCCTTCCTTTTGGCCCTGATTTCGATCAGACACGGCTTCATGGTAACCTCAGCCGCGTATTTCACCGAATTTTCCAGAATCGGCTGAAGAGAGAGCTTGGGAATCTTCATATCCATACACTCTTCCGGGATGGTGAACGCCACTTCCAGCCGTTCCTCCAGCCGTATTTTCTGAATCGTTACATAGCACGATAAAAGTGTCAGTTCTTCCCTCAGCGGGATTAAGTACTGCTGTTGCTTCGTCGCTTCACGGAAGAGAGTCGCCAGAGACTGAACCATACTGGATATCTCAGGCCGCCCGCTGTCCATGGCCAGCCAGTTAATGGCATCCAGCGTATTATAAAGGAAATGGGGATTGATCTGCGCCTGGAGGACCTTGATCTGGTACTCCTTCTCCTTGATTGTCCTTAAGTAATTGTCTTCCACCAGCCGGCCGATTTCTCCCGTCATAAGGTTGAAGTTAGCCGCCAGTTCCTCGAATTCCATAATATCCGTATCCAAAAGGTCTCTGTCAATCTGTACCGAAAAATCCCCTTCCTCCACCGCTTTCATTTTCTTGCTCAAAAATGCGATAGGAGCCGTTATGTGATGAACCACACGGGCCGTCGCCAGAAATGACGCAATTAATATGAATAAAATAGCCGCTGTAAAGAATATCATCAGCGTGTTCGTCGATGTCATCATCTCTTTGTATCTCTCATACCCCAGATACGTAATCCCGGGAAATTCAGACTCCCCCTCGGTCCTGAAATACCGTCCGGAGCCTCCATTTTTTTCTTTTCTCACAGAATCCAGCAGCTCCGGGCTGTCAAAGATTCGCTTGTCTCCCGCGTAAATGAGATTTTCATGGTAAAAAATTACGATATTGCCCTTTGCAAGGCTTCCCTGCCTGCTCTCCGCCATCATCTTATCCAGATTCACACGGATCAGTATCATGCCCAGCGGGCGGTGTCCCCCAAACGGCGTGTCATAGAGTTCCCGGCCATAGAGCAGTTCCTGGCCATTCCCCCGTTCCAGCCACACCGGCTCCGTTCTGGAAGAGCGTTCCTCCATGAGAAGCCTGATTTTCTCCTGCTCCTCCTCTGTCAGGTTGTAGTCCAGGCTTCCCGTCGCGTACTGGCGTCCCTCTAAGTCTGTTACAATAATGGAGACTGCGTCATTTGCCACCAGCGATCCGGTAATCAGACGGTAATACAAATCATCTACCAGTGCGTAGCGGTCCTCCCTCTCCTGGTTTACCGCCCGCAGCGCCTCCTTCACCGTCTTGTCATTCATGATGTTAAAAGCGATGTTTTCGACAAAATGAAGCGTGTTTTCTATATTCGAAAAGGAGGCTTCAAATACATTAGAAGTCTCCGTCTCCATATCCTGGCGGTAGATGCGCTGTGACAGAATCACGCCGGCCCCCGCGATCAGAAAAAATATTATAATATCAATCCACACGAGCTGCATCATCTTATGATGCAGCCCTCTTTCCTTCTCCTTTATGACTTCCTCCCTCTGACACAGCATCCCATCTGCGCAATCATAACCGAATGAACCGCCGATGATCCGTCAAATAAATCTTTTTTGTCTTCCGGTATCTCTCCCCCGCTTACCACATGAAGAAACAGCTCCAGCTCCTCCCGCAGAGAGACCAGAATATACTCCGGAGGCCGTTCCTCCGGGGATCCGTAGGAGATACCGCCGTCGGTTCGGGCAAACAGCTCGCAGATCGCCCTCGCGCTCTTCTCATCCTCAAACAGCGGAAACTGCGTCTCCCCCGCATCACTGATCACACGGACTTCGGCACGCTTAAAATCGATCACCGCTCCCGCTTTCGTGCCGTTAATACGGATAAAATGGTTTCCCACCCGGAAACCCGAGCCATACTGAAGCGTTGCGAATGCATTTCCGTTAAAGCTGGCGGTCAGCAGGAGCACATCGTCCTCATCTCCGAACTCTGCCCCGCGGTGCCCTAAGTTTCCTCCCACCGCATACATCTCCGTAGGCACTCCCATGATCCACTGCATAATATCAATCTCATGAATATGATGGAATAGATGGCCTCCGGATTTCTCCTGCATCTTCTTCCAGCTCACTTCCGCCTTTTTCTGCTCCCATCCGGTACGTTCGATATGCATGGTGAGTATATCACCGAAAAAGCCATCCTGAATCATCGCCTTAACTCTGGCAATTCCCTGGTAAAAATGCATGATGTGACCCACCATCAGCGTTACCTCTGCCTTCCGGCACGCTTCCACCATCTCTGCGGCATCCTCTGCGTTCAGTGCAAACGGCTTCTCACAGAAAATGTGCTTTCCCGCTCCGGCCGCCGCCAGTACATGCTGATGATGCAGATAGTTCGGCGTGGCAATGATCACGGCGTCGATATCCGCATTTTCCATGATCTCATCGACAGAGGAAGCCCGTGGGCAGCCCAGCTCCCGGCTTAACCGCTCCGAACTTTTTCCGGGACTGTAAACCGCCGCCAGTTGGACGTCCTCCCTCTCCTTTATGGCTCTGGCAAATTCTGCCCCGAAATAGCCGCAGCCCAAAACACCTATTCGTATCATCTATTTTATCTCTCCTTAATTTATAATACCACTTCCCGCCCGGTCGTGAGGCTCTCACCTGCGGCCTCCAGAAAACGGACCACCTCTGTCATCTCCTGCCTCGTAACGGGACTCTGTCCGGTATCGAACATCCGGATAATCTGTTCCACCAGACACTCATAATACCCTCTCTTGTCCTGGGATACATCGATAAACACACTGCCGGATTCATGGAATATGGTTCCTCCGAAGTTGCCGTTTCCACATCGGTTTCCCCGGATATTTCCGATTCTCCCATCCTTCCAGACTCCGGTGATGATATCATGCTCACTGGTATGGATGACGGAAACCTTGCTGCATCCCGTCCCCATGGTCCTGTAAAGCATGTCCGCCATGTGGACCCCATACCAGAAATACCCCGGCTGCGTAGCGGTAAACGGCATGGGGCCGAAGAAATCGGCTCCAATCACAGAATGCCACTCACACTGCTTCAGTGCGGCTGTAAGGCCGTCCGCAAAGCGGAGAGAGGAAGTAGATAAAACCGGTACTCCATACTGTTCCGCCAGCTTGAACATCTCTCTGCAGTCCACCGTATTTAACGCAAACGGTTTATCGACATAGATTGGCTTCCCAAAGCAGACCATCTCCTGAAACTGCTCCAGCCGCCTTCTTGCGTCGACCTGTTCCAGAAAGACCGCATCTGAATTTTTCATCACCTCTGCGATGGATGAATATAATTTTACTCCCCAATCGCCGGCAACTTTCCTGGTAAAGTTCTCCATCCGGTCCCGACTCATATCAAAATCCTGTGATACAGGGCCCGGATACGCTGCGGTCACCGGATGACCTCCAATATGAAACGGCTCCCTCTCCCCATTCAGGATTCTTGAAAACTGAACCGCATGGGAAGAATCCAGCCCTATGATTCCCAGCTTCATGCTATCTCGCCTCCAGTCTGACCGGCAGTCCCACGGCCATGGACTCCCTGGCCCCGTCCAGTACCTTTACACAGTTTAAGGCTGCGCTTCCGTCCAGCAGGGTCTCACAGCCAGGAACTGCGTTCCCGGTTCTGACTGCCTCATCAAAACACATCAGTTCCTTATAAAATATGGTGCGCATCCAGGAAGAGGTCTTCATTCCCGGCTTACCAAATCCCTTCCCCGCGTCCGTTCTGTTTTTTCGATACCCGTTCCTGCGTTCCTCATCCTCCGCCTCATTTTCCTGCATGGGATACAGCGTCTCCCCCCGGTCATTTTCCAGGCGGACAAAGGAATTTTTAAAATCCATCAGAATTCCACCCGTCTTTCCCTGAAGCTTTACAAAGTGATCTCCCAGGCGGAATGCGGAACCGATTGTCAGGGATGCAAAACCGCCTCCCTGGAGCTCCATATTCAGAAATATGGCATCCTCCTCATCACCGCAGCCATCTCCGTGATGGACCAGATTCTTCCCTTTTGCATATACCGAAACCGGAAGACCGGCCAGCTGGCAGATTAAATCCACCTCATGCATGTGGTGGTACAGATGACCTCCGGAGATTTCCTTCGTCTGTTTCCAGCCTATGGTTTTCTGAGGCCCCGCCCAGTCCGTATGAACGGCCTCAATCATAAGCAGCTCTCCGATCTCTTCCGCGGCCAGCAGCGCCTTCGCCGTCTGGACGCCCCTGATAAAATTGGTTGTATGCGCGGCAAAAAAATGTACCCCCGCCTTCTCCGCCGCATCAAGCATCTCTTTCGTATCTTTTAAACTCAATGCCACAGGTTTTTCACAGAACACATGCTTTCCGGCCTCTGCCGCAAGGATGGCAGGAGTCACATGGCTGTTATTGGGAGTCGTGATGATTACGGCCTCCACTTCCCTGTTGCTGCACAACTCCTCGATTGTCGGGGCCGCATAAGCCCCCGTGTCCCGCACAAACGCCTTCGAGCGCTCATAATCCAGATCAAAGGCCGCTGCCAGCCGCGCCCCCGGCAGTCCCGCAAGATTATCCGCGTGGATGCCACCCGCATATCCGCATCCGATGATTCCATATCCAGCCATTTCCTTCTCCTCTCTCCAGTACCGCCGGACCTAAATACGTACTGCATTTAAGTCCGGCGGCACTAGCTTTATTTGTCTGCCCCCGCGGTAAGCCCCCCTACAATGCTCTTCTGTATAATCGAGAAAAACACAATCGACGGAATGACGACCAGAACTGACGCCGCCATCATATCTCCCCACTGAAGCGTCTCCATACCGCCCTTCAGGGAGTAAAGGCCCACGGAAACGGTCTGCTTATCCCCGCTGCTGATAATCAGAAGGGAGTATAAGAATTCATTCCACGCGTTGATAAATGCAAATATAGCCGTAGCTACCAGCCCGGGCGCCACCAGCGGAAGCGCGATGTGGAGAAATACCCCCGGCCTCCGGAGTCCGTCTATCAGGGCCGCCTCCTCGATATCCTTCGGCACCGTCCGGAAGTAGCTGACCAGCAGGTAGGTGCAGAAGGGGACGGTAAATGACATATAAGCCATTAATAATCCCGGCAGCGTATTGGCAAGCCCCAGATTCGACACCAGGATAAAGTAAGGAATTGCCAGCAGAATCGGCGGAAACATATAGGTCATCACAATCACTCTCGTCAGAATCTTCTGTTTCCTGCCCCCAAACCGCGTAATCGCATAGGCGGCCAGAGAGGAGATCGTCATGCCCAGCACCGTGGACAGCGACGAGTAGAGAAGACTGTTCCTCACGTATATCAGAAAGTCCGTCTTATGAAGCAGATCCTTAAACCAATACAGCGAAAACCGTTCCGGCAGAAGGGCCGCCGTGTTGCTGACAATCTCAAACTGTCCCTTAAAAGAGGCAAATATCACGATAACGAGCGGTCCTCCCGCCAGCAGTACCGCGGCGGTAAGAATCACATAGGACAGTATGGTCCATCCGTTTTTATGCAGTCTCGCTCTCATCACGCCACCTCCTCTTCCCAGTGGTCCAATATCTTAAAATAGATCAGACAGGCCGCCGTCAAAAACAGCAGCAGCAGAATGGTCACAGCCGAAGACCTTCCCAGGGAATACAGGGTCCACCCCATGCGGTAGGCAAAGATCGGCACCGTTTCCGTGGAGGTTCCCGGACCTCCCCCTGTCAGGAGGAATATCAGGTCAAAGCTGTTAAAAATCCAGATTGTCCTCAGAATAATGAGCAGTCCCACTACGACTCTCACAAACGGCAGCGTAATAAATCGAAATCTCTGAAACGGGCTGGCGCCGTCAATCTGGGCCGCTTCGTATAAATCTCTGGATATCGTCTGCAGGCTCGCCAGAATATTAATGGCAAACAGGGGGACTCCAAACCACACATTGATCAGGCTCACTGTCAGCATGGCGATCTTCGGGTTGGCCAGAAACTGAATCGGCTGTGCGATCAGATTCCAATGCAGCAGTTTGGCATTGACGATCCCGTATAGATCATTTAAGAGATAGGACCATGTAAAGGTAACGATAATCATGGGAAATGCCCACGGGATCAGCACCAGCGTCCGGAACATCCCTTTGAACCGGTTGATTTTATGAAGTGACAGAGCCACTATAAATCCGAAAAACAGCTGCAGAGACAGTGAAATTACGGTGTATACAAGGGTGTTCCACAGCGCGTGGTAAAACTCCGGATTCTGCAGAACCGACACGTAATTGTTAAACCCGACGAACTTAACCGCTTTTCCCAGCAGGCTCTTATTGGTAAAACTGTAATACACACTGATACATATCGGATATGCCAGCAGCAGTATGGTCACGAGAAATGCCGGAGTAATGAAAACCCCGCACATATGGCGGTCCACAAAATCCGCTATCCGGTCCCCGACACTCTTTCCGGCGTTTTGCCGATCCCGGTATTGCCTCATAAAATTCCTCCTGTAATGCTATTATTCCATTAAGATCTCAATCGCCGCGTTCAGCTTGTCATTCGCTTTCTTCGCAGCCTCCTCCGCCGGAGTCCCGTTCAGCACGATATCCTGCAGACATTCCTCAATAATGCCCTGACTGGTCAGCGCCGAGGCCGCAGGCGTAAGGCCATAGTCCATACCGATAAAGGTTCCCTTCTCAATCCCTTCCTGGATGTACTCAATCTCTGTCTTGAATTTCTGGATAGTCTCATCATCATAGAATTCTGCTGAGTTCGCAGCTTCCGCCGTCGCCGGCAGCTGTCCGCCCGGAATCAGATGCAGGAAATCAATATAGCGTTCCTTTTCAAAATGGAACTTTATGAAGTCATATACCGTTTCCGGGTACTTCGTCTGATTCCATCCCATCAGACCAATGACAAATGTGGTAGCTCCAAGATTTTCCCCATCCGGTCCCGTAAACGGAACCGCTGCTATCTTATCCAGAAGCTCCGGTGAATTCTGTTTGACTCCATTGATATGGAAGCCCGATCCAAATGCAAACGTCGATTTTCCCTGGAAGAATACGTCATTCTGCTCGGAGAGCCCATAGTTTACGGAGCCTTCCGGAGAGCCTGCCTTATAGAGGTCCGCCATCAGCTGGATTGCCTTTACCACCTTCGGATCGGTTAAATTCCCCTTATTATTTTCTGTAATTAACGGAGCTCCCTCCGCCTTTGCAAAGCAGCTGAGAAGCTGTGCGCACATCTGGTCGTTTTTAGACATGGCAATGGTAAATCCATATCTGTTCGGCGGATCCGCCACCGCGGTCACCGTGCTTAACAGCTCATCCCAGTTTTTCGGCACAGGCAGATTTTTTTCCTCCAATACGTCCTTGCGGTACCACATGACATAGGAATGAAGGTAATAGGGAATCCCCAGAACCGTGTCCCCATCCGTAAAGTTCTCCAGTGGTTTTCCGAGGAAATAGTCCTCTCCCAGCGCATCGATCAAAGGGTTCATGGGCAGCACCGCCCCCGCCTGATTAATTGCAAATAAGTTGTCCGGATTTACGCTGCTGACAT
Source organism: Hungatella sp. L36 (assembly GCF_014288035.1). Classification (NCBI taxonomy): domain Bacteria; kingdom Bacillati; phylum Bacillota; class Clostridia; order Lachnospirales; family Lachnospiraceae; genus Hungatella; species Hungatella sp. L36. The sequence continues at coordinate 41,775 of NZ_JACOPC010000004.1, read as the reverse complement.
CCGGAAGCGCTCCGGCCGCCAGCCCCGCCGTCCATTTCTGCGTAAATACATTCCATGGATACACCTCTACATTGATGGTCACATTTGGATGTTCCTTCATGTACTCGGCTACCATCTCGTCGATATAGTCTTTGCGTGCTCCCTCTGTAAATGTGTGCCAGTATGTAATCGTCTTTTTCGTTCCATCATCGGTAATGGCTGCCATGGGGTCTGCGGTCTCACTCTCCTGTACCTCCTGCCCCTTGCCTGCGTCCGCACGTTCCGCCGCTGTACCTCCCGCTGCCGTACCTTCCGCTGCTGTACCTTCCGCCACACTTTCCGCCGCCGGCGCCCCGGTCGCTTTCTGCCCGTTTCCGCTGCCGCACCCCGTCATTACTGTTGTCGCCGCAAGTGCTGCCGCCACAATCAGAGCTATTCTTTTTTTCATAATCGCCTTTATCCTTTCTTTTCATTTGGGAAGCTTCCTCATCTGTTTCTATTTTAACAGACACTCTTTCTCAAGTTAATTCAAAAATCAGACATAAATGGTAAAATATCCGAAATACCAGAGAGTTTTTATATCATAAAAACATCGTTCTCATGAAATAAAAAAGCGGAACCTCCGGTATCTCTCCGGAAATTCCACTCTCCTCGCCTGGCTCACAGCTTCCTCAATTATCCATCGGCGAAAGCACAGATAAAAAGCCCTGAATTGTCTTGTCATACAGGCAGAACTGGTTCCTGCCATTCTTCTTTGCTGAATAGAGCGCCTGATCGGCGCAGTGGAACAGCACTTCGTAATCCACTCCATTCTCCGGACAGCGCGCCACTCCCATGCTGACAGAGATTTGGAAGCCCTGGAAGGAATCGGTCAGGGAACGGAAGATACGCTCGATCTGAGGCATCACATTGTCACGGTATTCCACGAAAATCAGGAATTCATCGCCTCCGACTCTGGCTGCGACATCATCCCTCCGGATATTCTGCCGCATCTTCTGGGAGATGTACTTTAACACCTCATCCCCGAAGATATGACCGTGCTGGTCATTGGCAAACTTAAAGTAATCCACATCAATCAGGATCATGGCATACTCTTTATTCTCGCGCTGGACTATCATATTCTCTATCATTTCCTTGGCCGCCTTGTGATTATAGAGGCCGGTAAGAGAATCCTGGGAGGCCAGGCGCTTTAAATTGGTGAGTTCCATCTGTTCCTCGTGAATATCGATAAATTTACCGATCGTCCCGGAATATAAGGTATCCTCGTCGGAATCCCAGATCGTGCGCGCCACAACCTTGAACCACCTCGGTTTTCCCTCGATGACAACCTGATAGCTTCCGCTGAACACCGGCCCTCCCGGAGTGGTCGCACGAAGCTGTTTCTTTAAGTCCGCAAAATCACTTTTATTAAATACCCCTGCAAGTTCTTCATTGTGCTCCGGATGAGCGATCAGCTCCGGAATCCCCAGATATTTCGCTCCCCACTCAGATACTTCCAGAAGGTCCGAATGGATATTGTATTCAAACTGAACCTCCTGCGACATGGAGGCGAAGAAACGGTACTTAATCCGCTCCTGCTCCAGAAGCATCAGCGTCCGGTTCGACGCACGCAGTTCATTATGGGACTTCAGTTCGGACGCAATTCCCTCCATCTCAATGTCTGACATCCCGTCCAGGGAGTGTAAATCAAGCTCCTTCAGAATGCGGTCCCCCACCTCCACGAGGCATTCCAGCAAGAGCGGGTTAAATGCCCCGCACTCCCCGTTTAAGATCATCTCCATCGCCTTTTCGTGGCTGTAGGCCGACTTGTATACACGTTCGCTGGTGAGCGCATCATAGACGTCTGCCACTGAGACAACCTGGGCCGCAATGGGGATTTCATCCCCCTTAAGCCCGTCCGGATACCCGTTTCCGTCATACCGTTCGTGGTGCCAGCGGCAGATATCATGGGCCACCTGGATCAGCTTTTCCGTCTGACGGTTCGGCGCATTTTTCAGGATCTGCGCTCCGACGGCAGAATGGGTCTTCATGATCTCAAATTCCTCCGGTGTCAGACGGCCGGGTTTATTCAGAATCTCCTCAGGGATGGAGATCTTTCCGATATCGTGCAGAGCCGACGCATTGACGATCAGAGCGATATCCGACAGCGACAGGTGGATCTCATTGGTCTTCTCCAGCAGCTTCTTTAAGAGCATCTCCGTGATCACGCGGATATGCAGCACATGGAGCCCGCTCTCTCCGTTACGGAACTCGACGATGTTGCTCAGGATCTCGACCATCAGGAAATTATTCTTCTCCTTATCGATGATCTGCTCCGTCACCATGCCTTCCAGAATCTTCTGCTTCGTATAGAGCATGAGCATGTTGCTCACACGGCGCAGCACCGTCTTCTCATCAAATGGGCGGCTGATATAATCGGCCGCTCCCAGGTCATAAGCGTGTTCAATATAACTGGAGGACGTCTCCGCCGAAATCGTAATGACAGGAATGCTCTGAATCCATCCGTTTCTGTTCATAATCGCCAGGACCTCGAATCCATCCATCTCCGGCATCACGATGTCCAGAAGAATCAGCGAAAGATCGGCGTGGTACTGGTTCAGCAGGGAAACTGCCTCCACACCGTTGGACGCTTCCATAATATCATACTCGACAGACAGTATGTCCGCCAAAAGGGAGCGGTTGATCTCCGCATCATCCACTATTAAAATTTTATTCTTCATTTATCTTTTTTCCTCGCGTATCTGGCGCAATTAATCGTTCTTCAGCATTTGAATCGCCTGAACCGTGTGACTGTAATCGTCTTTCACCCGTTCAAAGAGAGGTCCTGCCTCTTCGCTCCAGCCGCCGGCCCGCAGAGACTCGGTCAGCGCACTGCTGGACTCGGCAAGTCTGGTAATCGACAGATTCAGGCAGATCCCCTTCAGCGTATGGGCCGCTCGGAAAGCCGCCTCATAATCACTCTCCTCCACCGCCTTAACCAGCCCGGCAAAGCTTTCATCACCGGGAAACTTCAGCAGAAAACGTGCGACTCTTTCTTCATTCGCCAGACGGCGAAGAACTTCCTCATAATCGGCGCCTATCGCCTCGTAACATTCCTTTACCGTCATCGAAATATCCTCCTGATCCTGTAACCTTAAGTCTTTCTAACTGTTATGATAAAGCGCTTCTCACCATTTGTCAATGAAGGAACCTTCATTCCTCATTTATTTACTGATTTCACAGATAACATCGAAGAAACAAACATTTTTACGGGTAAGACGCGCAGGAAAATAAAAGCTCCCGGGAAGTATCCGCTTCCCGGGAGTCCATGTTCCTATCTCTTAATCAGGGCGCCAGACGCCGTCTTCTCCGATCCGGTATCCGACCGTTACCACAGTGTCTTTAGCCATACTGCCGTCGCTGTTTAAATAATACCAGTTTCCATTCCACTGAACCCATTGGTCTGCGGCCATCGCTCCCCCGCTTTGCAAGAAGTACCACGTTCCCCGGTCCAGTATCCAGGCATCAGCCGCCATGGCGCCATCTGCCCCCAGATAATACCAGTGGTTCTGATCGAGTACCCAGCCGACTGCCATGTATCCCTGATCGCCGAAATAATACCATTTTTCATTGATACGGGCCCAATCTGATTTCACAAAACCGCCGTCCAGTGTCTCAAACCACCAGCCATTCTCATTCTGTTTCCAGCTTCCCTTTACCGTATCGGGCAAAACCGACCGGACCACCGGACTTCCGCTGCTGCCATGACTTCCGCTGCCATTATCACCGCCTCCGTCGTCATTGTCGCCGTTGCCATCATCATTGCCGTCGTCATTGTCGCCGTTGTCATCATCTCCGGAGCCGTCATCCTCCGCCTTTACCGTAACGGTAAATTTTGCTGTCTTTCCTTTATAGGATACCGTAATTGTTTTAATTCCAGCCGTCGCTGCGTCGAATCCGGCCAGTCCATACTCCGTGACGGCAGCCTTCGTTCCGTCTTCATAGACAGCAGTTACCACCAACCCGGAGGCGTCAAACGCCTCATGAATCCGGTACTCTGTTTTTTTCGGCTGAGCCGTAATTTCGATTCCGGTTAAATCGGCCTCTTTGGGATTGGCAATTACAAATGTACTGAAGCTTCTCACGAAAAAGCGCAGGAAGCCGCCGCTGATCTCCGGATCAATCACTTCAATACTGCCATCATCCAATACGTGATAGATGATGAGATCAGCCTTATCGATCCCCTCCGGGATCTTTAAGGTCATATAAAGCGGGATATCCGGCTGAAGCTCTTCTCCATTCACCAGAAGCTTGATTTCCATTGCCGCCGCTGCTTTGGTCTCCGGGATGTCTTCCGGAAGCTTCGTTCCCGTAATCCGGGAAACGATCGTAAGATTCCCCTGGCCAAGCGGAGCATTCAGGAGCGCTCCGGCCACCTCCGCACCTTCCGTCAGCTTTGAATCGCCCTCGGCTCGTATCGTGATACCGGGATATGCATTTTTAAGCAGTGCCTCGAGTTCTACCATACGGTCGGCCATCTCTTTTGTCAGTACCGTATGTTCCGCTCCCATTACATCAAGGAACACTTCCTTAGCCGCATCGGCGGCCGCGGCCTTTTCCTCTTCCGTCACATAGGCCACGTTCTCTTTGTTTAATATCTCCCTGGCCCCGGCCACCGACTGCTCCAGAACCGCGTTCTTTAATATATCTTCGCGGTTTGTTACCGTAACCGTCACACCGGTTGTAAACGTCCTGTCTTCCCCGTCTTTATCCGTTCCCTCATGACTGACCGATATCTTTCTGGTTCCGGTTTTGGTCAGCTCATCTGCATCATAATCGTAATCTGTAATGGTTTCTTTATAATAGACGGCGTTGCTCCCGCTGGCCTTCATGGTCCGTTTTACTTCCATACCCTCCGGATCAAAGGCGCTCCCCGTCTCATAGACCGTCTTCTTCGGCTGCTTTGTCACCGTAATTCCCGTCTCGTAATAGTCCAGTTTCTCATCATAGACGGTTACCGCCACGCGGTCCTCCAGATACCGTTCCTCTCCCTCGCTGTCGGTCCAGGTATAGCGTATCGCCACCTTCGTGTCACCCGGCTCTGCAAAATCACCGATGGCGTCGTATTCCCCATCATCCAGAATTCTGACCTCCGCCGGTGCCGCATTGCTCGCCGTGGCTTTCATGAGAAGGCGCACTTCCATGCCATCCGGCTGGAACGCTTCTCCGGTTCCATATACAGTCTGTTCCGGCGGTTTCACCACCTTAATGCTCTGAGGTTCCATGGTATCCCGGTCGTAAACGGCAATATCAAAGGCGGCTTCCAGCGTCATGCCGTCTTCCGTCACATAAGTAACCGTTACCGGAACGGTTCCCGTCTCCGACGTATCCGGCATACTTACCGCAAACTCGGCCGCGTCAAGCACGCGCACCCGCTCTCCTTCACAATAGGCTCCGACCGTCAGTCCTTCGAAATCAGGTTCTTCCCCTCTCTCATAGACAGTTTTTACAGGCAGCGTATCGATCCTGATTCCGTCAATCACACAATCTCTCGTAACAGTGACAGTATAATCCGCAAAGCTGGTTCCGTCCGCCGATGCGACTCCGATCTCTATGACATTAACACCTGGCTTTAACGGAATCACCGGATCCGTCACGTACTGGTTATTAACCTTGATTGTCACCTCATTGCTCGCCTGAACCGTCTCATACTGCAGTGTCACACGGCGCACGTCTGACGGCACTTCTCCTTCGTATTCCATTGTATTAAAATCAAATTCAGGAGTTAAAGTGACGCCCTCCATGGCAAGACTCGTTAAATAGGCCAGTCCGGCTGCATCCTCTTTCACCAGATTCAGCTGATAGCTCTCCTCTGTCTCCCCATCCTCGGCCAGAACGGTTATGCGGAGCGAATCACCAGATCCGGATACCGGCACGGTAACCGCGTCCTTTGTAGCATCCTGATCTCCAACCGTAATCTTTCTGGCGAAAATGCTGCTGGCAGCCGGCTGTACCTTCACCTCACTGCTGCCGGAAGGGATTTCCAGCTCATAGATATTGCCGCCCTTCCACTCCGCCTCATTTCCATCCACGCGGATTCCTGAGATGCCCGCGTCATCGTAATCCATGGCAGGCCCGGTACAAACCTTAAAATAGTCAATCAGTAAGTCTCCAACATTTGATCCGCTGGAGAAAAACTCAAACCGGTCAATATTTTTTCCCTGTGTCCGCAGCGGCTGGCCGGCCAGCTTCGGAACATTCATGTCGTTTACATAAAAATCAAAGGTGTTGGTATCCAGGTTAATAACATTCCTGATAATATCCCATTCGTTCTTTGTATACCCCTGAACATTTACTGTGTTCGAAGAGCCCTTCTTATTATGGGTGACAATATTTCCTTTCGTTAGCGCGAAGGTGCCGATTGCATTGGAACTGCCCGTCGGATCTCCCGTTTTGAAATCCGCTTTGTTAAAGGAATACATACCAAACTGATTGGCAGACGCAGACTCCGCTGTCCGCTTCACTCTTGCCTCCACCGTAATAATTCCGCTTAGATCATACTCTTTTTTTGTATAAGCATAGAGGCTGTAGGTGCCGGTTTTCGCCATCTCCAGATATTTGTTGCCATTCCCCTCTGCCTTAATCTGCAAAGATGCCTTAGACGCATCTGCAGCGGAGATATCGGAAACCTTCCATATATTGTTTCCGCTGCTGCTGTTTGTAAATGCTCCCGCATCATACTGATCGAATAAGTCTGCAATGAGATACGTCGTTTTCCCGATCTCCTTGGAAAGAATCAGATTCACTTCCGCAGCGGCGGCTGGCATTACCCTCACCTCTTCTGCGGCAGCCGTCGTGTACCCCTCTTTCGAAGCCGTCACCACATATCCGGTTCCGATCTTCACATCCGTCATCTCGTAGCAGCCGTCATTTCCGGTTTTGGCAGTAAATACCAGATCTCCCAGCGATGCGGTCACGGTAACGCCCTGAAGAGGACCGGATGAGTTTGATACGCAGCCTTTTACACTGCCCACGTCAGACAGACTCTCCCCCAGCCTCAGCTGGACTCTCGTCACCGCCTTCTCCTCCACCATGATATCCGGTGTCTCTCCATCCAGATAAATCTCTTTGGATATCACCGCCGTATACGATCCCGGCTTCACCCCCGCTATGGCGAAGAATCCCTGCTCATCCGTCACTGCGGCGTAATCCGTATCCTTTAACTTTACTGCGGCTCCCTTCATGATATTTCCGTAGGGGTCTTCCACATATCCGTTTAAGATTCCGCTGCCCGCTTCCCCCTGATACTCGAAGATTCCCATATCCGGTTCCCCGTTAAACAGGGGAGCTCCGGCAAAGTCACTCCCCGGGTTCGCCGAAATAGACAGAAGCGGATCATCCTCTATCTGGGTTCCTGCATTCAGAAGAGGCGATTCCGGTTTCAGACGCAGCTTGAGAAGCTCCGCCGCCCCATCATCTTCGTCTCCTGTCAGTCCGCCTTCAAACATCGGATCACCGCATACCGCACGGGTCTCCTGCTCCGGCGCCTGCACTCCCTTTCCATAATAGCAGTTGCTGTCATAGGAGGTAGAAGGCCCCTCGCCGATTCCAACGCTGGTTGTGGTCTTAGCAGTATTGTAGAATATATTATTGTTGATGTAGTGCATATTTCCCGATTTATTTAAATAAACACCATTGCCCCCTGATGACTCAATAAACGGCAGATTGGACTTCTCAATTGTATTATAAAGGATGTTGTTGTAGACATAATTGACACCCTTGTCCCCATGTGGATTGATATACCGTTTCTGTGCATCCTTAATTACATTGTAGCGGACCACGGAGGTTCCAAAGATAAAACCGCAGAGAAGGATCCCGTCTCCCGTATCATGGATGTAGTTGTACTGAATCAGAATATTGGTGGACGCCTTATCGGGATCTATGGCATTGGAATCCGCACCCCCGGCTTTTACTCTGGTCTTGTAGACTTCATTCCTCTGTACGGTTACTCCATCCGCGTAGTACATCTCTATGCCGCACGTCCCGGCTTCCTTGGATATATTTCCCTCCACAACGGCGCCCTGCACGCTGGTCAGATAGATGGTGTTGCAGGCATAGTCGGAATTTTCCTGGCTTAAATAGTTGTCGCGTATGGTGACGTCCGTATGCGGCTTCCAGTTTTCACAGTAATAATTATTTGCGGCATTGCCTTTCCCCTCTTCTCTCGACGCCCAGTGTTCTCCGCCGGTATCGGCGCCCTTCCACTGCTTGACAATAATGCCGCCGAAGGAATTGTTATTGACTACGTTCCGCTCAATCGTAATATCGTGAAAAACCGTCGGCTGGTCTGTAGCCGGTTCCAACACCTCGAACAGGATTCCGCCCGTTCGCTTCGACTTATCCCATCCCTGTTTCCCCAGAATTCCCGGCTTTCCATTGTTGTCACCGCTGATCCAGGCACATACGCCGGTCACGTCATGAACGTATAAATCGTGCAAATAGTAATTGTATAAGTCGCCTCCGTCCTGACCGGCAATGCGTATGCCCCTGACATCCTTTAACTTATTTCCATTCTGGTCGTTCATGGCGCCGGTGAATCCGGCTGCCGTATTGGTAATCTCCAGATCTGAAAGCTCCCAGTACTGCTGATTATAGAGCGATACCACTTCGGGAACTGCTGCATTTCCAGCCAGCTTCGGTTTCTCCCCCTCCCCATAGGCGCCGATGACGATCGGATTTCCCTCCTCACCGGACCCCTTCGGGGAAAGCGTCTCCTCTTCCCATACGCTTCCGGCCTTCAGCAATATCCGGTCTCCCGGCTGAAAGGTTCTGTTATTCACCATTTCAAGGCTCTTCCACGGCTTGTCTTCCGAGGTTCCCTCATTTTCATCATTTCCGGCCTCAGAATCGAGATAATAGGAAATGCCTGTTCCCGCTTCTTCTCCATAGTCCCTGGATACAAGAGCCCTTCCTCCTGTGACCAGGCGTTCACCATAAGCCTTCATCTCCCTGTTTCCCGCCAGATCCACGACCTCACTGCCATCGTATGCGGCCATCTTACCTGCCGCCGCTGCCGGAACCGGGAACAGCGTGCTGAATGCCACGGCTCCCGATACTATACATGCTGTCATTCTGGTCTTCCATCGTGATAAGCTGTACAATTTGTTATCCCCCTTTTATTTTATTTATCCCTTAATCCCATCCATGGCAATCCCATCCACCAGATACCTCTGGAAAATAATAAAGAACACCACGATTGGAATCAGTGAAACCACTGACATTGCAAACAAACCGCCATAGTTGTTGTAAGAGTTCGGGTCTAAATACATATTGAGCGCAAGCGGAATCGTATATTTCGTCGATGAGCTCATGAAGATCAGCGGCTGGAAGAAATCCTGCCAGATCCAGTAAAATGCAAAAATAGAAGAAGTGATAATGGCCGGCCGCACAATCGGAATCAGCACCCTGACGAGTGTCTGAATCTTGCCGCATCCATCAATTTCCGCCGCCTCATCCAGCTCTTTCGGAATCCCCTGGAAGAACTGAACCATCAGGAAGATAAAAAACGCTCCTCCGAAGCACCACGGCAGGATCAGGGCCACCCGCGTATCGATTAAATGGATTTTCTTCAAAATAATATACTGCGGAACCACCATAACCTGTGCCGGTATCATCATTGTCATCATCACACATCCAAACCAGAAATTGGAGAACCGGAATTTCAGTCTGGAAAATGTATAGGCTGCCAGCAGTGAGGAGAGCACGCATGTGATGGTCCCCACAACCGTTACCACCATGGAGTTCATGAAAAACGTGCTGAAAGCCACGCCGCCGATTCCCGCAAATCCGCTGGCATAGTTCTTTGCCGCATCCCAGACTTCAGGGAGCAGGGAATAGGTATTGGTAAACATTGTTTCGTTGCTCTTAAAGGAGCTGGCCAGCAGCCACAGGAGCGGGTAGATCATAAAGAATCCCAGTATACACGCCCCGGCGTGAAAAATCACTGAACTCAACTGTCTTTTTCTCTTCATTCCCATGATTTATTCCCTCCCGGCTTCATAGTAAACCCAGCTTTTCTGAGTCTTAAACAGGATTACGGTAAATACGGAGACAATCGCCACCAGCACCCACGCCAGTGCACAGCTGTATCCCATATCAAAATACGTAAACGCACGGCGGTACAGGTACAGGACGTACGATAAGGTGCTGTCCAACGGTCCGCCATCCGTGATGACGTAGCTCTCGGTAAACACACGGAAACCATTAATAATCTGAAGAATCAGATTGAAGAAAATGGTCGGCGTCAGCATCGGAATCGTAATCTTCCAGAAGGTCACGAAGCCGTTCGCGCCGTCCACCTTTGCCGATTCATAGAGCGAGCCCGGAATCTGCTTCAGCGCGGATAAAAAGATCAGCATGGAAGAGCCAAACTGCCAGACCCCCATAAGAATAATAACGTACAGCGCCGTCTTCGGATTACCTATGAGGGACGTCTTCTGCGCGATGCCAAAGACACCCAGCAGCGTCATGATAACGCCCTTGTTTCCGAAAATCTGTTTCCATACCACCGACACTGCGATGCTGCCGCCGATGATGGATGGAATATAGTAAAGCGTCCGGTAGAGTCCCAGTCCCTTGTGCTTCTTGTTTAACAGCATTGCCACAAACAGCGCAAACGCCAGACGCAGAGGCACTAAGAGCAGCACGTATAAAAAGGTCACTTTTAACGCCTTATAAAAGGTCTTATCCTGTGTAAACGCCCGCACATAATTGGCGGCCCCGATAAACTGCGGATCGTTCAGAAGATTGAAATCCGTAAAAGAATAGTAGATGGAGATACACATGGGAATCAGCCACATCCCGATGAAGCCTACCAGCCAGGGGGCAAGCAGCAGATACGCCACTTTATTGTCTTTATATCTTTTCTTTATCAAAATAGTCACCTCAGTCTTTTAAAAAGGGACTGTCACAATGTCTTGTGCAATCCCTTTGTCTTCATTTCCTGAAACGTGTCTGAAAATGTTTTCTTCCACGCCTTAGTTATTTCTCACCAGTATGGCATTTGCCTCCTCACGGAAGGTCTTAGCAGCCTCTTCCGCTGAAACCTGGCCGTAGAATGCGCTGTAAGCCGCGTTCTTAAAGGCTTTATTGATCTCGGACATACCGATCGGGTCCGGAGCAGGCGTCTCGCCGCAGATATCGGCAGTGATATCTAAATAGTTAAACATTTCTTCCTGCTGCGGAGACAATTTGCCTGTGGATTTCATGTGTTCTCTGACCGCGGATGATGCCGGAGTTCCTCTTTCCCCCATCATGATATCGTTGGCCTCCTCAGAGTTTACAAACCAGTTGATGAACTCAGCCGCCTCTTTTTTATGCGCTGATGTTTCGGATATGGTCAGGAACATACCTGGTTTATTCCAGAGGCCTTTATATTCGGTGTTATCAGATAATGGCAGAGAAGTAATCTTCAGCTTATCGTTTACGGATGCCACCTTATTGGCATAGTTGTTCCACTCGATCATGGTAGCGCCTTCGCCCGTCACTACCGGTCCTGCTTCCTGTCCCAGTGTCTGGATTGCCGCATACTCATCCGGATTCGGAATTGCGCCTGCTGCCATCAGCTCCGACCACATATTCAAATAGTCGATACAAACCTGGTCGTCGTCATAACCGAGGGATTTCTGATCATCACTGAATAGAGAAGCTCCATGCTGTCTCACCCAGTAATTAAACAGGTTGGTATCATCTACAGGGCCGGTCGCTGACCCCAGCTTTCCTGTCTTATCCTTCACGGTCTTGCATAAGTCAATAAAGTCACTCCAGGTCCAATCCATGGAAGGAACCGCCACACCGGCCTCCTCCAGCACTAAAGGATTATACCCCATTGCGAGAAGAGAGCTGGAATACACGAGTCCGACTGTCTTTCCGCCGATCTCACCGGACTTCATCAGGTTTTCATCGATACTGGAGGTATCGATGGTGCCGTCTTCTATATATGGCGTCAGATCCGCGATGGAACTGTTCTTTGCATAGGTACTGATATAGAGATAGTCCATCTGGACGATATCCGGCATGGCTCCTGCTGCCGCCTGAGTCGCCAGCTTGTCAAAGTATCCATCCCAGCCGGAGGGAACCGCTTCAAATTTTACATTCGGGTGAAGCTCCGTATACTTATCCAGAAGCTGCTGTGTCAGTTCGTGTCTCGTCTGCCCGCCCCACCAGGTAAACTTAAGTGTTACATCTTCACCATCGGAGGAAGCTGCTGCGGTCGTGCCTCCTGTAGATGTGCCTCCTGTGGCTGCGGCCTGCGTCGTACCAGCCGCGCTGTCTTTCGTCTTATCCGTGCTTTTGCATCCCGTTGCCGACAGTACCATCATTCCAGCGAGCCCCAGCGCCAGTAAACGTTTCATTTTTCTCATAACCATTTCTCCTTGATCTGTATTTTTAACTCTCAAAGTTTCGGTGCGCACCTTGTTTATGCTGTTATTCTACATGATTTGAAACAAATTAAAAATGGAAAAAGCCGTCATCCCAATTGAAAAAAGCCGACTTTCTCCCATGCGAAAAAGCCGGCTTTTTTCAAATTACGCCTGTTTTTGTATATAATCCTTGTACTCAGAAGGGGACATTCCCACTGATTTTCGGAAGGTTTTGGAAAAATACTGGCCATCCGCCGGGTATCCCACTTCTTCCGCGATCTGAGAAAGCTTGATCTCCGGAAAATACCAGATCAGCCGTTTCGCCAGTTCAATTCTGACATTTAAGAGATAAGAAGAATACTTCTGTTTCATACACTTGGAAAAGACTCGCCCGAAATAATCCTGATTCATGTACAGGACTTCCTTCGTCAGCCACTGGATGCTCAGTTCCTGGCTGCTGATGTTCTGATAGATTCCCAGCAGAATATCGCGCATGCGCCGCTCTTCCTTATCTCCGCCCGGATGAAGCCCCTGCTTCTCACTGATATAGTCGGCCAGAAGCTTCAAAAGCTCCCTGTCGTCCTCCTCCTTCACCCACCGTTCATTGTCCTCGTCCTCATAGAGCATGTCAAGCACATAAAGGATTGCCGCTTCCTTTCTCCCGGCCAGATCGCCTCTGAGCCGCATCTTTACGAATCCCAGATACAGCTCAAACAGGATGGCATCATAGGATTTCGCAGCCCTCAAAGCCCGGTAGTTAATCAGCATCAATTCCTCCCGGTTGATATCCTTATAAAATCCATGCCACAAGGCGTCCGTGTCCGCGTCGATCTTACCCATCTTTAAAAGCCCCGAGACCTCCTCATAGAGGCCGTGTATCTGCTCCCAGCTTCCGCGGCCGGAAACCGCTGTCTGAAGCGGGCTGGAATCAAACTTCTCATACTCCTTTTTCACCTTCACAATAACGGGCTGAATCTCATCAAATACACGCCCATCCAGCAGAAGCAGCACATCGTTGCGGATAGACGTCACCAGAAGCACGTGACTGCTTCCCAGCAGCTCCGTGATAATGTTCGTCACCACAAACTGTTCCAGATAGTCAAACCATTTTTCCTTATGAAACGCCAGAAGAAAGACCTCTCTCCGGAAGATCCCGCAGTCCCCCAGATACGCCTCGAAGTCCTTATGGATATCTTCCCGGTTCAGCAGCACATTGCGGAACATCTGCTCCCTGGCTCTCGGAGCCAGCCGCTTGACCTGGGTCCGCATATCGTCCTCTTTCCGCTTCTTCTCTTCCCTGACCTTAAGCTCCTCCGTTACCTTGCCGATCACTTCCACGATCTTCGCCTCATCGCAGGGCTTCAGTATATAGTGACGCACGCCCAGCTCCATGGCTCTGCTGGTATACTCATACTCTCCGTAGCCGGAAAGCACAATGAATACAATATCCGGAAAATCCTCCCTCGTCTTCCGGATCAGCTCAATTCCATTCATGACAGGCATCTTAATGTCCGTAATCACGATATCCGGCATCTGGTTCTGGATCTCCTCATATCCCTCGACACCGTTCCATGCGGTTCCCGCCAGACTTATCCCGTACTTTTCCCACTGGATAAAATCTGCCATTCCCTCTCTCTCCACATCCTCATCGTCCACGATCAGAAGCTTATACACGTCTATTTCCCTCCATATTTCGGAATTTCAATCCTCACAACGGTTCCCTTTCCGGGCTGGCTGGTTATCTCAAATACTGCGTCAGAAAAGATCAGGTTCAGCCGTTCCCTGATATTTTTAAGTCCAATCCCATTTCCCTTGGGCACCATGGTGAAATTCCTGACGGCCTCCAGTTCTTCCTGCGTCATACCCGGCCCGTCATCCTCCACCTCCAGGGTCATGGTCTGCTCCTCTACATTTTCCTTTACCCGCACCAGAATCCTGCATTTATTTAAGGAATTGTCCACGCCATGGTTGATCGAATTCTCCACCAGCGGCTGCAGAATCATCCGCGGCACGTGGTACGCCTCCAAATCACCCTCTGCCTCCACGAGAAACTCGGCCCTTCTCCGGTACCGGACCTTCTGAATATCAATATAATGCCTTGCCAGCTCCAGCTCCTCCAAAACCGTAGCCAGCTGTTCCTTCTTAAATGCCGCCCGCAGCAAATCTCCCAGCGAGATCAGCATCTCAGACGCCTCCTCATTCTTCCCCGACCGTATCATCCAGTTAATGGAATTCAAAGTATTATAGAGAAAATGAGGATTTATCTGCGCCTGAAGCGCCCGGTACTGCGTATCCTTCAGCAATATCTGCTTCTCATAGTTTTCATGAATCAGGACCATGATCTTATCCAGCATAATCCGGAACTCCTGGGTCAGGATTCCCGCCTCGTCGCCTCGCTTCTCTCCCTCCAGATACTCCTTGGCCTTCTGAAACTCACCCGCTTCCACGATCTGAATCGAATCCGTCAGTCTGTTAAGCGGTCTGGTAATGGCCGTGGAAAGCCGTTTCAGGATCAGCATCGCCGCCACAAACAGCACGAGAAATCCACCGATCAGACAGTATCGGACCATGGTGTTCATAAAATAAATCGAGCTGTACGGAAACATGTTCACATACGTCCATCCCGTCTCCGCCGATGTAAGCTGACAGAGAAAATACTTTCTCCCCTCCAGATTTATGATCTCATAATCACTCTCCGGCAGCACCTGCCTGATCTTCTCATACAGACCGTCCTCGCTCTGATAGATCAGGCCGGAGTCGCTGGTCACGCACAGGCTGGAAACATCGGTTTTCAGCTGATTTAAATGCTTCTCGATCAGCACCCGGATATCCGATACAAAGATCAGGCTTCCCAGATAGTCGAGACTGGCATCGATGTGCTTGCGTATATCCCTGCCGGAGACGAGATAGGGAAATTCCTCCGTAGGATTCTCATAAACATAGGCTCCTTTTGCCTTGTCAAACTTCTCCAGCAAGCTGTCGTAAATTCCCACCGGCAGTTCCACATACCGTTTCCCCACCTCATATCTGGTCAGGAATTTATCCGTATAGATAAATTCCGACACCAGCTCCGCAGACAGCGCCTCTGTGGTCAGCCGGCTTCGCATCTTCGACATCTGAAATGAGTATTCCGCCTTGTTCTTCGCACTTTTTATGACCGACAGCTGATTTTGAATCTCGTAGTCCATTGCCAGATCGAAGGACAGCTCCTCCACCTTTTTCAGCTCTCCGTCCACCCGCTCCGTGAAGAAATTCAGTTCCTCCAGCGACTTCTGGTAAAGCTGGCCGTCATAGATACTCAAGGTAACCTGCATGGCAAGCAGCGTGATACCGCACAGAATTCCGAATATGGCCGCATAGACCACCATCATCTTTCTGGCAAGGCTTGTATTCCTAAACCGTTCCACCCACTGATCCCAACGCTTTCTCATCACTTTCCCGCTCCTTCATCGCCTGGTAAAGTTCCTGATCCGTCATATGGTTCTCCATGTTGGTGATGAGAACCACCCGTTTATCTTCCTCCGAATAGGTAACCTCCCTCTGCCACTCATAGAAATGAGGGCCGTCCCCTAAATTCCTGATATATCCCATCAGCCGTCTCAGGCAGTACGCAGTCTCCTTGACATCGCAGAGACAGTCATTTTCGTAAAAGCCCTTCCATTTTCCGTGTTCCCGCGCTCTCATGGACCGGTCCGCCGCCTCATACCAGTCCGCTGCCCTGCCAAACAGATAAAACGCCCGCAGATACTGTTTACCGGCATACGCCTCATAACCGTCACAGAAGGACACAGCGCCTCTCAGACAGTACGTATGTAGTTTCACCTGCAGGAGAAGGGAATCCTCCAGAAGCGGCCCCGCCTGCTCTGCCATCCGGCTGCATGCTTCCAGAAGCGGTTCAAATGCATTTCTCCCATTTACAACCGTTTCCCGGTACTGTTCCATCTGTTCTTCCAGACTCTCTCCCGGTGCAAACCAGTTAAGCTCCGGCTCCGGTCTCTGACCCCCATCCGCCATGATGCGGCAGACAAAATCCCTCGTCACGTAATTATAAAACTGGTCGCCCGCCCGCTCGTCCTCCTCTTTCCCATACGGAACCGTACACTTAAAATACGCTTCAAAGAGATCCGGGAGAGCCGCCAAAAGGTCCTTCCCGTCAATCCGCTGTCCATAGGCGTAGTAAGACTCCATATAACGCCTCCTGTGTTCCGCTGCGGTGAGCGAATTTCCTCTCCACAGATTCCCAATAAAGTCCAGAGGATACACGTGGGGCTTTACATTAGAACAGTTTACAACCCACAGGCTCTTTATTCCACAATCATACGCTATTTTCAATTCTTTTTCCACAAATTCCATAGAATTTGGCAGCATGGTAATATGATTCGCCGCCTGCAGATCGTAAAAAGAGACGTGATAATACGTTCCATGGTTCCCATCCCTTAAATCTGCGGGAGGCAGCGCCGGCACTCTGGGATTGTGGTTCCCCTGTCTTCTCGATACCATTTTCCCGTAACCATTATCGGCCCAGATGGTAATCACATCCTCCGGCAGAGTCAGGAAGCCCTGCTGATACAGTTCCATCGTCTCCCCATAGAGATTCGTACAGAATACAGGATTCTTCACATACTTCTTTACCAGCTCGTACTGGCGCACCATCAGGCTGCTGATTAGGTCTCCCCGCTTCTTCGGGGTATCATACTGGGGATCATCGTCCCAGAAAGGCCGGTCTCCCTGCCCCCGGAACCCGATATTCCAGATAACATGGTAATCCTTCTGCCTCCGGATTCCGTCCTCCCACAGGCTGTAAAAAAGCTCCGGATATTCCGCAAAGGAAGGCGTCTTATCCGGATAGACCCGTGCAAACATCTCGGCTCCCAGCGGTTCCGCGTGATGATGAGTGATCCAGAGCCCCATATCGGCCGCCAGTCCCACATAAATCTTGGAATTCGCATCAGTACCCGGTATCACTAAATTTCCTCCGAGCCGCAAAAGCGCCTCAAATGCCATCTCCCACGGATACTCCCTGCTCACTCCGCCATCCCAGCGGCTGATCAGTACCTCGTCGTTCAGAAACCAGCCTCTGTATCTCACCGGATATGGAGACGACGCAATCGTTCCCACCGGGATCTCCACATACTCCCGCTTTTCGAATTTCTGATCATTCCAGAACCAGAACGGCAGAATCTCCATGTACGCCTCGCTCAAATGCAGCAGTGCATACACAAATCCCAGTTCATCCCCCGCGCAGATTACCATCCGTTTTTCCTCAACCAGTATCCTGTACTGTTCCGGATCCATGGATTCCTCGCAGAGCCTGATCCCGCCCCCATAAGCAGAATTCCCGTCAATCACCATATCCAGATCCCGGTAAAACCGCTCCACCGCTCGTCTCACCGCACCTCTGTCCTTCATCGTTCCAAGATCCGCCGTAACGCTTTTATCCAATAAAAATGTTCCCATCATATCCTCCTTTACCGTGAAAAATTCTATCGTATCTCCACTCCATTATAGGAAAATATACAATGGGCGTAAATGGAAAAAAACCGTAAACACACTTGGAAATTTCCGACTTTTCTGCAAAACAAAAAATGAGACCCCATAATTTCTTACGGAATCTCATTCGCAAAATCCTTATAAAATAAGGGTTTATTCCATTGTATAAGGCATAAGAGCGATGTGTCTTGCTCTCTTGATTGCAACGGTAAGTGCTCTCTGATGCTTTGCACAGTTACCTGTAATACGTCTCGGAAGAATTTTTCCTCTTTCAGAGACATATCTTTTTAATTTATTTACATCTTTATAATCGATGGTGCCGTTTTTCTCACCACAGAATACACATACTTTTTTTCTTCTGCGCATGCCGCCTCTTCTGAACTTGGCGCCATCAGCTTTATCATTCTTATTATATGCCATTGGTACTACCTCCTGTTAGATTTTGTTGTTTCTATCCCTGCAAGTTTAGTTGAATGGAAGTCCTTCGTCTTCGACTCCATCCGGGATATTCATAAATCCATCACCGATTGCGGAAGACGGTGCCGGTCTGGATGTTGGCTGATAGCCGCCGCCATCACCGGAAGCCGCGCCCTTGCTGTCGGCGAATTCCTGATCGTCTACAATGATATCGGTCGTGTAAACTTTGATACCGTCCTTATTCGTGTAACTGCCAGTCTGGATCCTTCCGGAAATCAACACTCTCATGCCCTGGCGGAAATACTTCTCGGCAAACTCACCTGCTCTGTCAAATGCGACACAGTTGATGAAATCTGCGGTCTGCTCGTTGCCGTCCTGGTTTCTGCGGCCTCTTCTGTCAACAGCAAGAGTATATCTTGCGATGGCCATGGCGCGCTCGCCCTGGGAATATCTTACTTCTGGATCACGGGTCAATCTACCCATCAGGATTACTCTGTTCATACGATCACACTTTCTTTATCTATTATGCCTCTTGTCTTACGCATAAATATCTGATAACTGGTTCCATAATACGAATGCGTGATTCTAACTCATTCGGTGTTGTGGAATCGCCATCAAACTGGATGAAGTAGTAGAATCCCTCTTTCATCTTCTGAATTTCGTAAGCTAATCTCTTCTTACCCCATTCGTCGATGTTGGTTACAGTACCGCCAAAACGAGTGATATAATTTGTAATCTTCTCGATGGCTGCTGCTCTCTCCTCATCTTCGAGCTTTACGTTAAGAACAACGGCTAACTCATACTTGTTCATGCTTGTTTACCTCCTTGTGGTCTCTGGCCCCTGCTTTCAGTTTCAGGAGCAAGGAATTTAATGTGTCACGGATTAATATTTTAGCAGAAATTGGCGGAAAAAGCAAGTACTTTTTCCCGTTTTCCTACGTTTTTACGACATTTCCGGGGCTTCTTACCGCTTTTCCGCCCCATCCGCTCCCTTCATCCCTCTGACGTTCTTCTCCACCAGCTTTCTGGGAACCATAATCATGTGGCCGCAGCCCATACATTTCAAACGAAAGTCCGCGCCGACCCGCAAAATTTCCCATTCACTGCTGCCGCAGGGATGCTGTTTCTTCAGTTTTACAATGTCTCCGACTTCAAAATTCATCTCGTTCTCCCGTTATCAGTGTCCTTATTTTAAGATCTCGTCAATCGCCTTTAACTCATCTGCCGAAAACTCCAGATGATCGAGACACTGAACGCTGTTTTCCAGCTGTCTCACACTGCTGGCCCCAATCAGTACGGAAGTCACAGCCTTCTCCCGAAGCACCCATGCCAGCGCCATCTGGGCCAGCGACTGATTCCTGCTCACCGCGATCTCATTCAGCCTGCGGATCTGATCCAGCTTCTCCTCGGATAAATAGCGGTCATTAATCGTAGTCCCCACTCTGGAAGCTCTTGACCCCTGCGGGATACCATTTAAATACTTATCGGTCAATGCCCCCTGCGCCAGAGGACTGTAGCAGATACAGCCCACGCCGTGCTCCCACATAGCTTTAAACAATCCGTCTTCCGGAGTTCTCTCGAACATGTTGTAACGCGGCTGCTCGATGAGACAGTGTACGCCCATATCCTTTAACAGAAGAACCGCTTTCTCCGCCTCCTGCTTCGAATAGTTGGACAGGCCCACGTAAAGCGCCTTGCCCTGTCTTACGATGTCCGCCAGCGTTCCCATCGTCTCCTCCAGCGGTGTCTCCGGATCCGGTCTGTGGTGATAAAAAATATCCACATACTCCAGCCCCATCCGCTTTAAGCTCTGATCGAGACTGGCCATTAAATACTTCCTGGATCCCCAGTTTCCGTACGGTCCCGGCCACATATCGTATCCGGCCTTCGTGGAAATGATCATCTCATCCCGGTAGGTTCCCAGGCCGTGTCTCAAAATCTCCCCAAAATTCTCTTCCGCCTTTCCTGGCGCCGGAAATCCGTAGTTATTCGCCAAATCAAAATGTGTCACACCCAAATCAAACGCCCTGCAGAGGATTGCTTCCTGATCCTCAATCGGCTTTTCCAAACCAAAATTCTGCCATAACCCGAGAGAAACCCTTGGAAGTTTCACTCCGCTTCTTCCACAGCGCTTATAGTCCATCTTCTCATATCTGTCTTCTGCTGCCTGATACATAGTTTTACGCTCCTTTATTCTGTCATTTTTTCTCTGCCTGTACAGCGCTCTCACACGCCTGCCGCGTCTCCCAGCACCTCTCCCAGCTGCCCGCTGATCACCAGATCAGCACGGCTGTCCATGGGGGTAACCGTCTTATTAATCAGAACCATCCGGTTTCCTCTATAATAATCGATCAGTCCCGCGGCTGGATAAACCGTAAGCGATGTGCCTCCAACGATCAGCATGTCCGCCCTGGTGATATATGCCACCGACCGGCTAAGCACCTCCTGATCCAGACTCTCCTCATAGAGCACCACGTCCGGTTTAATTGTCCCGCCGCAGCTGCACCGCGGAATTCCATCCGGTTCATCCATATTTAAAATATCTTCCAGGCTGTAAGACTTCCCGCACCGGGTACAGTAATTCCTGTGTACCGATCCGTGAAGCTCGAGGACTTCCTTACTGCCCGCCGCCTGATGAAGACCGTCAATATTCTGAGTGATAACAGCCTTTAACTTTCCTTCCGCCTCCAGCTTTGCCAAAGCCAGGTGTGCCCGGTTCGGCTCTGCTTCCGGAAACAGCATTCTGTTTTTATAAAACCGGTAAAATTCCTGGGGATTCTGCCTGTAAAAGCTGTGACTGATAATCGTCTCCGGCGGATACTGATACTGCTGGTGATACAGCCCGTCCACGCCCCTGAAATCCGGAATCCCGCTCTCTGTCGAAATACCGGCTCCGCCAAAAAATACGATCCGGCTGCTCTCCGAGATCCACTGCTTCAGCTGTTCCTGTGCTTCCATCTCTTCCGTTCTCCCTCCTGTCCTTTCAATCAGGCCGCCACTGCACTCTGCCATGCAATGCCGGTCCGGTACTGGAACTCAGACGGGGTGCCGCAGACTGGATTCTTCCAAATCCGCCTGCGGCACCCCGGATCGTTTCAGAGTATGTTTGAAAATACCTCATTTCAATCCACGCCCGCCACTGCCGTTCAGCTTCTTTTAAATCTTCGAATATCCGTAACCGTTTACAAGGGCATCCAGCTTGATTCCCTTCTTGCAGTATGGGCATTCCCGGAAATCATACGTCTGATAATCAGGGATATCACGCTCCCGGAATACAGAGTTCACAGGCATCCCGTCCAGTTCCCCGATCGCACTGAAGATCGCCGATATTCCCTGGAGCTTTCCTCCGTAATACTGAATACACTCGACTCCCTTGTTGATCGTCTTTCCCGTTGTCACGGAAGCCATCAGAAGAATCACATTCTTACCGGTTATCATAGGCTGAATATTGTCACGGAAAATCATCTGGCTGTTACTGTTATACTCCGGAGTCACAACGTAAATTGTCTGATGCGCATTCCTTGACATAACGCCTGCCTTTGTCAGTTCCTCCGCCAGATAGGCGCCTACCACATCCATGCCATCCAGGCATACGATGGTATCCACAAACGTATTATACAGGTAAAGTCCCACTAAATCACGGGCGACCTCCTGTGCCTCACTAACACGTGTCTTCAGCGTTGTCATATCAATGTAGTAATTGATATGGGAATGGTTGGTTGCGAAATGTCCCGGCACAACCTTGAGCGGTACGTTACATCCTGGAGCCTGAAGCTTAATATATCTGTTTTCCATAGAAACCTCCCCTGCTGCTGTTTTCTTTATTATACTACAGAAACAGGACTGGTTACAAGGAAAATCTATTAGTTTTGCACAACGCGCTACTATACTACCTCATCAAAATAAACACCGTTTAACGGCCTGATTCTTTCCGCCATACTCCGGCGGTTTTCCGGCATCTGCGGCATTTTGTATCCGAAGAGCCAGGCTGTCATCTCCGCAATTCCCAGCGACAGATGCGGCTTTACAAGAGTCCCCTCCGTCATCCGAGTCACCCTGGAGCCATTCTTATCCAGCTTCCAGCGGAAAATGCCGTCGTTCTGGCGTATCTGCCCGTCCGAGACCTCGATCATAAGTTCCATCTCACTGACTTCTGAGTCCTCTTTTAACCGGATCACAGAGACAAACTGCTCCAGATTGATAATTCGTCCCATCATAAGAGGCTTTGGCGGGGCGATCTCCTTCACATAGTCCGGATGCACCAGAAGCTCCCTCTGTTCCATCTCTCCGCCTCCATAATAGGCGGAAATACCGGCCAGCCGCTCCCTCTCGTCCCTCGTTCTCAAGAGTACCAGATCGCCGTCGGCGCTTCTCACCTCCCGGCACAGAGCCCGGTAATACTCCTCATCACGCATCGTATAGACCTCATAATGCTTTTCGAGGCATTTGCCCGCAAATCTGGCCGCCTCCTCGCATTCCTCCGTCCGCTGTTCTATGAGGGCCCGTCCGCTCAGACGCATCATGCCCTTTTCACTCAAAGTAAGCTGCGGCTGATCAAAGATATAGGTAAACTCAAACGGCAGATAAATAGCCGGATCCACCGGATGCAGAAAGCAAAATCCCATCTTTTCCATATACATATCGGCAAATATCCTGGACAGCAGGCGGCTCATATACCCCTGGTGACGCCATGCCGCCGCGGTAGCCACCCCGGCGATATAGTCGATCCTCCAAATACGGTCCTTAACCACCACATCAAACGGATTCCGGTGGAGCATGGCCACGATCTCATTGTCCTCCTCCGCCACGAGAATTTTGTTCCGGCGAGCCTTCTCCGCATAGTAAAAATCCACGAACGACTGGGAATCTTCCACAAAGATCTCTTCCCACAGCTTCCGGCTCCTGCTTTTCTCTTCCTGTCTTAAATAATGTATCATCCTTTAAAGTCCTTCTGTTCTATGCTGTATTTTCTGGCAAAGTCAATGGGATTATAGGACATCTTCGCTCTGCGCAGGCCTTCCATTCCCACGTCGTCCTCCCGGTTGACAAGCATCATTTCCTCTGGAAATGCCCTGACCAGAAACTCTCTGTTAATAAACTGGTAAAGTCCATTGATCTCCGGATTGGCCTTCTCAATGTGAATTACCGCCATTTTTTCAAATTCATTATAGCTTCCTATCGTAAATGCTTCCAGCTTACCATCGATATAGACACCGGCCATCCGGACGCATAACTGGGAACAGTTCTTCAAGATATCGTGAATTCCGTTTACCTCATAATCCAACTGGGTACCGAACTCCGCGGCCTCCACTTTGTTTTCCCACCATCTGTCCAGGAACTCCCACACATCGTCCCGGTCAGAACAGCATAAAGTCCGGTACTCATACCGCCCTTCATACTCTCTCAAAAATGCATTCAGATGATTCTTTTTCTTATGCAGCTTCTTGCCGGCCAATGACCGCATAGCTGCAGCATCATACAAATAATCCTTTAAATCTTCCTGCTCCTTCACCTCAAACTTCTCAGGATCCAGATTTAAATAGTTCACACCGTCCTCATCCGCCAGATAAATCCGAAACGGCTTCTTTAACACGGTATTAAAATATTCCACCATCTCATAAAAGTAATGGGACAGCTCCTCTTCCTTACACATCGGCATGGCGCTGAAAGTAATGCCATCCTTTTCCATCAAAAACTGTACTGCTTTCTCATCGCTGATAGCGCATTGGATATGGTAAAAATCCCTCCAGATAAAACTGTCCAGAAACACACTGTCACACGTCTTATTGGGCCGCAGTGCGAAAAACGGCGTCACTCTCTCGATATCCTTTGCCTCTACCGGCTTAAACTGTAGGTTCATAATAATTCCCTTCTGCATTAATATTGTCTTTCGTCTTATAATCTGATTTAACTCTTCTTAACAAAATCCGTATTGCACTTCGGACAGTGAATGCTGATTTTCCCTTTTCCTCTGGGAATCCGGATCTTCTGTCCACAGCTGGGACATTTATAGATATGGTATTCCTTCTTTTCCCGGATTCTAAACTTAAATTTGCGAAACTTTTCCATCACAGAATAGCGAAGTCCTTCAAACACCTGCTCTTCCTTATACCTTTTCCCGATATTCCTCGAAAACATCCGAAAATAGCAGAGAATCAGGCACGCAAACGCCAGAATATCCACCCATGGCTTCCTTATGAAAATTCCAAGCAGCAGAAAGAAAAGTGAAACACCGATCAAAAACTGTCCCAGGCGATCCGCCCCATAGCGGCCCACCATAAATCCTGCAAACTTTTCCCTCCATTTATTCATCATATATTTAAACGCCTCTTTTCCTCATAATGACTTAACTATAATGAAGTCCCTGCAAAAAGTCAATCTCGTCAATTGATGTTTCACAATCTTTTTAGATTTTCCTGGGCATCACGCTATTGTATACCCATTTTTCCCCCTCTGTTTCGTCTGATAAAGCGCCGCATCCGCTTTCTGATACAACGTATCAAAATCATTTCCATCAATAGAGGCAATAGAAACTCCAATACTTGCGGACATCTCCCAGCTCTTCCCGCCTTCTGTGCATGTAACCCTCAGTGCATTCGACAACTCCTTCGCCTTATCCTCAACCCATTCAGAGTCAGGCGCCGGAATAAACGCTGCAAATTCATCTCCGCCCACTCTGCCCAGCACATCATTTACCCGGAAATGCTTTCTGATGATAGAAGTAAACTCTCTGATACAGTAATCTCCAAATGCGTGCCCGCACGAATCATTGGCCTGCTTAAAATTATCAATATCAAACAGAAAGAAGGCATAGACCCCATCAGGCGGTCTGGACAACAGGGCGGTAATTTCCCTTCCCGTTTCCATCTTATTTAAGAAACCAGTCATCTCATCAAAAGAGGCCCGAATTTCCTTTTCCTTCTCTGCATTAATATTTTTCCGGTACGTGAACATATGAATACATTCATCTTCCTGAGAAAAGAAGATATAAGCATCGATCCGCATCCAAAAATACCGGCTCCCATCCTGAGTAATCTTGAAATCATATCTTAAATGATTATTCCCCATTTCATACTGCCGGATAACATTTTCCGGAGTAAATGTGGAGACGTATCCCTCCCGGTACTCCTCCTTAATCTGTTTTTCCGCAATCACTTTAAGTCCCTGGTCATAAGGCAGATCCCCCGCACCCAGACTGCCGAAATACTGTTCTGTCAATTTATTCGCATATCTGTTTCTCGTTATATTCAGTTCGTAGATATTATCATACAGCTGCTCTGTAGCCCTCTTAAACGCATCCTGCCGTTCTTCCATCAGCTGAGTAATCTGCCTGTTGAAATTGCGGAGCACCGTTGTTATTACTACCAGGACTGTAATAATAATCGCTATAATAATAACCCCTGTCTGGTACAGCCGATCCTTTATTTCACTCACGATAGCGCCGTTATTCTGTTCCACTACCAGATGCCATGACAGTTCCGGAATATACCTTGAAACCACATAGCTCCTTCCCTGGCCGCCCACCGCAGTATCCGACCATAGTTCCAGATTGGCAGAATCCTCCTTCCAGCCCAGCACCTGACTGCGGATACTCTCCTGCTCAAACGTCTGAAACCAGTCGATCCTGCTGTATCCCGTATGTTCAGAAGAGATCTCAATCACACCGTTCTCATCGATCAGACATGCATTCAAATGATATTTTTCTTCATAGCTCTTCAAAAACTCTTTTAAGTAGCTCACCCGCATACCGACTCCCACCACACCCAGGAAGTCACGATCAGGCCCATAGATCTTACAGTTTACAAACACCGTTATTGCATTGTCCGCTCCGTTTACCTCATCATTATCCACGTTCATGGAGTACTCAAGATCATCGTTCAGCATATCAAAATACCATACGTTCTCCGGGTCTCCTTCCGTGAGTATTCTGTCAATCCCATTGAAATTATAATAGCGGTTCGTCAGGGCCGATACCAGAAAGACTGAATCAAAGTCATACTTCTCCCGATAAGTCTCCAAATAGTTCTTGATCGTCCATGCATACTGTTCGTCCTCTAAATGAGCTTCCTCGCCCTCCAAATGGGCCGCCAGAAGGCTGTCATGGGCCATGGTAAGGGAAATATTAACAGGCCTTGTAAACAGGGCTGTAAGCTGATAATAAATGCCCTCCGTCGTCAGAGAAGCCACCTGTTCGATGTTATTAAGCGAAGCCTCATAATTTGCCTGATAACTAAAAAACGCCGTCACCAGAAAACCACATACCAGGATCACACTGACCAGCAAATTTGTCTTTAAAAGCTCCCGATTTTTTTCCAAAATGAGCCTCCTTTACTTTTTTAATCCTGTATTGTTTTATTTTTGATACTTGTTTCATTTTTGATATTTGTCTTATTTTTAATACTTGTCTTATTTTTAATACTTACTTTTGACACTTTAAATCTGATTTTTAGTATATCACATAATGCGCCGTCTAAATAGTTACCACTCCTGCCTCTTACAGAAATGGTTCTGTTCTTACTTAATTCAATTCAGATACGTCATCTGCAGACGCAAAAAAATCCTGGAAAGTAAATTCCAGGATTCTTTGAGAGGCGACAACCAGATTTGAACTGGTGATCAGGGTGTTGCAGACAGAACCCCTACAAGGATTTTTTCTAGTGTTTTCGGTGCTTTGACGGGCTTCTTGAAAACACTGTCCACTCTATCTCCACCTTTACCCAAAGGTAGCCCTCTATATTTGCTGTACTATGCTTCTTTAACAACTAAAACTTACGTCTTATTATAGCATATTTCCTATTAAAAGTATAGTTTGAATTAAATTCCATAATGGAGGTAAACATGGATTACCAATTAGAAATTAAACAAATAGTGGACTACCCCCGGTGCAGAATGTACCGGGAGTTTATCCGCCGTATCATGGAAGATAGAAACATTCGTACCAACGGAAGCTCCTATCTTTTTTATTTTGTTATACTATGCTCCTATGTAAACTTTAGAAGCTCATACCGCCGCCTGGACGGAATTACCTACCTTGTTGAACCAGGACAATGGATCTGCACAGCTGCAGAGCTGTCCGAGTGGTTCCGAACGCGATTCCAACATCAGGCCATTTCTATTCTGGACACGCTGAAAAAGCAGCACTACATAACCTATTCCAAACTTGGCCGGGGAAACCTTATAAAATTTTCAATTATCGGCTGGAAAACCTCAAATACCGCGTTGGAATATAATTACCCATGTCTGAAGGACGTGGGCTTTTTCTTTTTCCCGATAGCAGCCGCTCATGAACTCATCAGCTTGGGAAAAGCGTCCGAAATGGATATTGTTCTGGACTTGTGGCTCCATACCATTTATCAGGACAGCCAGGTGCAAGGCTCCGATAAAGGCCCGGTCGTATATTTCCGGAATGGAACCGGAAATCCGCTTACCAATTTTTCAGACCTGGCGCTCCGCTGGGGAGTATCAAAATCTACAGTAAGCAGAATTTTCAACAAACTGGAAAAGTTAGACTATCTCTCCCTGATCTCCTTTCCTGGCAGACACGGGAGCGTCATCTACCTAAATAACTACCTGTCAACAATGTTTCAAGTATCAGATGTCATGATTGACAAAGAGGAGGTTTCTATGGCTTTTAATATTCCATTACATATTCCGGCTGCCAGCCTGGAGGCAGACACATCGCCTATCCGGGATGAACAGATTTGCGTTCCAAACGAAGAAAATAGCGTTTCAAAACCGCACATGCGGGCGATGGTCCGAAAAGTGGCAAAAGTCCTTGCTACACAAGGGATTCCATGCTGTGAGTGTTCCAGAACTATATATAAGTTATATCCCTTATCCGACTGCATGGAAGGTAATTATAGGTATTCTCTAAGGGTCATATGTCCGGACGGCCGGGAAGGGTATCACTTTGAACTTTGCCTGTCACCGGTACGAACCGATGATGAAATGGCCGGAAGAAAATTCACTGGAGGACAGCGTGGAAAAAATCAATTCATGGGAGGACATGTCAATGCGTAAAAAATCATCTATCCAAAATGAGACACCTGTAAACAAGGACAGTGCCATATATCACGATACCAGTAAGCTACTGGAAAGTTACCGGGATGCGGTGTGGAATCTGGAATTGGCCGTTCAGCAGGTCCGCCATAGCTTTGAAATTGAGTTTGGCAGCTCGATTGAGGAGTTTCTGGACTCCATTTATCTGGCCGGGGCCGATGTGGGCGGCTCCAAACTGGAGGAATACGCTAAGAGCATTGAGAGAAGCAACAAAATGCTCAATACGCTCATGGCTGCCGTGGATCTGCTCCGGACAAAGCATAAGCACGGAGAGCAATACTACTGGATACTGTACTATTCCTATCTTTCTCCCCAGGAGCTACAGAACGTAGAGGAAATTATTGAAAAGCTCAAACCGCATATTGCCAACATATCGCAGCGGACTTACTACCGTAAACGACCGAAGGCGATTGAGGCACTGAGTACCATTCTTTGGGGATTCACCTCCAGAGATTGCATTTCCGCTCTAAACAGGTTCTGCCCCGATGAGAATAACATGGCATAGAACTGGCACTGAATTATCCTTAATTGGCACAGTATTGCGATTTACACGACATTTTACCCATGATATAATAGTCATGCTCAAAGTTCTATCAAAATTTCATACAGCACACAGATGGCACCCCTTAGATGGTGCTTTTTTTGTGCCAAAAACAGCAAAATGCTGCTGTACCTGGTATCTGGCTCCGCAGATTTCAGGTTCCCGGAAAAGCCGGCGGTCCCTTATTCAGACTGCCGGCTTTTCTGTTTCCGGAGAAAAAACACAATAATCAGGAGGTACAAAGTTGAATAGGATTAAAAAAACAGGGGAGCTTCCCCGGAGGGCGCTGCGGCGTATCCCTTTCCGTAAGATTCTTTGCACGATCAGTTTCAGCACTTATTTTCTCATGCTGAACACCCAGACGATCATGGCCGCTGATATGTGGGCAAAGGCAGAAACCATTATGAAAGATGTCTATGGGAAAATTGTCGGCATTTCCACCATTGCGGCCATCGTGACAGCTTCCGTTGCTCTGCTTCTCATGAATTTCAGCAAAAGCGGAAAAACCGTTGATGAATCGCGCGCCTGGCTGAAGCGGATTGCTATTTCCTGGGTAATCCTTAACGGCCTTGGTTTCATCATGGCCTATGTGACGCCATTCTTTAGTGATGGACGCTGGAACGGATAAGGCAGGTGCGTCATGAAAATATGGACTTTAAATAAAACGATCCCGGCCGATGTGTACGCGCTGCCTTCCGATGGGACCAGGATCTATCTGGGGACCACCAATATCCATAGAAAAAAGAACAGATTCTATACGCGGGTGCATTCTGCACTTCTGGGCGGATTCTCTTATCCGGTGCCGCAGGTGGCATTTCCGGAAGCATTCTGCCGGAAACATGGGGACCGGCCGCTTTGTATCTGTTTTAAAAACTCGGCTATTCACACAAAAGTCCAGAAACAGCTGGCCTTTTTAGCTGTGTAGCCCCGGAAAGGAGGAATTTCTATGGGCATTTTAGATGGGATTGTGGAATGGATTTCAGAGCAGGTCATGAACGGTCTGGATCTCATTACCACTTCCGTTCTGGGTGCTTTGGGATGTGACATGAGCACATTCCTTCGGTACTTCCCGGCAGCCAAAAGCATGTATAAGATTTTTGTTGCAACTGCCATTGGCCTGGTGCTCCTAAACCTGGTTTGGCAGGTCTTTAAGAATTTCGGCCTGATTGCAGGGATTGAAGCGGAAGACCCCATCAAGCTCTCAATCCGGTCAATCCTTTTTATTTTGCTGATTTATTTCTGCAATCAGATCACGGACATTATACTGAAAATTGGCGGCACCCCCTATACCTGGATTTTAAATTCAGAGATTCCGCCGATCAGCTTTTCCAATTTTAATTCCGTGCTGCTGACAATAATCGGAGTCTGTGCAAGCGGCTCCGTGGCCTTAATCGCCCTGATCCTCGTCCTGATTTTGGCCTGGAACTACATTAAACTGCTTTTTGAGGCTGCCGAACGGTACGTGCTTCTTGGTGTGCTGGTCTATACCGCGCCGATGGCATTTGCTACCGGCGCCTCTCAAAGTACCGCTAACATTTTTAAATCCTGGTGCCGTATGTTCGGAGGCCAGGTATTCCTGCTGGTGATGAATGCCTGGTGCCTTCGTCTTTTCACCAGCATGGTTGGCAATTTTATCGCCAATCCACTATCATTATAGGAGGTCACAATGAAATCATGGAAGAAAATACTGACCGTCCCCTTTCTGGCAGTCACTTTACTTTTATTACAGTCGGTACCCGCTATGGCCGCCGTTACAGAAGCCGACGTCCAGGCTGTCGGGAAAGAAACTGCAGCCGGAAATGTTCTGATCTGGTTTCTGTGTGCGATAGCCTTTTTGAAAATAAGCCAGAAGATTGACAGCTTCATGAGCAGCTTAGGAATCAATGTCGGCCATACCGGTGGCAGTATGATGGCTGAACTCATGATTGCGGCCAAGGGATTGACAACCGCAAAAAATGTAGCCGGTGGCGGCATGTTCCGTGGTGGTTCCTTTCGAGGCGGTTCCAGTTCCCAGCATATGAGCAGCGCTTCCTTTATGTCAGGTGGGCTGGCCGGTGCAGTGAGCCGTCAGTTCACAAATGGAGCCGTTCAGAGTGCCACCGGACAGGGTGGAAATCCCATCAGCCGGAAAATGTTTGAATCCTCGGTACAAAAAGGAGGCTCATTTGCTAATGATGTCACCGGGGCGGTTGCCAAAGGGAATATCAACTATACTGGCACCATGTCCGGTCCACAGGCAGCGCAGGCCCTGACTTCTTACCTCGGTCAGACTGGAGTTCCAGATGCCCCAGCCTATAAAGATGTGGAAATCGGCGGCGGACGGATCAGCGGCATAGAAACCTCCGCGGAACATCCCAACGGTACTTCATTTGGTATGTACCAGACCGATCAATACATGGCTCCGGAGGGAAACTACGATGTTGTTACGGCTGCTGATAATTCCACCTGGTACAGGCAGTATGCAAAAGATACGGTGGAGCGGACTCCTTACATGACAGAAAAGGGGCAGATTGCTTACCATGAAAAAATCGTTAAGCAGCTTCCCAACATGCCAAAAAGGAAGGACCGCGTGTAATGGAAGATGAAAGAAAAAGTTCCATAGATACCCTCTCCACGACCGCGTCTGCTGCCAATACACTCCGGGGAGCTATCAAAACAGGAAAAGCTGTTGATGGAATTGCTCAGGGATCTGCAGTTGGTGGTCCATATGGCGCAGTCGCTGCCGGATTGTGGGCGGAAAGAAAGACAGTTGTGAAAATCATTGCCATTGCCGCTTTTATCCTGATTCTTCCCATACTATATATCCTAATGCTGCCCTCTCTAATTTTTGGAGGCGGCGGCCTGGATTCTGTCCCGGATAATGTTTTAAATGATAACTCGGTCATCCTGGCAAATTTAACAGACGTGGAAACTACGATTGAGAGCATTCTATATGAAAAGCATAACCAGATCATAGCAAAAATCAAGCAGGAAGGCGATTCCCTGGGCAGCGACTGTGACTATATCATTACAGATGACTTTGCTGACAGCATTGTATATGAAAGCACGCTCATTATTTCCCAGTTCTGCGCCTCCCAAGGAGATTATCAGGAAATCAATCTTCCAAAGCTGAAGCAGATGATTGAAGCTGCAGACGGACTTTTCTCTTACAGCACCGTGGTAACCAGTGAAGAGGTAACCGATGAAGACGGAACAACAGAGACCATTTATCATTATGCTTACACCGTGGAATACGCCGGTGATGCCTATTTTGCAGACCACATTTTTCAACTCACTGATAAACAGTCTGCTCTAGCCCTGGAGTATGCAAATAACCTGAATGTGTTTCTGTATGATACTGCCTATAAAGTAGACATCAATCCGAATCTTCGCCCTGGCGAAACAGGAAATGCGGCAGTTGACTTGGCACTCACCAAACTGGGAACGCCTTACAGTCAGGGAAAACGGAACCAGCCAGGCTATTTTGACTGCAGTTCTTTTTGTTACTGGGTCTATAACCAGCTTGGAGTCCAATTAATGTATGAAGGCTCTAATACAGCCGCTGCACAGGGACGATACATTGTCGAAAATAACTTGGCGGTTTCGTATGAGAACCTGGCTCCCGGAGATCTGGTTTTTTACTCATTTGAAACTAACAACCGGTTTATGAATATCAGCCACATGGGAATCTATTGTGGAGACGGCTACATCGTGGATGCTTCCTCTGGACGGGGAAAAGTTGTCTACCGGCCAATCTACAGCATTAACCGCATTGTTTTATGCGGAAGGCCTTATGTCGTTGAAGATGAAGCAAGCCCAACAGGACAGTAATCCGACTGCTCCTGTTTTTTTATTGCACTAGGAGGTGAAAGCAATCCATGTCCATGAAACAGGAAGAAAATGACCTGTATATTATACCGCCCAACTTTATAGAAAGCGGAACACTGTTTGGCGGTACTGTGAAAATAAGAAATGCTATCGAAGCTGCCATAATTACTCTGGGTGTTGGACTTCCCATTTTTAAACTTCCCTTTACCCTGACAACAAAAATTATGGTTGCCTGTGTAACCGTCCTTCCTCTGGCTCTTTTTGCAGTTATAGGGATTGACGGAGAAAGCCTTTCCTCTTTTGTTATCAATTTTTTTGTATATCTGAAAAAGAGGCGGATTGTCGGGATTTCTGAAACGAAGGAACCAGATAACGCTGATAAACAGCCGCAAAAGAAAAAGAGCCGGCCCAGGAAGGAAAAGGCGCCTAAAATTAAAAAGGAAAAATTTGCGGAGGAATTCGGCCAGGTACGGGAAAAGAAGGAGAAACCGGCAAGAGCAAAATCACAAAAGCGCAGGTCTTCCGGCAAAAGCAAATCCTCAAAAAAGCCGGAGACCAAAACTCCCGAATACAGTTATCTGAATCCAGCCGCAGCCTATCTTCCGATTGAGAAGATTGCAAACGGCATTATCTATACAAAGGATTACCGCTATGTAAAGATCATCGAGGTGGTACCCATCAACTTCCTTTTAAGAAGTGCCCGGGAGCAGCGCAATATCATTTACTCTTTTGTCAGCTATCTAAAAATCAGTCCGGTCAAGCTGCAGTTCAAAGTTTTGACGCGCCGGGCCGATATTAACCGGCACCTGGAAACCATCCAAACGGAGATGCAGTCAGAAACAGATGAACGCTGCATTGCCCTCCAGAAAGACTACGAAAAGCTAATCCGGCAGATTGGCTCCAAAGAGGCCATAACCAGGCGCTTCTTTATCATATTTCAGTATGAGCCGTTTACAGGCAGCAACCGCCATAATGAAGAGGTGGATGCCATTAATGCCCTCACAACGGCGGTCCAGACGGCCCGGACGTATCTTCAACAGTGCGGAAATGAGGTTGTCCAGCCGGATAATGCGGATGAGGCGGCAACCGATATTTTATACAGCCTTTTAAACCGGAAATACAGCGTGGAAAAGCCGCTTCCTGTCCGGGTGAATGAAGTAATCGGCCAGTACATCAATGCAGGCAGGCGGAATGATTTAGACAGGATACCCGCACAGGAGTTTATTGCTCCGGAGCAAATTGATTACACACACAGTAATTATGTGGTGATGGACGGGGTATACCATACCTATCTCTTAATTCCATCCCGGGGCTACCGCTCACAGGTCTGTGCAGGCTGGATCTCGCTCCTTGTAAACGCCGGGGACGGAATCGACGTTGACCTTTTCTTTGACCGCCAGCCAAAGGACCGGATTCAGCAAAAGCTAGGCCAGCAGCTCCGGATTAACCGTTCAAAAATCAAGGAAACTTCAGACACGAATTCTGATTATGATGACCTGGACAGTGCAATCCGTTCCGGATATTTTCTGAAGGAAGGGCTGTCAAACAACGAGGATTTTTACTACCTCAATACCCTTATCACGATTACGGCGGAATCGCTGGAAGAATTGGAGTGGCGGAGTAATGAAATGAAAAAGCTTCTGCTGTCACAGGATATGGAAGCCGTCTCCTGCCATTTCCGGGAAGAGCAGGCGCTTTTGTCAGCTCTGCCTCTGGTATCGCTGGAGAAAAAGCTGTTTGAGCGCTCTAAGCGCAATCTGCTCACAACCAGCGCTGCGAGCTGTTATCCCTTTACGTCCTTCGAGATGTGCGACGATAACGGCATTTTATTAGGAGTCAATAAGCACAACAATTCCCTGATTATCGTGGACATCTTCAACAGCCGCGTCTATAAAAATGCCAACATTGCGCTGCTAGGAACTTCCGGAGCCGGAAAAACCTTCTCTATGCAGCTTATGGCGTTGAGGATGAGACGGAAAAATATCCAGGTATTTATCATCGCTCCACTGAAAGGCCATGAATTCCACCGGGCCTGCACCAATATCGGGGGAGAATTTATCCAGATTTCACCGGCCTCCCGGAATTGTATCAACATTATGGAAATCCGGAAAACGGACAAAGCGACGAATGAGCTGCTTGACGGCCCAATCGTAGATAAATCGGAGCTGGCCGCTAAAATCCAACGGCTTCATATTTTCTTTTCACTTCTGATTCCGGACATGAACCATGAGGAGAAACAGCTGTTAGATGAGGTGTTGATTCAGACTTACAACGGGAAAGGAATCACACATAATAATGAAAGCTTGGTCGATCCGGAGCACCCGAACCAATACAAAGAAATGCCGGTTCTGGAGGATGTTTATAACATTCTGAAAAAGAATCCGGATACCAGACGCATAGCAAATATCTTAAATCGCCTGGTGCATGGTTCTGCTTCTACCTTTAATCAGAGAACCAATGTAAATCTGGGCA
The DNA here is from genome assembly GCF_014288035.1 of Hungatella sp. L36. Classification (NCBI taxonomy): domain Bacteria; kingdom Bacillati; phylum Bacillota; class Clostridia; order Lachnospirales; family Lachnospiraceae; genus Hungatella; species Hungatella sp. L36. The sequence goes on along the minus strand of NZ_JACOPC010000004.1, from coordinate 6,609 downwards.
ATAAGTATACCGTTCTGGATATTTCCGAGCTGACAGGCGATCTGCTGACTGTCGGCATGTTTGTAGCCCTGGATTACGTCTGGGATAAGACCAAGGAGGACCGTACCGTTGAAAAAGCAATCTTTATTGATGAGACATGGCAATTAATAGGCGCTTCTTCCAACCGTCTTGCCGCGGAATTTGTTCTTGAGATTTTTAAAATTATAAGAGGGTACGCCGGGGCGGCAATCTGTGCGACCCAGGATTTAAACGATTTCTTCGCACTGGATGACGGCAAGTACGGGAAAGGCATTATCAATAACTCTAAAACAAAAATTGTTCTCAACCTGGAGGATGAGGAGGCCCAAAGAGTACAGGATATTCTGCATTTATCAGAGGCCGAGACCATGGCTATCACTCATTTTGAGCGTGGTAACGCCCTGATATCCACAAACAACAATAACGTCACGGTAGAGTTTAAAGCGTCACAGTTGGAAAAAGAGCTTATCACAACAGACCGTGAAGAACTGAAAAAGCTGATTGCAAGGCAAAGGCAGCAAAGCCAGGAGCCGGAACCGGTTACTGCGTAACATATAAGTAGAGTGTGCGTACATATTTGACCTGCTGATTTTCATACGCAGAGTGTACTTATACAATACTTACAACTGAAGGAGGGAATCCAATGTATCATAAACGGCATGAACAGGAGACGGCCGAACTGCTGCGCTGCCTGTCCTTATACCAGTGCCTGACTTACGGCCAGATTATGCGGCTGTTACCGGAACTGAAGGAGGATATCCTTTCCGGCCTCCTGACACGGCTGGAGCACCAGGGGCGGATCTGTTACAACCGTCTGACAGATACGGTTACGTTGTATCAGGATACGGTAATAAACCCGGACACGCTGGCTGGAATATGGGTGCTTTTGGATTTTCTCCCGCAGGTTTCTTACCATACTGCTAGCAGCTATCCGGTCATACTCACCTTTTTCGCAAAAGATGAAATATATGAAGTAATTAGTGTTCCATCGGAAAAAGAACTGCTGATAAACCATGCGGTATCCACACTTCCAACTGCTGAGCACCCGCACCGGCTTGTGATTGTGGAAACAGAGTCCCAGATAAGCAAACTGGACTTTCCATGTATCACGGCTTTCTGCCGGGTATTTCCTGATGGAACCATACAATATTATAAAAAGCAAGGAGTAACCACCCCCCCCCCCATGGATAGAAGAATTTTGAATTTACGCCTGCAGAGAATTGAAGATGAACTGCCCAAAATCACTAATGCAATTCTCGCCATGCGTATTACCGATACAGAAAAATACCCACTGAACTATGAAGAGGTCAGCACAGACGCCGCGATACGGGCGGAAAAGATTGCCTGTTCACTAAGGGGACTGATCTATGCCGCCAACATTGTACCAAAGGCCACCTTGATGGAAAAAACAGTCCAGTCCCACGGCATTTCAATCTCACAGGAGGACGGCATGACATCTATCACCCTGCCGGGACTTCTTCCTAAGAAAAGGAAGCAGGAACGCACCACGTTTTTGACCGATCCGCTCTACTATGCCCTTGAATGCTATGTCAATGAAAACGCCGTTACGAAATACGGGGAATGCGTGGTCTGCTTCTCCCATGTATTTAATGAGGAACTTTCCATCGGCCGAATCCGGGATTACGACAATATGGAATGCAAAATGATTCTGGATACCATCGCCGCCTTCTTGATGGTGGACGACACGGGGCTTTTATGTAACACCTATCATACAACCGAGTTCGGGCCGCAGGACTGCACGGTTGTTACTTTAATGGCCTGTGGGCAGTTTCCGGACTGGCTGAAAAGCCATGAAGGCCGCCTGAAATCCATGTCGGATTTTTGAGTTTTTCAATCACATTTTATCCGACTACGGTAAAAAGCGCTGAAACTCCCCCGGAAACTCACGATTCCGGCATTTCCAGAAGGCATAGTTTTACCGGAGTTTCAGACGGATACGGTTAAGTAAGGGAGGATTAAACTTTGAATACAGATACATTCCAGTACAGGCTCATGGAGCTAACCGCCCTGTCAGGCGAGTTCCCAGCCGACCTGCTTTGGCGCCTTGGCATGGGTGGCAGTTATGGTGAAAAGATGATTACCCGCTTAAAGGATGAGCGCCTACTAAAAACACATTACCGGGACAAGCTCCGTGGCTACCGCCTCTCATCAGTCGGCAAGAAGGCGCTCCTGGCCGAGAATCCGGAACGGTTTTCCTTCTATCTGACGGGCAGTTCCGATACCAACCAGCCCCGCAGCGAACCGCCCCGCAGGCTCCGGCTCCATCAGACCGCCCGTACATACCAGCTTTTAACAGCAGCCGGCATTGAAATATTCCGGGACCGAAAGCCAAATTTATTCCAGGCCGGGGAACCGGCTTCCATGCAGGTGCTGCCCTGTCCTGTATACTATCATTCCCGTGAGATTAAAGAGCTGGGAATGGAAACCGTAAAGGTCAACAATTCCCGGACCATGGGCATTCTGTTGTCGAATTCCACGGTATACGTGATTTACTATACCGGGGACTGTGCTATGAAATGGTCCTATAATACTGAGATTAAGCTGAAGGCCATATTACAGCACCACTTGAACCAGGGTGTCCTTTCCCGGCATTATCGGACAGATACTCAAATCCATGCCATTATGGTTGGTACGGATATGTATACGGCGACTGTCTTGATGAGAAGCACCGGAGGCTACCATAAATGCTGCTTTGCGCTGGATACCAGCTATGACTATTTTCATTTTGTTCCGGACACCCCAGCCGGGGAAGCTCTATTAAAACTCCTGGCCGCTCCACAGCTACTTGCAAAGCTGGATGGCCTGCTGGGGTCCGACTTACAGCCGCCAGATCGCGAAGCCTTTCCATTTGAACACGATGCGGTCCAGGAACAGGGAATCCCTGTGCTTTTTGCCTATGACTTCGACATGCTGGAAATCTGCCGCTTTATTACCGCGCTCCGGATGCACCAGCTTACCGGCCAGATTCTATGCTTTGACTTCCAGAAGGCAGCTATCCTGGAATACGCAGGCGACGCCGTATCCGTCAGCACAATCGACCTTGAAAAATTTAAAAGGAGGTTTTTCAACTGAAACAGAAATTATGGAAGCTGGTATTCCTGCTTCCGCCCATAATCCTGCCGATACTCTATGCAGCCGGTTATCTCTCACAGTTTTTTATAAACTACAATGCCTGGTTGGATAACGGATACAGCCTGGGAAGCTCTGTTTCCCCCGGATTTCCTTCCGGCAGTCCTTCCGCCTGTTTTCATGCCATGACGATTTTCCCGTACAATCTGTATGGGATTTTTATTTGCCTGTCCCTGCTTGGACTTCTGATCTTCATGGTGATGCGGATGGGCTTTGGGGATAAGCTGGTCTATGACGAGGAACGGAACTTAAAATATTCCGACCAGGGTGCTTATGGAACCTCCGGCTTTATGACGGAAGAGGAAATGCATAAGGTGCTGGAGCTTGTCAAAGATCCCAGCCACACACGCGGGATTATCCTTGGGAAGCTGGGGAATCAGGCCATCTGCCTGCCGGAGAATACAAGAATGAACCGGAATATTGCCGTTTACGGTGCCTCCGGCTCCATGAAATCCAGAGCCTTTGCCCGCAATCTGATATTTGGCTGCGTTGCCAGAGGGGAATCGCTGATTATAACCGATCCCAAAAGCGAACTCTATGAAGATATGGCCGCATATTTGGAGTCCAATGGCTATACCGTCAGGGCATTTAACCTGGTTAATCCGGAAAATTCTGATTCATGGAATTGTCTGATGGAGATTGAGGGGCAGGAAACCATGGCCCAGCTCTTTGCAGACGTCATCATAAAAAATACCGGTTCGGGCAAACCGGACCATTTCTGGGATAACGCGGAGCTGAACCTGCTGAAAGCACTGGTGCTGTATGTAGAGCAAGGATTTCCACCTGAAGGAAAGAATATCGGCCAGGTATACAAGCTCCTCACGAATACCTCGGAGCAGGAATTGAACAGCCTATTTGATTTGCTGCCGGTCTCTCATCCGGCTAAGGCGCCTTATTCCATTTTCCGGCAGGCGTCTGATACGGTAAGGAGCGGCGTGATTGTTGGACTCGGTTCCCGGCTACAGGTATTTCAGAATAAACTGATCCGCCAGATCACCAGCTACAACGAAATCAATCTGACGCGGCCAGGCTATGAAAAATGTGCCTATTTCTGTATCACCAGCGATCAGGACAGTACCTTTGATTTCCTCTCTTCCATGTTCATGAGTTTTGTTTTTATCAAGCTCGTCCGGTATGCGGATAAACATGGGGTAGGTGGCAAGCTCCCTGTCCCAGTGCAGATTCTGGCCGATGAGCTGGCGAATATTGGAGTCATACCGGACCTTACCAAAAAAATCAGTACCATCCGAAGCAGGTCGCTGTTTCTGGCATGTATCTTCCAGAATCTTCCGCAAATGCAAAACCGGTATCCATTAAATCAGTGGCAGGAAATTATCGGAAACTGCGATACACAGCTATTTTTAGGCTGTACGGATGAGCTTACGGCCACATTTATTTCAGACCGGACCGGAGAAATTACTATCGGAGTATCCAGTCAGGCTAAACAGCTGGGAACCTGGCGCATTTCAGACTATACACCGGAATACCGGGAGACAAGCTCCATTGGGAAGCGGAAACTGCTCACCATGGACGAGGTATTACGGTTTCCTTTGGACCAGGAGCTTATCATTCTGCGGAGTCAGAAGGTTTTAAAGGCAGAAAAGTTCGATTATTCCCTTCACGCGGAAAGTAAAAAGCTGATTCCCAGAAAGGCGATAGAGCATATTCCGGATTGGAGACAGCTGCCGGAGGCTCCAGAACCGGACTTTGCGAATATGGTAAAGCCTCATCCGGCACCCAAACGAAAACGGGATTCAAAGCCAAAGGTTCCCGCTCCGGAACCTGCAGCTCCAGTATTTCAAGCCAGGCAGTTACCGGAAGATTGGCCGGACAATCAGCTTCAGATCGTACCTACTGATAAAGAATCTATCATGTCCGGTTAATTGCCGCAAATCTTTTGATTGCGGTTTTTATATACCATTTTGAAAGGAGATTTATTATGGCAACTCAAAAAACAGCAGCAAGCACCAAAGAAACCGCTCCGGATATGGCTCCAGTCAAGAAAATAGTCCCATCATCCATCCTCACGATTGATGCGGACAGTGAAATTGAGACACCGGAAAGCCGGGAGGATATTGTCTGGCATGAATTTCAGAATGCATACCGCACCAAAAAGGTTCTGACCGGAACTCTGGGCGGTATCGAAAAAATGGATCAGGGTGGTATGATCGCGGTGATCTACTACAAGGAGATGAGGGTGGTGATCCCCATGGCCGAGATGATGATAAACCTGATTGAGGACGAAAAGCATAATTATGGGGAGCTGGTACAACGCCAGAGCAAAGTCCTTGGTAATATGCTTGGATGTGAAATTGACTTTCTGGTGAAGGGACTTGACACGGCCAGCCGGAGTGTTGTCGCCAGCCGAAAAGAAGCGATGTATAAGAAGCGGCAGATCTTTTATATGTCGGACAGCTCCGGAAATTCCCGCGTGTGCGAGGATCGCATCGTCCAGGCCAGGGTGATTGCCGTGGCCGAAAAGGTGGTCCGCGTGGAGATCTTCGGTGTAGAATGCTCCATCCTTGCCAGGGATCTTTCCTGGGACTGGCTGGGTGACGCCAATGAGCGGTTCCATGTCGGGGATCAGATCCTGGTCCGTATCCTGTCGGTAGATGCTCCAGATATCCAGAATATCTCGGTGAAAGCCGATGTGAAGAGTGTCAACGGCAATACCAGCAAAGCCAATCTGGCCCGGTGCAAAATCCAGGGCAAGTATGCCGGGACAGTAACCGATATTCATAAGGGGACAGTATTCGTGCGGCTTAGTATCGGGGTGAATGCGATTGCCCACTCCTGCTATGACAACCGGCTCCCTGGGAAAAAGGATGACGTGAGCTTCGTTGTTACCAGGATTGATGAGGAGCGAAATGTGGCGGTTGGGCTAATTTCAAGAATTATAAAGCAGAATATATAGTAATGAAAATTAGTGTGGGCTTCTATTGTAATATACATTGTCATAGAAGCCTACACCTAAACACAATCTTATATTTAAAAATCCCTTTTCCCGTAGGCTAATATTTGACACATTATTTAAACAATGGTATTCTGATGTGAGGGGTGAATTGACAATGACTTTAGAATTACCTAACATGATATATATGAATACCAATTTAGATAAATTATTAAAAAAAATATCGCAATTGGAATCAGGGGAGCAAGTTTCCCTATCGTTTAAGAATATAGAATTTATTTTGCCAGAATCCACTATTTTGCTTTTATCAATATCAAAACAGATTTATGACCGGACACATACAGTAGTAACTTGGTTAGATGTAAAGAACGATATGCGAATGTATTTAGAACGTATACAAATCAATAAATTAGCCTGCAAATGAAAAGTCAATAGAGAATTGAGGAAGTTTGCAAAAAAGTTTTATGCAGCGTTTAGGAACTACAAAAAGACCACCGTAAAACGCTGGCCTATTGGATGTTAAGTCAAGG